>DASTSC010000289.1:0-3092 GCA_035760905.1 Candidatus Limnocylindrales bacterium | reverse complement strand
TTCCTCATGGTCTTCGTCATCCAGAACAGCCAGAACAGGACGACGAAGGCGCTCCACCTCAAGCTCGACGAGCTGATCCGGGCAGTCGACGCCGCGCGCAACGACTACCTGACCGTCGAGCAGGAGACCGAGGAGGAGATGCAGCGGGCCGCGAGGTTCGGAGCGACGCGCTCGCGCCGCCGATCGTCGACCATGGAGAGCGGCCGCAAGCGGTCGTCGGCGAGCCGCCGGCAACCGCGCTCCACCCCCGCGAAGCGGGGCTAGACGGGACGTTCTGACTCAACGGCCGTATGCCACAGTAGGCCCGCGCACCAATGCGTCGCGGCCGGGCAGTCGCCTCGCGCCGCGCACGGTCTCGTGGGTCGGGAAGGGGACGGGATGGGAGACCGCGAGGTGCCCGGACGTGGCGCCGGGGCTGGGTCGCCGCGAGAAGACGCCGGCGTCCTGCGGCTGTTTCGGTTCCGGCCGGTCCAACCGGCGTTCGATCGGACGCTTCGCGACATCATGCTCCCCGACCTCGTCGCACTGCCCGGGGTCCGGGCGATCCATCTCGGGCGGCAGGGCCCGGACGAGACCGGCGAGCGGGTCGTCGCCTCGGTCTGGGACTCCCCCGCGGCGATGATCGCGGCCGTCGGCGAGTCGTTCGACGCGCCGACCTTCCACCCCGAGTTCATCGACGACACGACCGACAAGCGCCTCGACGTGGTCCCGCTCCGCCTGGCGTTCGAGCCGCGGCAGCCGATCGAGGAGCGCGTCGTGCGGGTGGTGTTCGGTCGCACGAAGCCCGGGGCGCGCGACGACTACATCGGCCTGGTCGAGCGGGGGACCCGGTCGGACCTCGCCGCCGGGTCGGGGCCACGAGCGCTCTACCTCGGCGTCCGCGACGCGGACCGCTTCGTCACGGTCTCCGTCTGGGGTCACTGGTCGGCGATCGCCCGGGCGACCGGCGGATCGGTTCTCGCGCCCGGCGCGACGCGGCACGACGAGCTGCTCCTCGAGTGGACCGTCGTCCACTACGAGGCGGTGCCGTCGGGCGACGGGACGATCCTCCCGCTGGTGCGGGCGGCCCCGAAGCGGTAGCGTCCCGCCATGCCCGCGCTGCCCGGCCGTAGCCGCGCCCGCTTCCTCGCCCTCGCCCTCGTGCTCGGCGGGCTTCTCGCGCCACCCGCCGTCCCGGCCGTGGCAGCGCGCGACTTTCCGGCGGGCTACGAGGGCTACCACACGTACCCGGAGATGCGTGACGAGGTCGCGGCGGTCGCGGCCGCGCATCCCACGATCGTCGAGCGTTTCTCGATCGGCGAGAGCTACGACGGCCGCCAGCTCTGGGCGGCGAAGGTGTCCGACAACGTCGCGCTCGACGAGAACGAGCCCGAGGTCCTGTTCGACGGCCTGACCCACAGCGACGAGCACATGGGCCTCGAGATGACGCTCCGGATCCTCCACTGGCTCGTGAACGGCTACGGCTCGGACGCCCGGATCACGAACATCGTGAACACGCGCGAGATCTGGCTCGTGTTCGCGGTCAACCCGGACGGCGGCCAGTACGACATTCGGAACGGCCGGTTCCACTACTGGCGCAAGAACCGCCAGCCGACGCCGGGCTCGCCGTACGTCGGGACGGACCTGAACCGCAACTTCGGCTACGAGTGGGGCGGGGGCGGCCGGACGAGCTCGAACCCGCAGGCGATCACGTACCGCGGACCGCGCCCGTTCTCGGCCCCCGAGACGCGGGCGATGCGCGACTTCCTCGCCTCGCGCGTCGTCGGCGGGCGGCAGCAGATCCGGACCGCGATCACGTTCCACGAATACGGCCGCCTCGTGATGTGGCCGTACGGCTACACCCTGCGGAACGTGCCGGGGGACATGACCGTCGAGGATCACGACGCGCTCCGGAAGATCGGTCGTCACATGGCGGCGACGAATGGCTACCGGCCCGAGCAGGCGAGCGATCTCTACATCACGTCGGGGACCACTCGCGACTTCGAGTACGGCGTCTACCGGATCTTCAGCTACACGTTCGAGCTGTCGATCCGCGACTACCCCGACGACTCGCGGATCCGGCCCGAGACCGGCCGCAACAAGGAGGCCGTCCTCTACCTCATCGAGCACGCCGACTGTCCCTATCGGGTCCTCGGTGCGGCGGTCCGGAACGCCCGCTGCGGGGCCTTCGACGACGACCTCGAGGTGGCGCGGGGCTGGACCCGCAACCCCGACGGGACGGACACCGCGAGCGACGGCCGCTGGGCCCGCGGAAACGCTCGCGCGACCAGCTCGCACGGACCGAAGCAGCTCGGTCCGGCGCCGTCCGGGACCGGCGTCTTCGCGACGGGTCTCGCGGCGGGGACGTCGGCCGGCGCCAACGACCTCGACGGCGGGACGACGACCGTCGAATCGCCGCCGATCAGCCTCCCGGCGGCCAGCGGCCAGCACCTGACGTTCGCCTGGACGTTCGCCCACGGGTCGGGCTCGAGCGCGGCCGACGAGCTGCGCGTCTCGGTCGTCGACGGCGCCGACGTGGCCCACACGGTGCTGCTCGTCCAGGGCGCGCCGGTCGACCGCGACGGCGCGTGGCGGCACGCCTCCATCCTCCTCGACGCCTGGGCCGGGCAGACGGTCCGTCTCAGGTTCTCGGCGACGGACGGGGGCCGGAACAATCTCGTCGAGGCCGCCTTCGACGACGTACGGGTCAGCCGGCCGAGCTGACGCACCACCGGCCGAGCGAAGGCTCGGCGCGTCGCGGGCCGGATATGGCGCGGCGCCGGAGCCCGCGAGGACTCCGGCGCCGCGAGGAGCGATCCGTCGTCAGACGGCCGCGTGCATGTAGCGGCCACCCGTCGCGTAGCGGGTCGCGACCTCCACGACGAGGCCGAGGACGAGCGCGCCGATCACTGCCGGCACGAGCGCGAGCCCCTCGTAGACGGGCTCGAAGCCGCGCCACGCGGTGATGAACTCGCTGGCGACGAGGCCGCCGATGAACGCGGCGACGCCGTCGACGAGCCACTCGTAACCGGTCTCGGTCTCACCCACGAACTGGGCGATCACGCCGAACGCGAGCGCGCCGACGATCAGGACGGCCCAGCCGATGTAGCTCA
>DASTSC010000288.1:0-4453 GCA_035760905.1 Candidatus Limnocylindrales bacterium | reverse complement strand
GCGTCTGCGGTGGCTCAGGCCGAGCGGACGCTCTCCGCTCGCGGCCCCTTCGGGCTCTGGGCGATCTCGAACTGGACCCGCTCGCCGCCGACGAGGCGGTCGAAGTCGAGCGACGGCTCGAGGCTGTTCCGATGAAAGAAGTAGTCCTTCGCGTCATCGGCGGTGATGAAGCCGAAGCCGCGATCGGCGACGACCTTCTTGATGGTTCCGGTGGCCATGCATGACCTCCATGTCTTCCCGAACGAACGAGCGAGGTGCGGTCCGATCGAGAAAGCGGCCACGCGTCGCCCGCCGGACAGCCCGGCGGGCGTGCATGATCGCACGACTCGCCCACTTTCGGCCAGAACCGTGCGAATCGGGGCCATCAGGCGTGTCTAGGGGCATGAGCGTCGTCGTCGTCGCGGCCGAGAGCCCGGAGGCCGCCTACCAGCGGGCCTTCGAGGTCCACTGGGAGGATGTCTTCCGGTACGCGCTCGCCTGGACGAACGACTGGGGCGCTGCCGAGGACCTGACCCAGGACGCGTTCCTCCGGCTGTGGAACCGCCGGACGACCGTCGACTGGGAGCGTCCGATCGTGCCCTGGCTGTTCGTCGCCGCTCGCCGCCTCGCCACCGACCGGTTCCGGGCGCTTCGGCGTCGGGTTCTCCCCCACTCGATCGGCATGCCGGACGAGTCGGTCCGGGCGCGGTGGCTCGACGTGCGGGCGGCGATGTCGACCCTCTCTCCGCTCGAACGAACGGCGCTCGTGCTGACCGCGCTCGAGGGAGTGGCCTACGGAGAGGCGGCCGAGCTGCTCGGGACGAGCCCCGGCGCGCTGCGAGCTGCCGTCGCGCGTGCGCGCGACAAGCTGGAGGCTGCGTGATGAACGATCGCCGCGCGGACCGCATCCTCGAGGAATGGAACGTGATCTCCGGAACCGCCGCCCGACCTGCGGACGCGCCGGGCGCTGCCGCTCGTCGCGACGCCCCGCCGCTGGGCATCCTCGCCATCGCGGCGATCGCGGTCCTCGTGGTCGCCGTCGTGATCCCCGGACTCCGCGGCCCGGCCCCGACCGCATCGCTGCCTGCCGTCGGGGCGAGTCCGACCGCGTCGAAGGAGCCCGGGCCGAGCGGCGCCGTGAAGACGCCGTCGTCGTCCGCGACGCTGACGTCGGGCGACGCGAAGAGCCTCGTCCGCAAGTACCTCGACGCCCTCGTGACCGGGCACCCCTCGGCAGCATGGAGCCTCCTCGGGCCCGCCTCGAAGGCCGGCTATGCATCCGAGACGGACTTCGCCTCCGAGCGGGCGGCCTACCTCGCCGGCGTGGGAACCGCCTACACCCTCGTCGCCAATCCCCGGACCGCGCCGTCGCTCGCCGAGCTGGCAGGGCCGATCGCAGGCGACCACCCGGACCTGAGCCAGGCGGTGATCGTGGAGGTCGACTACTCCGCCGCCACGAACCAGGGCAACAACGCCGGCTACGAGCTCTACCTCGTGGCGCCGAGGGACGGAACGCTCACGCTGTGGAGCGTCCGCTGAGCGGCGTCAGACGGCCTCGATCACCCGCTCGCCGGAATCGGTCGCGAGGCGCACTCCCCGCACCCGAGGCTCGCCGGCCGTGACCGCGACCGGCAGCCGCCCATCGCCGAGCCGGACGTCTCCGAGCCACGCGACGAGCCGCTCGCCGTCGCCCGTCACGTCGATCCCGGCGAGGCGGACCGCGCCGGCCCGATGGGCGACGGACGCCGTGCCCGGGTGGGGCGTCCCGGGACCCCACTCGATGAAGAACGGCAACGACGGCTCGGCCGACGCCTCGTCGATCCCGGCCGTCCGCCACGTCAGCGTCCGCCCGTCGGGCGTCAGCCGGCTTCCCGCGACCGCGGTGAGGCCGAGACGGTCGGTGACAGCGTCGATGTCGGTCGTCCGGAGAACCCAGCCCATCGGCCGACCCTTCGCCGTCCGCTCGATCCAGCGTCCGACGGTCGTCGTCGCCGCGAGCTTCGGATCGACGATCGCGATCAGCTCGAGATAGGTCGCGCCAAGCGGCACGATCCGGTTCGCGGTCCCCCACGCCTCGTGCCGACCGCCGGCGACCGATGCAAGGCCCGCCCGCCGGTCGAGATCGGCAGCAGCCGCGTCGAGATCGGCGACGGCGATGAGGACGTGGTCGAGCTCGATCACCGGCTGCCTCCGCTACTCCTCGGCCCGCAGCCCCCCGAGCTCGGCCGCCGGCGCGGGCTCGAGGTGGAACGTCTCGCGCATCCGGGCCTCGGGCAGGAACGCGACGATGACCGCGGCGACGATCGCACCGGCGATGCCGACCCAGAACGTCGACGCGAGCGCGATCGAGAACGCCTCGTGGATCCCGGTGACGATCGCCGGGATCATCGGCTCGACGACCGACCGGAACGCGTCGGGCACCGCGGCGAGGATCCGGGCGCCGAGGTCGCCGGTCGCCGTCAGGTCGACCGAGCCCCCACCGGCGCCACCGCTCGCGAACGCGTCGGCGAACTGGGGCGGGACACCTGCCGCGACGAGCTGGCGCGGCATCTCCTCGACAAGCCGGCTCGCGAAGAGCGTGCCGGCGATCGTGAGCCCGATCGTGCCGCCGATCTGCTGGAAGAACGTGAGGCTGCTCGTCGCGACGCCGACCTCCTCGTGCGGCACCGCGTTCTGGACGACGAGCGTGAAGACCGCGAGCGTCGGCCCGATGCCGATCCCGGCGAGCACCATCCAGAGCCACAGCGTCGGCCGGTCGGTCGTGGCGCTCAGGTTCGTCATGAGCACGAGCGCGACCGCGAGGAGGCCGAGGGAGCCGACGAGCAGGACGCGATAGCGGCCCGTCCGCGCGACGATCTGACCCGACGCGACGGCGGTCACGATCATCGCCGCGAGGAGCGGCAGGAGGCTGTAGCCGGACTCGGTGGCGCTCGCCCCGCCGACCGTCTGGAACCAGCGCGGCAGGAAGATGATCGCCCCGAAGAACCCGAACGAGGCGAGCAGCGTCGCGGCGACCGAGATCGAGAACGAGCGAAGGCGGAAGAGCGAGAGCGGGACGATCGGCTCGGGCGCCCGCGATTCGACCCACAGGAACAGCGCGCCGAACGCGAGGCCGACGAGAGCGAGACCGCCGACCGCCGGATCGGTCCATTCGCCGGTCTGCTTGTTCGTGAGGCCGACGAGGAACGGCGCGATCGCGAGCGTGAAGACCGCCGCGCCGAGGTAGTCGATGTTCCGCGCCGCCTCCGGTCGCCGGATCGGCGGCAGGAGCCGCCAGAGGATCGCGAGCGAGACGAGCCCGATCGGCACGTTCACGAAGAAGATCCAGTGCCAGCTCCACGTGTCGGTGATGAAGCCGCCGAGGCCCGGGCCAAGGAGCGACGAGAGGCCGAACACGGCCCCGAACAGCCCGAGGTACTTGCCGCGCTCCGCCGGCGTGTAGAGGTCGGCGATGACCGCGAGGGCGACCGGGAACACGGCCCCGCCACCGAGGCCCTGGAGCCCGCGGAACGCGATGAACTGGGTCATGTCCGCGCTCAGCCCCGACAGGATCGAGGCGACGAGGAAGAGCGCCACCGCGCCGAGGATGATCGGGCGGCGGCCGAACAGGTCGGAGAGCTTGCCGTAGATCGGGCCGCTGATCGTGGCCGTCAGGAGGTAGACCGTGACGGCCCAGGTGTAGAGGTCATTGCCGTGGAGATCCGTGACGATCCGCGGCAGGGCGGTCCCGACGACCGTCTGGTCGAGCGCGAAGAGGAACATCGCGAGCAGGATCGCGCCGAGGATCTCGAGCTTCTGGCGCGGGTCCAGGCGCAGTCCGGCTGCGCCGGTCTCGTCCGTCATGGGGTCTCCTCGTCCCGGGTTGGCATGGCCCGATGATCGCGGCCAAACCTGACAATCTGTGTCGTCATTCGGCCGGCGCGGTCACCTCGCCGCGCATCCCTTCAGACCGGTCGTGAGCCGCGGACTCATCGCGTCGCCCTGGCTACCGCCAGTCGAGGGCGACCACGTCCACCGGTCCCTCGATGCCCTTGAGCTCGACGCTCCGCCGCCCGACCTCGCGCGGGCTCGAGCGGACCCGCGCCAGCGTCGAGGCGGAGACGAGCACCTCGCCGCCGTTCGCCGCACCGCCGATCCGGGCCGCCGCGTTGACGCCGCCGCCGACGTAGTCGAGGCCCGACCGTCCGGCCTCGGCCTCGTGGAGCCCGATCCGAACCGCCGGCGCGAAGCCCTGCGTCCGGCGCTGCTCGTCGAACCGGCGCTGGATCGCGACGGCCGCGTCGATCGCCTGGTCGGGCCGCTCGAAGGCGAGGAAGAAGCCGTCGCCGGTCGCCTTGACGACCTCCCCCGCGTGCTCCGCGACCACGGACCGGATCGCGCCGTCGTGCCAGCCGATGACCCGCTCCCAGGCCTCGTCGCCGAGGATCGCCGCGAGCTTCGTCGAGTCGACGATGTCGGTGAAGGCGAAGGTTCG
>DASTSC010000287.1:0-2037 GCA_035760905.1 Candidatus Limnocylindrales bacterium | reverse complement strand
CGCGATGCGCCGGCCGCCGGCCGACGAGCCGGCGCTGCCGCTCGACGTCCGCAAGGTCATCGCCCGGCGGTCGCTCCTCGAGTTCCCGCCCGGCGCGATCTGCAACCTCGGCTTCGGGATCAGCCAGCTCATCGGCCGGGTCGCCTGGGAGGAGGAGATCACCGACCGGCTCGTGCTGACGGTCGAGCAGGGGATCTTCGGCGGCGTCCCGGTCGCCGGCAACGAGGGCGGGGCTGGGTTCAACTACCAGGCGATGATCGACCAGCCGTATATGTTCGACTTCTACGACGGCGGCGGGCTCGACATCGCCAGCCTCTCGTTCGCCGAGGTCGACGCCGAGGGCAACGTCAACGTCCACGCGTTCGAGGGTCGCGTCCGCGGCCCGGGCGGCTTCCCGAACATCAGCGCGCTGACGCCGCGGATCAACTTCGTCGGCACGCTCACCGCGCGCGGACTCGAGCTCGGGATCGACGGCGCGGTCCGGATCCTCCACGAAGGCTCGCTGCCGAAGTTCGTGCCGCAGGTGAAGGAGATCTCGTTCAACGGGCGGCTGGCGCGCGAGCGCGGGCAGCAGGTCCGCTACATCACCGAGCGGGCCGTCTTCGCGCTCGCCGACCACGGCCTCGAGCTGATCGAGGTGGCCCCGGGGGTCGACGTCGAGCGGGACGTCCTCGGGCAGATGGGCTTCCGGCCGCGGGTCGCCGAGGAGCTGCGGACGATGGACGCACGCCTCTACGCGACGGGGCCGATGGGCCTCGCCGCCGACTTCGGGCGCGGGTCATGAGCGGTCTCGTCGCGCTCGAGCTTGGCCGCGTCGCCCACCTCGTGCTCGACAACCCGCCACTCAACCTCGTGACGCCGGCGCTGCTCGACGAGCTCGACGCGGCGCTCGGCGCGCTCGAGGCGGCGGAGCCCGGCGACGTCCGTGCGGTCGTCGTCAGCGGCCGGGGCGAGCGGGCGTTCTCGGCCGGGTCGGACGTGCGCGGGTTCGAGGCCAATCGCGGACCGGCGGGGCGGGCGCACTTCACCCGCGAGGAGGCGGCCTTCTCTCGGGTGGCGCGGCTGCCGATGCCGACGATCGCGGCGATCGAGGGCAACGCCCTCGGCGGGGGCCTCGAGCTCGCCCTCGCCTGCGACATCCGGGTCGCCTCGGAGCGGGCGAGGCTCGGCCTGACCGAGGTCCGGCTCGCGGTGACGCCGGGCGCGGGCGGGACACAGCGGCTGCCGCGGGTCGTGGGCGCGGCGCGGGCGAAGGAGCTGATCCTCACGGGGCGGGTGCTGACCGCGGCCGAGGCCGAGCGGATCGGGCTCGTCGCGGAGGTCGTGCCCGAAGGTCGCGCGGTCGAACGGGCGACCGAGATCGGCGCGGAGATCGCGGAGCGCGGCCCGCTCGCCGTGCGCGAGGCGAAGCGACTCGTCGACGCCGGCCTCGACCGGCCGATCGAGGACGGGATCGCGGCGGAGATCGACGCGTCGGTGCGGATCTTCGCGACGGACGACCTGGCGGAGGGCGCCCGGGCGTTCCTCGAGAAGCGCGCCCCGGTCTATCGGGGCCGGTGACCAGCGAGACATGACAGGGAGGCGCGAATGAGCGAGGTCGGGCGGTTCGGGGTCTTCCTGCCGTCGTACGTCTGGGAGGGCGACGGCCCGGAGCGGGCGCGCGGGATCAAGGAGTTCGCGCGAACCGTCGAGGACCTCGGCTTCGACTCGCTCTTCATCACCGACCACCTGCTCGTCGGCAAGCGGTTCTACTCGGTGAACTGGCTCGAGCCGATCCTCTCGCTCGCGGTCGCGGCCGGCGTGACCGACCGGGTCCGGCTCGGCACCTCGATCCTGATCATGCCGCTCCGCAATCCGGTCCTCCTCGCCAAGGAGCTGGCGACGCTCCAGTTCCTTTCGGACAACCGGGTCGTGCTCGGCGCGGGCGTCGGCTGGAACGACGCCGAGTACGAGGCGGTCGGCGTCCACAAGTCCGAGCGTGGCCGGCGGACCGACGAGATGCTCGACATCATGCTGCCGCTGCTCGAGGGCGAGACG
>DASTSC010000286.1:0-2157 GCA_035760905.1 Candidatus Limnocylindrales bacterium | reverse complement strand
CTCATCCCGGCGACGTTCGGCGGGCGGGCCCGGATGAACGTCGCCAACGCCCTGGCCGCCGCCGCTGCGGCGTGGGCCGTCGGCGCCCACCTCCACGACATCCGGCAGGGCCTCCGGACGTTCACGACGTCGTTCTTCCAGGCTCCCGGGCGGCTCAACCTGCTCGACGTCGGCGGGGTCCGGGTCGTCATCGACTACTGCCACAACGTCGACGGGATGCGGCAGCTGGCCGACTTCGTGAACCGGATGATGGTCGAGCCACAGGCGAAGCGGGGCGCTGTCGCGGCGCGGCCGCCGGCCGGAGGGACCCGGAACGGGCGGGCGATCGGGGTCATCGGGATTCCGGGCGATCGGCGCGACGAGGACCAGCGCGAATACGGCGCGCTCGCCGCGACCGCGTTCGACGAGGTCATCGTCCGCGAGGACCGCAACCTCCGCGGTCGCCCGGCCGGGGAGTCGGCGGCGAACGTCATGAGGGGCATCCGGGCCGCGGGCTCGGACGCCCGTTCGGGCTCGGACGCGGCCGCGAAGCGGACGAGTCGCTCCGAGACGATCCTCGACGAGATCCACGCCGTCCGCGTGGCCCTCCGGCGCGCCGTACCCGGCGACCTCGTCGTCGCCTGCGTCGACGATGCGGTCAGGGTCTACCGGGAGGCGATGAGCGCGGCCGGTGGCAGGCATGCGGCCGCCTTCGCCGACCCCGGAGAGCTCGAGGCCCCGGAGGGCTGACGGGGCCGATCGGGGTGCCAGTCCGGTGAGGGGCGATCCTTCGACTCCCGCGACGCTCTTCGCGGGCCAGACGTTCGCGCTCGCGGTCGTCGACCGCGTGGAACGCATCGTCGAGTCGCTCGGCGACGTGACTGTCCGCACGACGAAGACCCAGGTGGCGTTCCGGCGCCGGCGCGGGTTCGCCTACCTCTGGCCGCCGGTCTTCCCCGGTCGCGGCGTCGACGTCGTGCTCTCGATCGCGCTCGGCCGCCACGATCGCTCGCCGCGGTTCAAGCAGGTCGCCCACCCGGCGCCGCGCATCTGGATGCACCACCTCGAGATCCGCGACCTGTCGGACCTCGACGACGAGGTCGAAAGCTGGCTGCGGGAGGCGTTCGAGAACGCCGCATGATGCGGGCGTGACCGTGGCCTGACGGTCGTCCCCCGCCGGCCGTCTCAGCCGCCGAGCGTCCTCGTCGCTTGCGGGAGGTCGAACGGTTCGCCGCCGGCCTCGCGGAGCACCTCGAAGACCCCGTCGCGATCCTCGTGGCAGAGGAGGACGACGACCCCGGCGTCGGCGCGTGCCAGCTCCCCGCGGAGCGCGGCCGCCTCGGACGCGTAGACCTCCAGCGACCGGGTGGCCTCCCGGCCGAGTACCTCGGCGACGCCGGCCCGAAGCTCCCCGACGACCGACTCGGCGGTCCGGCCCCGGAGGTACTTGCGGGTCTCCTTGATGACGACGCGCTCGGCCCGCCGCGCGGCGATCCGGCCGAGCCCGCGGAGGGTATCGTCCGGGCGATCGCCGGCGGTCCCGACGACCGCGGTGACGGGCAGTGGGGGTTGACCGCCCTCGGCCGCCGCCAGCCCGTCGGCGACGTCGAGCACGGCGTTCAGGCCGGCCTCGTTGTGGGCGAAGTCGACGACGACGAGCCGGCGTCCGACGCGAAAGACGTTGAGCCGGCCCGGCGACAGCTCGGCCGAGGGACGGAAGTCGCGCAGGCCGGCGGCGACCTGGTCGATCGAGGCGCCCAGGGCACGCGCCGCGGCGCCGGCCGCGAGCGCGTTCGCGACGTTGTGGCGGGCGAATCCGCCGAAGGTGATCGGCACGTCCGCCAGCCCCACGATCGGACGGACGCGATCCTCCTCGAGCTCGACGAGCACGCCGTCGCGGACGACGTAGCCGCGGCCCCCGCCCGCGACGGCACGCCGGACGCGCGCCGGCACGGACCGGGCGACCGAGAACCAGGCGACGTGCGCCCGGACGCGGCGGGCGACGGCCGAGACGTACGGGTCGTCGGCGTTGAGGACGACCCAGCCGTCGGGCTTCGTCATCCGGCAGACGGTCGCCTTCACCTCGGCCAGCTCGGGCAGCGTGTGGATGCCCTGGAGGTCGAGGTGGTCGGAGCTCACGTTCGTGAGGACGCTCGCCTCGTTCGACTCGTAGCCGAC
>DASTSC010000285.1:0-6121 GCA_035760905.1 Candidatus Limnocylindrales bacterium | reverse complement strand
CACGAGGCGGCGAAGCAGCTCGGCGCCGAGCCCGCGCCGCTGCCAGCGGTCCGCCACCAGGATCGCGAACTCGGCGGTCGGGCGAGCGTGGGCCTTCGAGAGCCTCGCGATCGCCGCGATGCGCGGTCCACCGTCGCCCTCGACGAGCGCGACGAGGGCGATCTCGCGGTCATAGTCGTTGAAGCAGACGCGGGTCAGGCGTTCGTGGGCGGTGCGATGCGACAGGCCGAGGTGCTCGAAGTAGCGCGCGTAGACCGTTTCCTCGGTCAGCTCCTCGTGGAAGCGGACGACGAGCGGCTCGTCCTCGGGCCTGATCGGGCGGATGAGGAACGCCGTTCCGTCACGCGCCGTCCACGGCTGCACGTACTGGCGCGGATACGGCCGGATTGCAAGGCGCGGCAGGTCCTCGTCCCGCTCTTCGGGGTCGTGCAGGACGATCCGGGCGTCGAGGGCGATGAGCCGCTCAGGCGACGCGAGCAGCGGGTTGATGTCGATCTCCTTGATCCGCGGCTGCTCGACGACGAGGAGGCTGAACCGGACCAGGAGCTGCTCGAGGCCCTCAACGTCGATCGGGCGCCGGCCGCGAATCCCGGCGAACGCGCCCGAGATGACCGTTCGCTCGATCATCCGCCGGGCGAGCGTCGAGGTGAGCGGCGGCAGCCCGAGGGCGCGGTCGCGGAACAGCTCGACGAGCTGGCCGCCCATCCCGAACAGGAGGACCGGCCCAAACTGCGGATCGAGCGACGAGCCGACGATGAGCTCGTAGCCGCTGTAGTTGATCATCGGCTGGACGCTGACGCCCTCGAAGTGCTCCGCCCCGCGGGCCTCCGTGACTGCGGCGCGGATGCCCTCGAACGCCTCCCGCACGGCTGGACCGTCGACGAGGTTGAGCCGGACGCCGCCGACGTCGGTCTTGTGGGTGATCGTCCGGCTGTGGAGCTTCACGACAACCGGGTAGCCGACGGCCTCCGCCGCGGTGGCCGCCTCCTCGGCCGTCCGGGCGACGCGCGTCTCGGTGATCGGGATGCCGTAGGCCGAGAGCACTGCCTTCGACTCGACCTCGGTGAGGAGCGTCCGGCCCTCGTCCCGGACCTCGCGCAGCAGCGCGGACGCCGCGGCTCGGTCGAGCGACCGCTCGGGCTCATCGGGCAGGACGGGCGTCTCGTAGAGGGCGGCGAGGTCGACCGAGGACCGACGCAGGTAGTTGAACATCTCGGCCGCCGTGTCCGGGTAGTCGAAGGTGGGGATCCCGGCGCGCGACAGGACGCTCGCGCCCTCCTCGACGTCGCGACCGCCCATCCACGAGGCGAGAACCGGCTTGCCCTCGATCCGCGCGTAGGGGACGAGCTCGCGCGCGGTGGCGGTCGGGTCGGTCATCGCCTGGGGCGTGAGGATCACGAGCATCCCGTCCGCGGCCGGGTCGCGCGCGGCGATCTCGAGGGCTTTCGCGTACCGCTCCGGCGGCGCGTCGCCGATGATGTCGACCGGGTTGTTGTGGCTCCAGGTGGCCGGCAGGACCGCGTCGTACGCGGTCATCGTCTCGTCCGACAGCTCCGTCAGCCGCCCGCCGCCGGTGACGAGGGCGTCGGTGGCGATCACGCCCGGTCCCCCGGCATTCGTGACGATCGTGAGGTTCGGGCCGCGCGGACGGGGCTGCTTGGCGAGGACCTCGGCGACGCCGAACAGGTCGGCGATCCCGTCGACGCGGAGGACGCCGACCCGGCGGAAGGCCGCGTCGAGGACCTCGTCGGATCCGGTCAGCGAACCCGTGTGGGAGGCCGCAGCCTTCGCGGCCTGGGCGGTCCGGCCGGGCTTGATGACGATGATCGGCTTGGTCAGGGCCACCTCGCGGGCGGCCGACAGGAAGGCGCGGGCGTCCCCGATCGTCTCCATGTAGATGAGGATGCCCTCGGTCGCCGGATCGTCCCCGAGGTAGTAGATGACGTCGCCCCAGCCGACGTCGAGCATCGACCCGAGCGAGACGACCGAGCTGAAGCCGACCCCCTCGCGAGCGCTCCAGTCGAGGACCGCCGTCAGCAGCGCGCCGCTCTGGCTGACGAAGCCGATGCTGCCCGCGGCGGCCATGCCGGCCGCGAACGTCGCGTTGAGCCCGCCGACCGGGTTCATGATGCCGAGGCAGTTCGGCCCGACAACGCGAATGCCGGCGGCGCGCGCCTCCGCAAGGACCCGCCGCTCGAGCTCCGCACCCTCGGCCCCGGTCTCACGGAAGCCCGCCGAGATGACGATCACGCCGGCGACGCCCTTCGCCGCGCACTCCGCGACGACGCCCGGCGCGGTCGCGGCGGGCGTGACGACCACGGCGAGATCGACCGGATCGTCGATGGTGTCGAGGCTCGGATAGGCCTTCACGCCGAGCACGCTCGAGCGGTTCGGGTTGACCGGCAGGACCGTGCCCCCGAACGGGCTGCTGATGAGGTTCCAGAACACCGTTCGTCCGACGCTGCCCTCCTTCTCGGTCGCCCCGATGACCGCGACCGAACGCGGCCGGAAAAGGGGATCGAGTGGGTGGCGCGTCGCCCGCAGGACGTCGGAGGCGCGGTCGGGGAACGCCCTGCGGCGGGCCGTCTCGATCGTCGTCATCGGATCGGAAACGCCGGCCTCACGCAGCGGACGCCGCGGGCACGATGAGCACCGAGCACTGCGCATGGACGAGGACGTCCCTCGCGACGCTCCCGAGCACCCAGCGATCGACGCCGTGGAGGCAGCGCGATCCGGTGGCGATCAGGTCCGCCCCGGTCTCCGCGGCGGCGGTGATGATCTCGTGGGCGGGGTGGCCCGACCGGACCGATGCCTCCGCCGGGATGGCGACCTCCCGCAGCCGCGCGGCCATGGCGGTTGCGTGCTCGTCGTGCAGCTCCCGCAGCTGCTCTCGTTCGCGTTCGGGCTCGAGGCTGCCCATGGTGTAGGCGCTCAGGAGCAGGTCGAACGTCGGCGAGCCCTCCGGCGCGACGCTGACGGCAAGCGTCGGTACTCCCTCGAACACCTGCCAGCCGCCGATGACCCCGGGGATGAGCTCCGAGCAGGGCGACCCGTCGGTGGCGACGACGAGGCGTGCGACGCGGTCGCCGCGCGAGACGAGAACCGGCCGGCGCGACCGGTCGGCCACCTCGGCCGAGACCGAGCCGAGGAGCATCGAGGCGATCGGGCCTCGGCCGCGCGAGCCGAGCACGATGAGATCGGCGTCGACCTCGTCGGCAACGGCCAGGATCGTGTCCGCGGCCCGGCCCCTGATCACCCGCCGATCGACTGGGCGGCCGCCCGCCTCGAGCGGCGCCGCCGCAGCCGCGAGCGCGTCGTCGGCTGCGCCCCGGAGCGCGGCCTCGGCTTCGTCGAGCCAGGAGCCCGCGCCCGCGCCGGGATAGGTGAACCACGAGGCCGGGGGCTCATACGCGGTGACGACCGTGATCGAGGTCTCCGCCGGCCACGGCAGCGCCCCGACGAGGTCCCGGGCCTGGATCGACGAGGGTGAACCGTCGACGGCGAGAACGATGCGCATGGCACGAGGCTCCTAGCGGCGGACGGCGAGGATTCTCACACCGTCGGCCCGAACCGATCTTCGAGGCGGGCGATCGGCCGGAGACAGGGCCGACGGACTCGTTGCGGCGGTCCGCATGGCCGTGTCGCTCAGCGAGGATCCTCACGTTGCCGACGCTGCCAGCCGTCGGCCGTCCGGAGCCCGAAGCCGAACGCTCGATCGAGGGCGACGTGGGCCAGCCAGGTCAGCCCCGCGACGTAGACGACGAGCGGGATCCGCCGGGCGGCCTCGAAGGCGCCGGGTTCCTCGTTGAGGAGGCGCGCCCCGAGCAGTCCGACGAGCGCCAGCGCGATGAGCGCGACCGGGATGACCGGCCGGTGGGCGAGGTTGTAGGCCGGGACCGCGCGGGGCGGGAGCTGCCCGGGCCGATGGGGCTGACCGATCCCGGCGAGGAACGCGAGGTCGGGGAGCACCGCGAACACGACGATCGGGACGGGTCCGAGGTCGTGGACGACGACCTCGAAGACCGAGAAGGCGGCGAGGCCGACCCCGACGGCCAGCCATGCCAGGCGCCGTAGTGGCTGGCGAGGAAGGATTCGAACCTTCAATCCCCTGATCCAGAGTCAGGTGCCTTACCGTTTGGCCACTCGCCAGCGAGCACGGCCGATTCTACGTGACTGAAACCACATCCTCCCGCCGACCGGCGTACGATGCTGCTAGTTGTCTAACAGCAAGTTTGGCGGGCGATGAGCAACTACCACGTCGAACCGGCGAGCCGGCCGCAGGCTCTCACGAAGGAGGCGCTCAAGCGCCTCCGTCACGATCAGGTCGAGGGCATCTCCCGCCGCCAGCTGCTGCGCGGCTCGCTCGCCGGGATCGTCCTCGTCTGGCTGAGCGAGTCGCTCGCCGCGACCGTCGGCTTCATCTGGCCGAACCTCTCGGGCGGCTTCGGCGGCAAGGTGACGATCGGCAAGATCGACGTCCTCGCGAACCACATGGACGTCATCGGCACGAGCCTCAAGGACGGCGCCCCTGCCCACTTCCTCGATGCCCGCTCGTTCATCATGCTCGTCGATCCGGCCCGCTACGAGCTCATCCCGGGTGCCGACCCGACGGGCGACGGGCTGAACACGAACGTCCGGACGCTCTACCAGCGCTGCACCCACCTCGGCTGTACCCCGAACTTCTGCCCGAAGAACTTCTGGTTCGAGTGCCCCTGCCACGGCTCGCGCTACGACCGCCTCGGGATCAAGGTCAACGGCCAGCAGTACGGGCCGGCGCCGCGCAGCCTCGACCGGTTCGCCTCGAGCGTCTCCGCGGACGGGACGCTCACGCTCGACACCGGCAAGATCACCCTCGGGCCGCTGCCGGTCACGCTCGGCCAGCCGGGCGTCATCCCACCGAAGTCGCCGACCGGCTGCCTGTAGCCGCCCCCCCGACGTCGATGACGTCGCCCTCGCGGGCGCCGTCGATGGTCCCGCCGGCACGGAGACGGCGCGCCGAATCGACGAGCTCGTCGACGGTCTCGTCGTCGTGGTCCGGATCGTGATGGATCAGGAGGAGCGTCCGCGCCCCCACGAGGTCGGCGAAACGAGCCGCGTGCGAGACGCTGCTGTGACCCCAGCCGGTTCGTTCCGTGTATTCGGCGTCGCTGTACTGGCCGTCGTGGAGGAGAACGTCGGCGTCGCGGGCGAGGTCGTATCCGGACAACCAGCGGGGCTGATCGAGGCCGCCGAGCGCGGGCTCGTGATCGGGCAGATAGGCGAGCGTGCCTGCCGGGGTCTCGATCCGGTAGCCGACGGTGGGACCCGGGTGGATGACCGCGCGGGCGGTGACGATCGCGCCCTCGATCGTCCAGGCCCCGTACGGCACGTCGTGGAGCGTCAGGTGCGCCGCGATGTCGCGGATGCGGACCGGAAAGAGCGGCGGAGAGAGGTACCGGCTCAGGCGGGCGCGAAGGTCGCGCGTCGTCGACGGCGGGCCCCAGATGTGGACCTCGCGATCCGTCTCGAACAGCGGCCGGAAGAAGCCGAGGCCCAGGATGTGATCCATGTGGAGGTGGGTGAGCAGGACGTGGATTGGCGTTCCGCGATCGGCGAGCGCAATGCCAGCGGGCCTGATTCCGGTGCCTGCGTCGAGGAGGATGGCCGCCTCGGACGTGGTCTCGACCTCGACGCAGGCGGTGTTGCCGCCGTAGCGCACGGTCCCGCGACCGGCGCTCGCGAGGGAGCCGCGCGACCCCCAGATCGTCGCGTTCAAGCCGATTGCGCCGATCCCGCGCCCTCCGGCTGCCCGCCCTCCGGCTGCCAGAGGACCACGAACGTGCCGAGGACGTGGCCACCGGCGCTCTCGATCGGGATCGCGGTCGCCTCGATCGGCCGCAACCGCCCGTCGAGCCCGTGCATGTGGAACGTCGCGTGGACGGGCCGTCGCTCGCGCATCGAGATCATTCCCGGCAGTTGCTGGACCGGGAGCGGTTCGCCGTCCCTCGTGAGCGGCGCGAGCGCCGCCGCTCGCTCCTCGAAGGGCAGGGCGTCGATCTCGTCGAAGGCGCGCCCGAAGATCGGCTCGGCCGGCTCGTTGTAGAAGAGCGTGTCGCCGCGCGCGTCGACGAGCAGGATCGGC
>DASTSC010000284.1:0-9920 GCA_035760905.1 Candidatus Limnocylindrales bacterium | reverse complement strand
CGACCGGCGGCTGCTGCTCGTCGTCACGAACGTCCTCCGGGCGGCCGCCTTCGGGCTCATGATCCTCGCCGGCACGAACATCCTCGCGATCTACGTCCTCAACGTCGCCGTCAGCGCGATCACGGTCTTCTTCGCCCCGGCTGAGGCGGCGATGATCCCGGTCCTCGTGCCCCGGCCGCTCCTGCTCGCGGCGAACGGCGTGTTCACGCTCACCCTCAATGCCGCCTTCCCGATCGGGTTCGCGCTGATCGGGCCGCTGGTCGTCACGCTCGCCGGTCCGACCGCGCTGCTGCTCGTGATCGCCGCGCTCTACCTGCTCGCCGCGGTCTTCTGCGCCACGCTGCCGCCGTCGCCGCCGGTGGTCGTCCCCGAGCGAGGCCAGGGCGCGCTCGGGACGGTGCTCGAGGCCGAACGCGCGGTCGGGACGACGATCGCCCAGCTTCGCGACGGCCTCGGCTTCATCCGCCAGCACCCGAACATCCGCTGGTCGCTGACGTATCTCGGGATTACCGCCTCGCTCATCGGCGTGCTCGGGGTCCTCGGGCCCGACTTCGCCACCGAGGCGCTCGGGCTCGGGACGAAGGACTTCGTCGTGGTCGTCCTGCCGCTCGGCTTCGGCGTCGTCGTCGGGATCCTCCTCCTCAACAGCTACGGCCGGCTCGTCCCGCGGCGGCGCGTGATCGAGGCGGGGCTGATCGCCCTCGGCATCCTCCTCGCCGTCCTCTCGATCGCCGGCCCGATCGCCCGGTTCCTGCTCCGCCTCGGGGCCGCGACGACGGCGGTCGCCGGCGTCGACCTGTCCGGCTACGTCTCGCTCCTGTCAGTCGTCATCGGCATCGCGTTCCTCGCCGGGATCGCCTATGCGGTCGTGGCGATCCCCGCCCAGACCCAGCTCCAGGAGGACCTGCCGGTCGACGTCCGCGGTCGCGTCTTCGGCGTCCTCAACATGCTCGTCTCGGTCTCGAGCCTGCTGCCGATCGTCGTCGTCGGACCGATCTCGGACCTCATCGGCACGACGCCGGTGATCTTCCTCATCGCGCTCCTCGTCGGCGGCTCCGGTGTCGCCTCGGTCGTCAATCGCGGGCCGCTCCGACCGGCCGAATCGAGCGCCCACGCCGACCGGCGACAGCGGACGGCTCCCGTCGACCCGGTCGCGGTCGCGCTCCAGTCCGAGGTTCGGCTCTCGCCCGAGCAGGAGGGAGGCCGGGAGCCGTGACCACGACGTCGAGCGCCCGCGGCGACGACGGTGGCGATCGGGGGGCGGCGACAGGAACGCCGGGTTCGTGGCGCCTCGCGGCCGCCGCGGGCCTCGGCGGCGGGCTCGCCCTCGGGCTCCGATCGTCGGGTCGTGGCGTCAGCCGACACCTCGTGACGGCCATCTCGGCCGGGCTGCTCGCGTCCGTGCCCGCTATCATCGCCGCCGCCCGCCGGCCGCCGATCGCGCCGCGGCCGCAGGATCGCGTCGCGGACGACGCCCTGCCGACGATCACCGTGCTCGTGGCCGCGCGCGACGAGGCCGCGGTCATCGAGCGGCTCGTCGAGGATGTCGCGGCCCAAGATCACCGCACCCCCGATGGCCGGCCTCGCTTCGAGCTGATCGTCATCGACGACCGCTCGACGGACGGCACCGGCCAGGCCGCGCTCCGGGCCGCGGCGAAGGCCGGGATCGGCGATGTCACCCGGTTCGTCCGGCGGGGCGGGGAGGATCTCGCCGACGGCAAGGGTGCCGCGCTCACTGCCGTGCCGCCGGAGGAGTGCCGCGGCGACGTGATCACGGTCCTCGATGCCGACGCGCGCATCGGGCCGTCATTCCTGCGGACGCTCGGCGGGTACGTCGCGGCCGGGGCGAGCGCGGTCACGCCGCGACGCCGCGTCCTCGACGCCGGGTCCTCGGAGCTCGCCGGGGCGCAGGCGGACGAGCAGACGGTCGATGGCCTCATCGAGCGCGGCCGGTGGGCCCTCGGCGGATGTTCGGAGTTCCGCGGCAACGGGATCACACTTCGACGCGACCTCCTCGCCGCGGTCGGCGGCTGGCGGGCGTCGGCGCTGACGGAGGACCTCGACCTGTCGTCGCGGATCGCGGTCGCGACCGGGACGACCGTCGCCTGGGCTCTCGACGCCGAGGCCTGGGAGGAGCCGGTCGGCGAACCGGAGGCGCTCTGGCGGCAGCGGACCCGTTGGGCGGAGGGCGCCCTCCGCCGCCTGTTCGAGCACGGTCCGGCAGTGCTCCGAAGCGAACGCCTGGGCCCGATCGCCAGGGCCGACTTCGCCGCCTACGCCGGCCAGCTCGCGCTGCCGCCGTACGTGATCGGTGTCGTCGTCGGCTCGCTCCTCCGCGACCGCCCGGGTCCCGCGCTCCGGCTCGTCGGCGCGTACGCCGTCGCGGGGCTCGGGCTCGGCTGGGCGGCCCTCGGCTGGGAGACGGATCCGGCCGGCGATCCGCTCCCGGTCGCGGATCGGGCGCGCCGCGCGGTTCGGGTGACGCTCTTCGGCGGCCTCTGGCTGGCGGCCGTGCCGGCTGCGCTGTGGCGGCTCGCCACGGCGAAGGGTCCCGTCCGCTACGAGAAGATGTCGCACGGCGCATAGCCGAACGAACCAGGAGGCCTCGCCGATGGCACGCGTCGCGGTCGTCTTCCTCGGCGGGACGATCAGCATGACCGTCGACCCCGACGCCGGCGGCAACGTGCCGGCGCTCTCGGGCCCGGACATCCTCGCCCGAACCCCGGGCCTCGACGCGATCGCGAAGCTCGAGCCGATCGACCTCGGGCGGGTCCCGGCTTCCCACCTGACGCTGCCGCGCCTGCTCGAGATCGGGCGGACGATCGCGGCGACGCTCGACCGGCCGGAGATCGACGGCGCGGTCGTCGTCCAGGGCACCGACACGATGGAGGAGACCGCCTTCGCCTGGGACCTCGTGCTCGCCTCGGAGAAGCCCGTGGCGGTGACCGGCGCGATGCGCTCGGCGTCGGAGCCCGGCAACGACGGGCCGGCGAACGTCCGGGATGCGGTCGCGGCCGCCGCATCGCCGGCGCTGCGGGGCGCCGGCGTCGTCGTCGCGATGGCCGGCGAGGTCCACGCTGCCGACGATGTCGCGAAGACGCACGCGACCTCGCTCACGACGTTCCGGAGCCCGAACGCCGGGCCGCTCGCGACTGTCGACCGCGGCGAGGTCCATCTCCTCGCCCGGCGCGCCGGACGCCGCCACGTCGAGCCGGCCGAGGCCGCCGAGCCGGTCCGGCTCGTGACGGCGGTCAGCGGCGACGACGGCGCGCTCATCCGGGCGGCCGCGATGGACGCCCGGGGGATCGTCGTCGCGGCCACGGGCGCCGGCAACACGTCGCCGGCGATGCTCGAGGCGGCGATCGAGGCGATCGACCGCGGCGTCGCGGTCGTGCTCGCCAGCCGGACGGGGGGCGGCCGCGCCGGAACGGGCTACGCGTTTCCGGGCGGTGGCGCCACCTGGGCGCGTGCGGGGGCGCTGCTGGCCGGGACGCTCTCGGGGCCGAAGGCGCGGATCGCGCTCTCGTTCGGCCTCGGCGCCGGTCTGAGCGGCGCCGCGCTCGCGGCGCTCCTCGACCCGGCGTGGGGATGACGGTCGCGGACGCGATCGTCGGCGGACGGATCGCCACGCTCGCCGGCGGCGACGGCTTCGGCTGGGTGGAGGCGCTCGCGATCGCGGACGGGCGGGTCGCCGTCGCGGGCTCTCGGGCGGACGTCGAGCAGCTCGCCGGGCCGCGGACCCGACGCATCTCGCTCGGCCCGGACGAGGTCGTCCTGCCGGGCCTGACCGACGCCCACGTCCATCTCGCCGAGGCCGCGCTCGGCGCCGACCGGATCGACCTCGGCCGCTCGACATCCCTCGCCGACGCCCTGGCCGTCGTCGCGGCCGCGGCCGCCCGTCGGTCGGATCCGGAGGCGTGGCTCGAGGGTGGCGGCTGGGACCCGAACCGCTGGGTTCGCTGGCCGACGGCGGAGGACCTCGAGGCGAGCGCGCCCGGTCGCCGGGTCGCGCTCTGGGCCCACGACCACCACGCGCTGCTCGTCAGCCGGCGGGTGCTCGCCGAGGCGGGCATCGACGCGACGACGCCCGATCCACCGGGGGGTGCGATTCGACGAGCCGGCGCGGATCGATGGCCGAGCGGCGTGCTCCACGAGCATGCGTCGCGACTCGTCACCGCCCGGATCCCGCCGCCCGATGCCGGCGACCTCGACGCCGCGATCGAACGCTGGAGCCGCGAGCTGCTCTCGCTCGGCATCGTCGCGGTCCACGACATGGGGGCGCTCGCTCCGGATCCGGCGCTGGGCGGTGCCTTCGCGGCGGCCGGACGGCTCGATGCCGCGGGTCGGCTCGCCGTCCGCGTCCACGCGGGGATCCGCGAGGAGTCGCTCGCGGCGGCCATCGAACGCGGTCACCGGACGGGCGATCCGATCGAGACGGGGCAGGGGAGGGCCCGGGTCGGCTGGTGGAAGCGGTTCGCCGACGGCTCCCTCGGATCGCGGACGGCCTATCTCCGCGAGCCGTACGAGGACGCCGATCCGGAGGCCGCCGAACGGCGCGGCGTTGCGCTCGTTGATCCGGTGCCTCTCGCCGCGGAGATCCGGCGAGCCGCGGACGCCGGGATCGCGACCGCCGTCCACGCGATCGGGGATGCCGCGGTCGACCTCGCGATCGCGTCGTTCGAGGTCGCCGGGACGGTCACCCTGCCGGGGCGCCCGCTCCAGTCCCGGATCGAGCACGCCCAGCTCGTGGCCGACGACCAGCTGTCGCGGCTTCGGGCGTCGGGGATCGCCCTCTCGATGCAGCCGATCCACGCTCGAACCGACGGCCCGTCGCTCGGGCCGGCCTGGGGTGCTCGCGCGCGGGCGCTCGGCTACCGCTGGCGGTCGATCGTCGACGCCGGCGTGAGGCTCGCGTTCGGTTCGGACGCGCCGGTCGAGGCCGTCGACCCGTGGCCGGGTCTCGCGGCGGCGTTCGACCGGACGGCCGCGACGCTGGGCACGAGCGCGGACTGGCTCGATCCGGCCGAGGCCCTCACGCTCCCGTCGGCGCTCCGCGGCGTCTGCGTCGCGCCGGCGCTCGTCGCGGGCGAGCCGGACCGCGGCCGGCTCGTCGCCGGGCAGCGCGCGGACCTCGGCGTCGTCGCCCTGCCGCCCGGGGCGAGCCTCGCCGACCCGGCCGTCGTCGCGGCGCTCCGGCCGCGACTCGTCCTCGTCGACGGTGCGGTCGCCTGGGAGGCCTGACGCGGATCAGCCGCGGGCGTCGCGCTGGCGGCGGCTCTCGTAGAGGAGCACCGCCGCCGCGGTGGAGACATTGAGGCTGTCGGCGACCCCGAGCATCGGCAGCCGGACCGCGGTCACGTCCTCGCCGAGCCAGGCGTCCGACAGCCCGTGCGCCTCGCTGCCGAGCACGATCGCGCACGGGCCGGTCAGATCGACCGTGTCGTAGGCAATGCCACCGTCGACCCTGGCGGCGACGATGGCGATCCCGCGGGCACGAAGCCACGTCGCCACCTCGCCGGACGGCGCGCTCGCAAGCGGGAGCGCGAAGATCGTCCCAAGGCTTGCCCGGATCGCGTTCGGGTTCCAGATGTCGGTCTGCGGGCTGGCCGCGATCACCGCGTTCGCCCCCGCGCCGTCGGCGGACCGGAGGACCGCGCCGAGGTTGCCCGGCTTCTCGACGGCCTCGAGCACGACGACGAGCGGGTCATCGGGCAGGCCGGCCGCTACCTCGTCGAGGCCAGTCGACGGGATCCGGGCCACCGCGACGATGCCGTCCGAGCGCTCGCCGAAGGCGACCCGGTCGAACGCGGCACGCGAGACCGACACTCGCGGCACACCCGCGTCGAGGAGCGCCCCGACGGCCGAACGCGCGTCGGCCGTCCGGAGGAGGGGCTCGCAGACGAACGCCTCGACGAGCGTCGCTCCGGCGGCGAGCGCCCGGGAGACCTCGCGCGAACCGTCGACGAGCGTCAGCCCACGCGCCTCGCGTTCGCCTCGGTCGCGGAGGGCGGCGGCCGCGCGGAGCCGCGGGTTGGTGCGCGACGTCACGACGGCCTCGCACGGCTCGCGCATCATCGCGGCCAGCGGGCGAACGCGCCGGCGGCGAGCCGCGCGCCCGACCGTGCGACGAGCTCGAGCGGCCCGCTCTCGATCGCCCGGGGTTCGGTGGCGAGGGCGGCCGCGAGCCGAGCACGGAGCGCGTCGGACGTGAGATCGCGGGCATGCGCGGTCAGCAGCACGAAGGGGGCGGATCCGTCGAGCACTCCCGCCACCCCGGCGAGCAGCGGATCGAGATCGTCGGCGAGCCGCCACGGGCGGCCGCCGCGGCCGTGCCCGTAGGAGGGCGGGTCGAGCACGACGCCGTCGTAGCGGTTCCGGCGCGTCACCTCGCGCCGGACGAAGCGAGCGGCGTCCTCCGTGAGCCACCGGATCGGATGCCCGGTGAGCCCGTTGCGTCCCGCGTTCCGGCGTGCCCAGCCGACCGCGGTGGGCGAGGCGTCCACGTGGGCCACGCCGGCGCCGGCCCTCGCCGCGACGAGCGTCGCCGCGCCGGTGTAGGCGAACAGGTTGAGGACGCTCGGCCGATGGCCGGCAGGGACAGCGTGGATCCGCTCGCCGAGCCAGCCGCCGAGGCCGAGCTGCTCCGGAAACAGCCCGACCTGGCCGCCGGTCGCGGGGCGGAGCTCGAGCTCGAGCCCGCCGACCGATGCGGTCCAGGGCTCGACGTCGGCGGGCCGCCACCGGCCTCGTGCGCCCTCAGCGTCGCGGTCGAACCGGAGCGTCGCCCCGGCCCACGCGTCCGGATCGGCTCGCGGCAGCGCGGCCGCCGGGGCCGGCCGATCGACGACCTGCGGACCGAACCGCTCGAGTCGCCGACCGTCGCCCGCGTCGATCAGCTCGTAGTCGTCGGCCACCGGTTCATCATGCCGGTTCCGCGAGTGGGCCCCCGATCAGCAGGTCCCGCCGGCGCCGCAACAACCCCCGGCCACGACGGGGAGCCCCTCGGTCGGGCCGAGCGCGACGTGCCGTCTCGCGGTCGGGGGCTTCGTGGCCTTGACGATCGCGCTCACCATCCCGTCGGCGACGGAGTGCGTCGGCGTGACGGTCACGTCGGTCAGCCCGACGTTCGCGAGCCCGGCCTCGAACTCGGCGAACGACAGCGCGCCGGCGATGCAGCCGGCGTAGCTCCCGCGCTCGGCGCGCTCCTCCGGGGTGAGCCGGTCCTCGGCCACGATGTCGGTCACGCCCATCCGCCCGCCGGGTCGGAGCACGCGGGCGATCTCCCGGAAGACGGCGGTCTTGTCCGCGGCGAGGTTGATCACGCAGTTGCTGATCACGACGTCGACCGAGTCGGCGGGCAGGGGGATCGCTTCGATGTGGCCCTTGAGGAACTCGACGTTCGTCGCGCCCGCATCGGCCGCGTTGCGCTGCGCGAGCGCGAGCATCTCGTCGGTCATGTCGAGCCCGATCGCCCGGCCGGTCGGGCCGACGCGTCTGGCCGACAGGAGGACGTCGATCCCGCCACCCGACCCGAGGTCGAGGACGCGCTCGCCCTCGTGCAGCTCGGCGACGGCGATCGGGTTGCCGCAGCCGAGGCTCGCGAGGACCGCGGTATCGGGAAGCTCCGCGCGCTCGAGCGCCGTGTAGAGCCCGGCCGCGTCGGCGTCGACGCCACCCGAACAGCAGCCGCCGGAGGCCGCCTGGCGAGCCGCGGCGGCGTAGCGGGCGCGGACCTCCTCGTGGATCGTCTCGATCGTCATCGGGGTTCTCCTAGCAGCCTGCGGGCGCCGGGCGGACGAGCCGGACGAGCCGGTCGATCGCCGACGGCGAGCAGGCACGGGCACGGGATGCGAGTCGGGCGAGCCGCATCCGCTCGATGTGACGCTCGCGATCGCGCTGAACCAGCGCGACGAGCTCGGGAAGGTCGTTCACCTCGCCTCCAACACATTGAGAGATGTCAATGCCCACATCTTGTCCCTGGCATCGAGATATGTCAATATGTGTCCCGGCATGAAACGTCTGACCGATCCGGACGCCCGTCTCCTCCAGGGGGCGGCCGATCCCACCCGACTCGCGATCCTGCGCCAGCTCGCCGCGGGCAGCGGCGTCTGCGCCTGCGACTTCACGGCCTGTTGCGAGGTCGCCCAGCCGACCGTCAGCCACCACCTCAAGGTCCTTCGCGAGGCCGGCTGGGTGCGGTCCGAGCGCCGCGGCCAGAACGTCTGGTACTGGCTGCGGCCCGAGGCGGTCGCGCGGTTCGCCCAGATCGCCGGCGATCTCGGCCCTGGCGTCGCGCCGCGCGACGCGCGCCGGCTACCGGTCCTGCAGCCCTCGGCCTGAACCTGGGCTACCCTCCGTGGCCCGGGATGCCGCCGGTTAGCTCAGTGGGTTGGAGCGCAGCCCGCTCGTCGGGCTGAGGTTCGGAGGTTCGAGTCCTCCACCGCGGCTTCCCGGACGACGCCGACAGATCGACGTGGCGGGCGCCTGTCCCGCAGACGCAATGCCGACGACCAGCAGTGCAGCCGCGCCGAGACCTCCCGCGCCGACGATCCAGGTGACGTCGCAGGGGGATCGCGGTGGCGAGGGACATGGCGCGCGGGATCGCAGCGCTCATCGGATTGCTGCTGGTCACGATCGGGGCGCTCGGGCTCGTCGACAATCCACTCGTCGGCGAATACGGGCTGTTCGCGGCGAGCCCGCTGCTCGACCTCGCGAACCTCGCGATCGGCACGGCCGCGGTCGGGCTGTCGTTCGCCCGCCGCGAGCAGGACGTCCGGAGGGGACTCGTCGGGATCGGCATCGCCGCGATCGTCCTTGTCGCCGTCCTGATCGCCGACCCATCGATCGCCGCCGTCCTCGCCCCGCCGGCGAACCCGATCGACGAGCTCGTCTACGCGACCGTCGGGCTCGTCGCCCTCGGGGTGGGCGTGCTGGCGCGGACGACGACCCGGGAGGCGGACGTCGCCGACGACTGGTAGTCGGCGCGTCGACGCCGGTGGATCCGGCGCGTGGGTAGACTCGAACGCGGCGAATGACCGACGCTCCCAAGTCGAAGCGGCCCCGTCGCTTCGCGCTCCCCGAACACGACGATCAGCGAGCCGTCGATGCGATCGACGCGCTGCTCGGCCGCCGCTCCAGGCCCGAGGTCGACGCGCATCTCGAGGAGCGCGGCCGCGGCCGTGCCGCCGCCCGGAGCGTATTCGGCGGCCTCGACTCCCGGTTGGCGTTCATCGAGGCGGCGCGGCGCGAGGACGACCGGATCCGGCGCTACCGCCGCCCGGCCGCCGTGGCCGTGCTCTCGGTCGACTCGAGCTCGGCGAACGGGACCGCGGCACGCGATGTCGAGCGCGGCACGTGGTGGCTCGTCGATGCCGCCACGGGCATGCTCCGCGAGACCGACCGTGTCGCGCGGGTCGCGCCGGGGCGCCTGTACGTCCTCCTGCCCGAGACTCGCGCCCGGCATGCCGAGCGGGTGATCGAGCGGATCCGCGACCAGTTCTCCGAACGAGCCGAGCGGGCCGGCGGGGGGTCGATCGAGCTCAGGCTCGCGGTCGCCCCGGTGGCCGCGACCGGCGGCATCGACGAGGCGTTTGGTCGAGCGGAACGCGCGATCGACGGCGAGCGCTCTTCGGGCGACGAGACAGCCGCGCGCTGAGTCAGCCCGCGGCGTCGGGGAGCCAGCTCGCGTCCCGGCGGTCCTCAGTTCGTGGCGTCGGGGCCGTGGGACACCAGGTCCCCGGCGGTCAGGGGCGGGGCCGCGATCGCCTCGAGCCGCTCGATTTCCCGACGGAGCTCCGTCGCCGCCTCGTCCTCGACGAGCTCGATAACCCGGTCGTCGAAGGATCCGGCTCGGGTGCCGGCGCGTCGAACGTGATCCCCGTGAGGAACCGGGCGAGACGGGCGAGACGGCCGTGACCACG
>DASTSC010000283.1:0-20347 GCA_035760905.1 Candidatus Limnocylindrales bacterium | reverse complement strand
AAGGGCGACGCGAACACCGTGCGCGACGACTTCAGCGGCAACCGCGTCCGGGTCGTCGGCCAGTACGTCGCCCGCATCCCGGCGCTCGGCCAGCTCCTGTCGTTCGATCGGCATGCGCCCGGGCTTCCTGCCTCGGCTTCGTGGTTCGGCGACTCGAAGGCTGTCGACGCCGTCGCGGAGGCCGGCACATGGGCCGATGGCAGCCGCGCGACCGGGTCGGCGAGCGACGGCGGGTCGGAGCCGACGGCCAATTCGAAGCCGGCTCCGGATGCCTCCTCGCAGCCGGCACCGACGGCGGAAGGAGCTCCGACGCCGACCCCGAGCGCTGAGGCGACCTCCGAGCCAGGTGCGGCGCCGACCCCGGAGGCATCGCCGACCCCGGAGACGTCGCCGACCCCGGAGGCGTCGGCCACTCCAGGATCGTCGGCCGAGCCCAGCGCACAGCCCGAGGCCTCCGCCTCGCCCGACGGGGACGAGGCGCAGCCGAGGGCGACCCCGCAGCCGACGGCGACGGCGCCGCCGAGCGAAGAGCCCGCTGACACACCGACCCCTGAGCCGACCGCGGAGCCTTGACCCCGGCCGTCATCGCGGACGGCACGACATCGCGGCGGGCGGTCAGGGTTCGCGTTACTGGCTCGCACGAAGCACCTGCGCGAGCTCCACGTCGGTGAGCTCGATCGGGTTCGTCGCCATCGACCCGCCGCGACTCCCGCCCACGACCCGGTCGAAGACCCCGATGGTGAGGCCCCACGACCCGAGCCCCTGGAGCCTGACGGCCGAGACCACGCCGCCGAGCCACCGGATGAGCTCCGCGCGCGCCTCCGGCCCCGGCGTCGTCGCCGGCTGCCGGGCCAGCAGTCGACCGAGCGTCGCGTAGCGTTCGAGCGCCGGGGACCCCGGCGCGCGCTCGGCCAGCGCCGCCAGGTTCACCTCGACACCGGCGACGAGCATCGCCCCGCACGCGGCGCCGTGCGGGACCGGGATCGCGCCACCGAGCGGCGCGGCGAGGCCGTGGACGACGCCCAGGCCGGCGTTCGCGAGGCAGATCCCCGAGAGGAGCGCGGCGTAGGCCATCCCGGCGCGGGCGTCCGCGTCGCCGTCGGCGCCGGTTTCGCGCCAGAACGGGAGGAACGAATCGCGGGCGGCGGCGAGGCCGCTGAGCGCGAGCGCTTCGGTGAATGGCGAGGCGCGGAGCGAGACGTACGACTCGACGAGCTGGGTGATCGCGTCGAGGCCGTTCGACGCCACCACCTCGGGCGAGGCGCCGGCGAGGAGGTCCGGGTCGACGACGGCGTCCGCCGCCACGAGCCGCTCGTCGCGGAACGAGCGCTTGAAGCCGTCCGGCCCGACCCGCGAGACGACCGCGTTGCGGGTCGCCTCGCTGCCGGTTCCGGCGGTCGTCGGGACGGCGACGAGGGGCACGGCGGGGCCCGGATAGGGGATGCCGCGGCCGACGAGCTCGAGGTGGTCCAGCACCGAGGTTCCCGTCCTGAGCAGGCCAGCCACGGCCTTCGCCGTGTCGAGGACGCTGCCGCCGCCGATCCCGACGACGACCTCGATCCGCGCCCCCCGGAACCGCTCGACCGCCTCGTCGACGGCCTCCGGCGACGGCTCGCCGGCGACCTCCATCTCGCGGTGGTCGACGCCGCGGCCATCGAGCTCGCCAAGGAGCCACGACCAGCGCTCGGTCGCGCGGAACGAGCGCGAGCCGGTCACGAGGAGCGCCCGGCGGCCGTGCCGTGCGACGAGGTCCGGCAGCTCGCGGAAGCGGCCCGCGCCGAATGCGACCCGCGGGATCCGCCCGAGGTCGAACGGCCGTCCGGTGAGTCCGTCGCTGCCGCTCGGGCCGGTCACGTCGGCCTCAGGCGGGCGGGAAGAGGCCGTCGTAGCGGACACCGTGGCGCGGCTCGGCCATCATCGGCTCTGCGACCTCGCGCCACTGCCGGTAGTGCTCGGTCTCCTTGTGCGCCGCCGCCGCGGACTCGTCGACATAGGCCTCGTACAGCAGGAAGCGGTCCGGCTCGTCGACCGAGCGGATGACGTCGAACCGTCGATTGCCCGGTTCCCGGGTCGACGCCTCGTGGTTGCGTCGGGTCGCCTCGACGAACGCGTCGGCGTGCTCCGGCTTCACCCTGATGTGGACGAGCGTGACGAACATCGGCCTCTCCTCATGGCAGGACGGACAGGATCGCGGCGGCGGCGGACGGGTCCTCGACCTCGATCTCGACGAGGAGGTCGCCGACGGCGCAGATCCAGTCCTCGTCTGTGCCGTCGTAGGAGCCGACGAGAACGCTTCGGCCGACGACCGCGTCGCGCCGGAACGTCCAGAGGTGCTGCGGGACCGTGCCCGCCACCAACGAATCGAGGGTCGGCTGCCAGCCGGCCGCAGCCCTGCCCGGGAGACGGTAGACGCTCACCGAGGCCCAGTCGTTGTCGGTTCGGCCGGGGATGTACTCCTCAGCCATCTCGACTCGTGCGAGCCCCGCGCCGAGCTCGGCGCTCAGCGCCGTGTAGAGGCCGCCGTACTGCGACTCGTCGTCGGCCGGGTCCGTGCCGTCGAAGGAGCCCCGCAGCTCCGCCGCCCGGCCGCGCACGACCGTCGGCAGGAGCGCCTCGAGGTCCGGGAAGGCGTGGGGCTGGTCAGCGGCGCGGATCGCGGGGCTCGGCTGGCGGTGCGGAACGAGTCCGAGGACGGTCACGGCGAGGCCGACGAGCGAGATCGCGACGAGTGCGGCGACGGCCGCGCCCAGGCGGAGCGTCGGTGCCACGGGCCGATCAGGCCAGCCGGGCGTAGTCGGCGCGGCCTCGCCTGACGAACCGGCCGTGCCCCGCGGGCCCGCGCCACTCGCCGTCACGGACGACGGTCGTGCCCCGCGACAGGACGATCTCCGACGCGCCCTGGACCTCGCGCCCCTCGTAGCACGAGTAGTCGACGTCCATGTGGTGCGTCTTCGCGCTGATCGTGTGCCGCTTCGCGGGGTCGTAGACGACGATGTCCGCGTCCGAGCCGACCGAGATCGTCCCCTTGCGGGGGTACATCCCGAACAGCTTCGCCGGCGCGGTAGCGATGAGATCGACCCACCGCTCGGCCGTGATCCGGCCGCCGACCACGCCACCGTCGTGGAGCAGGTCGACCCGGTCCTCGACGCCCGGCAGCCCGTTCGGAATCTTCCGGAAGTCGCCCCGGCCGAGCTCCTTCTGGCCCTCGAAGTCGAACGGGCAGTGGTCGGTCGAGACGACCTGGAGGTCGTCCTTGACGAGCCCCGTCCAGAGGTCGTCCTGGTGGTCCTTCGGCCGGAGGGGCGGCGAGCAGACGAACTTCGCGCCCTCGAACCCGTTGCCGAGGTCCTCGAGCGAGAGGAACAGGTACTGCGGGCAGGTCTCGGCGAAGGCCTTCGCGCCGCGGTCGCGGGCCGCCCGGACCTCGTTGAGCGCGTCGCGGGCCGAGAGGTGGACGATGTAGATCGGGACACCGGCCGCCTCGGCGAGGCGGATCGTGCGGTTCGTCGCCTCGCCCTCGAGGATCGGGTAGCGGCTGATGCCGTGGTAGAGCGGGTCCGTGTGGCCGGCGTCCACGTTCTCCGCGGCGATGACGTCGATGGCCGGGCCGTTCTCGGCGTGGATCATGATCAGGCCGCCGTTCTTCGCGGTCTGCTGCATCGCCCGGAGGATCGCGCCGTCGTCGCTGTAGAACACGCCCGGGTACGCCGTGAACAGCTTGAAGTCCGGGATCCCCTCGTCGACGAGCTCGTCCATCTCCGCGAGCGAGCCGTCGGTGACGTCGCTCATGATCATGTGGAAGCCGTAGTCGATCTGGGCGTTGCCCTCGGCCTTCGCAAACCACGCGTCGAGGCCCTCACGGAGCGAGCGGCCCTTCGTCTGGACGGCGAAGTCGACGATCGTGGTCGTCCCGCCGAAGGCGGCCGCCCGCGTCCCCGTCTCGAAGGTGTCCTTCGCGAACGTTCCCCCGAACGGCAGCTCCATGTGGGTGTGAACGTCGATCGCGCCCGGGATGACCCACTTGCCGGTCGCGTCGATCGTCGCGTCGGCCGTGACGCCGGCCGCGGCCAGGTCCCGTCCGACCTGGGCGATCGTCTCGCCGTCGATCAGGACGTCGGCCTGCTGGGTGCCCTCGGCGCCGACGATCGTGCCCCCGGAGATCAACGTCCGCATCGGTTCCTCCTCTCGTCCGAGCGCCGAGGATAGCGCCGGGGCAGGCCCCCGGGACCGGCGGATGCAAGGGCGGTGCAAGCGCCGCACGGGTTCCTGTCCGAGGGTCGTCGCCCGGGCCCGCCTACGGTGGCCCGGACCCCACAGGGAGAGCCCAACGATGACCGACACGAACGACCGACCGATCCGCGACGACAGCGTCGCGGCAGTGCCGCCTCCCGAGCGGCCGTCGATGACTCCGCCGCCCCAGTACGTGCCACCCGAGGCCCCGATCGGCCGCGCTTACCGCCCGGTGACGGTCGCCGGTCCCGCTCCGCTCGCCCTCCGGCGCGACCTCGTCCGCTGGGGCCCCGTCGTGGCCGGCCTCGTCACGGCCCTGACGTCAGCTTCTTCGTCGGCGGCCTCATCGCGGCCCGCACGGCCGCGAACAGCGGTCGCGGCGCGGGCGCCCTCAACGGCTTCCTTGTCTGGGCGCTCGGCGTCGTCGTCGTCCTCGCGCTCGCCGCGATGGGGCTGAGCGCGATCCTCGGTGCCGCCGGCAATGTCGTCGGCGCGACGGGCGTGCCGCAGGTGACGCCGCCGAACGTGAACCCGGGTCAGACGGCCGAGCTCGGCCGGAACTCCGCGCTCGGCGCGTTCATCTCGCTCGCGATCCCGGCGATCGCGGCCGCGATCGGCGGGGCGGTCGGGGCACGGGCGGAGCTCGCGTCGGACGAGGACGTCGCCTGATGCAGCTCGGCTACGCGCTGTCGAGCGAGGAGCACCGACCGGGCGACCTCGTGCGTTGGGCCCGCCGGGCCGAGGAGGCCGGGTTCGAGTTCGGGATGATCTCGGATCACTACCACCCCTGGACCGACCGGCAGGGCAACAGCCCCTTCGCCTGGTCGGTCCTCGGCGCGCTCGCCGAGGCGACCGAGCGGATGTCGTTCGGGACCGCGGTGACCTGCCCGCTCATCCGCTATCACCCCGTGCTCGTCGCCCAGATGGCGGCGACCGTCGGGGCGATGATGCCGGGCCGGTTCTGGCTCGGCCTCGGGACCGGCGAGAACCTCAACGAGCACGTCTACGGCGACCGCTGGCCGGGCGCTGTCGAGCGGATCTCCATGTTCCGCGAAGCGATCCAGGTCATCCGGGCCCTCTGGCAGGGCGACCTCGTCGAGTACGACGGCGACTACTACGGCGTCTCGCGGGCCCGGGTCTACACCCTTCCCGGGGAGCCCGTGCCGATCTTCGTCGCCGGGAATGGGCCGAAGGTCCTCGAGGCGGTCGCGGACCTCGCCGACGGCTACATCGGGACGGCGCCGAAGAAGGACCTCCTCGCGACGTTCGACCGCCTGGCGGGAACAGGCAAGCCGAAGATCGGCCAGCTCACGGTCTGCTGGGCGAGCGACGAGGCCGTGGCCAGGGCGACGGCGTTCGAGATCTGGCCCACCGCCGCGCTGACGGGCGAGGCCTCCCAGGAGCTGCCGCTCCCGCGGCACTTCGAGGAGCTCGCGAAGATGGTGACCGAGGAGATGGTGGCGAAGCAGGTCGTGTGCGGGCCGGACGTCGAGCGACATGTCGAGGCGGTCCGCGAGTACCTCGACGCCGGCTACGACCGCGTCTACGTCCACCAGATCGGACCCGAGCAGGACGGGATGATCGACTTCTACGGTCGCGAGGTCCTGCCCCGGCTCGAGCGCGCGAGCGACCAGGTGCCGGCGGGAGCGGGCTAGGCGTCCTCGGGGGCGCGGAGCCGCCCGGCGACGAGGAGCAGGCACGCGGCGACGTCGGCGAGGAGCGCCCCGACGAGAACCGTGCGGTGGCCGGCCACGAGGGCGTGCGCGTCGAGCGTGAGTGTTCGGAGCAGCATCATCGCGAGGAGGCCTGCGGCGAGGCCGACGACGACCACGAGCAGGGCTCGCCGGAAGATGCGTTCGCGGCGGGCCGACCGGCCGTCGAGGCCCCAGAACGGATCGTGGCGTCGGGCGACGGTGTTCACGCAGCACCTCCAGGGTCGCCTAGCGTCGTCGATCCCGCGTCCCGTTGTCGAGCGGCCAATTCGGGCTATCGCCGCCTTGCCGCGTTGCCCGGGTGCGGTACGTTGCGCGAATGGATTCGCCGCGTCGGGGCGGAGCGCGCCTGGCCGCGGCGGGCGCCGTCGTCGGTCGGGCAGGGGAGCGCGAGGCGATCGAGCGCTTCCTCGATCGACAGGCGCCGTCGTTCCGCTCGTTCCACCTCGTGGGGCCTCCCGGCATCGGCAAGACCACGCTCTGGCTGGCGAGCGTCGAGCGGGCGCGGGAGCTCGGCTGGCGCGTCCTGACGAGCCGTCCGACCGATTCCGAACGGCAGCTCTCGTTCTCCGGCCTCGTGGACCTGTTCGCCGCGATCGTGGACGAGGCTGCGCCATCGCTCCCGGAGCCTCAGCGCGTCGCCGTCGACGCGGCGCTCCTGCGCGCTGTCGCGGACCGACCGCCACAGCCGCTGGCGGTGTCCCTCGGCGTCCTCGGCCTCGTCCGCGCTGCGGCCGCAGAGGGGCCGCTGGCACTCGCCGTCGACGACGTTCAGTGGCTCGACGAGGCGACCTCCCGGACGCTCGAGTTCGTCATCCGCAGGCTCGATTCGGAGCCGGTCGCGTTCCTCACGGCCGAACGCGCGACGGACGCGGAGTCGCCACTGCCGGCGCTCGTCGCGGCGGCGCCGGTCGATCGGCGGACCCTGCTGAGGGTCGCGCCGCTCGGCGTCGACGAGACGGGACGGTTGATCGAGGCTGCTCTCGGTCTCCAGCTCCGACGGCCGCGCCTCGTCCGGGTCCACGGCCTCTCCGGCGGAAACCCCTTCTTCGCCCTCGAGATCGCCCGCGCGATCGAGCGCGGTCGGTCTGCCGCCGACGGCATGCCGGCCGTACCGGCCTCGCTTGAGGACCTCGTCCGCGAGCGGATCGGGCAGCTACCGTCCGCGGGCCGGGAGGTCGCTCTCCATGCGGCCGCGCTCTCTGCCCCGACCCGGCCGCTGATCCGGGCGGCCGTGGGTGATGCGGCGGCCGCCGACGGCCTCGAGGCGGGCGTCGCAGCCGGGGTGCTCGTCGTCGACGGCGACGCGGTCCGGTTCAGCCACCCGTTGCTGCGCGCCGCGGTGTACGACGCGGCGTCACCCTCGGAGCGGGTCGCGGCGCACCGGACGATCGCTGCGGTCGTCGATGATCTCGAGGAGCACGCCCGGCACCTCGCCCTCGCCGCCGACCGGCCCGACGCCGACGTCGCCACGGCCCTCGACGCGGCCGCCGCCGCCGCCCATGCCCGGGGCGCGCCCGTGGCGGCCGCCGAGCTCATCGAGGAGTCGGTCCGTCTGACCCCGGTCGAGGCGGCGCTCGAATGTCGCCGCCGACGACGGACGGCTGCCGACTACCATCTCGCGGCCGGGGACGTGCCGCGCGCCCGTGCGCTCCTCGAGGAGCTGCTCGACGAGACGGCCGGCGCCGAGCGCGGCGAAGTCCTCGTCCAGCTCGGCCTCGTCCTCATGTACATCGGCGAACGGCTCACGGCAGCGGACAGGTACCGCGAGGCGCTGCCGCTCGTGGCCGACCGCCCGGCCGTCCGGGCGCGAGCCGAGATGGGGCTCGCCGGCGTGTCGTGGCTGACCGGGCGGGACATGGACGCCGGTGCCGCCCACATCGGGAACGCCCTCGGGATCGCCGAGACCCTCGGCGAGCCGACACTCCTGCTGCAGGCCTTCGGGCACGCCGCGACGTGGCACTTCCATCGGGGTCGCGGCGTGCCTCGTGACCTCATGCGGCGGGCAGCGCAGCTCGATCGCTGGCGTTCGCACCTGCCGGCGGTCGAACGGCCCGACCACCACTTCGCGAAGGTCCTGGGCGCCGTCGGCGAGTACGACGAGGCGCGCCGACTCCAGGATCGCCTGATCGACGAGGCACGACGCGCCGGAGACTGGAACAGCCTTCCATGGCTCCACCTGGCATCGGCCTGGATCGAGCTGGCGGCGGGCTGCCTCGGTGCCGCCCGCACCCACATCGAAGAGACGCGGACGACGGCCGTCCAGTCCGGGCAGGTCGCGGGGACCGCCTACGCTCTCGCCGGCGAGTCGCGCCTTCTGGCGCTCTCCGGCGACGCTTCCGGCTGCCGCGAGGCCGCGGAGCGCGCGGCCGTGGAAGGCCGCCGGTTCGACTCGATCCACATCGCCTGGGAAGTCGCGACGAGCCTCGCGTTGCTCGAGCTCTCCCTCGGCAATCCCGCCGCCGCCCTCGAACATGTCGCCCCGTTGCTGCCCGCCTATCTTCGGCTGGTCGAGCCGGCCCAATGGCGGCTGCTCGGAGCGACCCTCGTCGAGGCGCTCGTGGGCGTCGGAAGCCTCGAGGAGGCCGACAGCGCCCTCGATCGAACCGAGCGGCTCCTGCGGCGTCGATCTCGCCCGCTCGTCGCGGCCGATGTCGCCGCGCTGCGCGCGCAGCTGCTCGCGGCCCGGGGGGAGCTCGACCGGGCGATCGAGTCGGCCGAGGTCGCTGTCGGCCGCTACCACGACTTCGGGCTCTCCTTCGAACGCTCCCGGGCCCTCCTCGCGCTCGGCGAGCTGTTCCGGCGCAGCCGTCGGAAGGCACCCGCCGCCGAAGCCCTGCGGGCCGCCGTCGCGGGGTTCGAGGAGGTCGGTGCCGGCGTGTGGGCCGATCGCGCCCGCGCGGAGCTGGCCCGGACCGCGACCCGACGGACGCCCGGCGAGGAGCTGACCGAAACGGAGCGGCGAGTCGCCGATCTCGTCGCCCTCGGTCATACGAACCGCGAGATTGCGACGCGGCTCTTCATGAGCGTCCACACCGTTGAGGCTCACCTGACCCGGATCTACCGGACGATGGGCGTCCAGACGCGGACCGAGCTCACACGCCGGCTCCTCGAGCGGCCGGGCTGACCCGTGTTCCGCGCGCGCCCCCCGTCTATGGAGTCGGACGGGCGCGAGTTCCTAGGGCTTTCCGGGATTTCGGCGTGGCCCGGGGTCGCCGACGATCGCGGCAGGTGCAGGGCAGCGGAAGCCGGCGAGACGCGTCGGACGCGACCGCGGCCCTGAACCCTGGGCCAGGACGGCCCGGAACCGCGGGAACAGGAGATCCACGATGTCCGAAGCGACCACGTACCGAACCACCTACCGACCGCCGCTCGCGCTCGCGCTCGCCCTCGCCCTCGTCGGCTCGATCCTCGCCGGGATCGTCGGCGGAGTCGTCGGCGCACGGGTCGCCACGTTGACGGCCGTCGTGCCCCCGCGAGTCGCCGTCGGGGCACCGAGCAAGGCCCTCGTCGAGGCCGGTCGTCAGTGGGAGCAGCGCTACCACCAGATGTACCCGACGACGATGACCTCGGGCCAGCTCGCGGCGGCACGCGACTGGGAGCTGCGCTACCGGCAGATGTATCCGGACCCGCAGGCCCAGGCGCTCCTGGCCGCGGGCCGCGAGTGGCAGCGCGTCTACGAGCAGCAGCATCCCCAGGACTGACCCGAGCCGGCGGTCGGGCGACTCTCCTCGGTCGTCCGGCCGCGGGCTCACGCCGCCGGCGCGGTCGTCCGGAGGGCCGGGATCACGTCTCGGCCGTACGCCTCGAGCTGGGCCTCTTCGTCGCCGTTCATCAGGTAGACGTTGAACTGGTCGACACCGGCGCCCGCCAGCTCGCGCAGCTTGGCGACGTGCTCCTCGGCGGTCCCGAGGACGCAGAAGCGATCGGTCACCTCGTCGCCGACGAAGGCCGCGTTCGACGAGCCGACCTCGGCGTGATGCAGGTAGTCGTAGCCCGATCGGTCCCGGATGTAGCCGGTCAGCGCCTCCGGGAGCTGCTCCCGCGGGTAGCGGTTCACGAGATCGACGACATGGTTGCTCACGAGCGCCGGGAACCAGCGCGTCCGCTCCCGACCGACGTCGCGCGGCGCGACGTGGGCCGGTGCCGCGGCCTGCACGCGGATCGATCCCGGCGGTCGGCCCGCCGCCGCCTCCGCCTCGCGGAGCTGGCCAACGAACCAGCGAATGAGGTCGGGGTCGGCGAGCTGGAGAATGAGGCCGTCGGCGACGCGGCCGGTCATCGCCAGCGCCATCGGGCCGTAACCCGCGACCCAGACCGGCAGCTGCCAGCCACCGACCCAGGGCAGCCGAAGCTCCGTCCCCTCGTACTCGATCGACTCGCCGGCGACGAGCGACCGGATGACCCGGATCGCGTCCTCCGTGTTCGCGAGCGTGATCGGGGCCTTGCCGAGGACGCGCCGGGCCGAGTCGCCGCGCCCGATGCCGAGGTCCATCCGGCCACCCGACAGCTCGTCGAGCACCGCGAGCGCAGACGCCGTCACGCTCGGCTCCCGCGTTCCGGGGTTCGTCACGCAGGTTCCGAGACGCATCCGCTCGGTGGCCTGGGCCATGAGCGTCAGGAGCACGTAGGGCTCGCGCCACAGGACGTGCGAGTCGAACAGCCAGCCGTAGGCGAAGCCGGCCGCCTCGGCCTGGCGGCTCAGCGCGACCGTCCGCTCGAGCGAGTGGTCGGGCTTGAGCGTGAAACCGAAATCCATCGAGTCGGCACCCTCAGCGCTGGTTTGGCTCTCGCTCCCGGAGGCCAGGCCGAGCTCGGCGAGGAGTCAGGGAGTGCCGCGCGAGGCCGTGGCCTACGGTGCGACCAGGTCGCCGTACGCGTCGGGCCGGCGATCGCGGAAGAACTGCCAGGTCTGGCGGACCTCCGGGATGAGGTCGAGGTCCATGTCCCGGACGATCAGCTCCTCGTCGTACGGGCTACCGACGCCGCCGATGAACTGGCCGCGCGGATCGGCGAAGTAGCTCTGGCCGTAGAAGTCGTCCTCGCCGAGCGGCTCGATCCCGACCCGGTTGATGGTCCCGACGAAGTAGCCGTTGGCGACGGCGTGGCTGACCTGCTCGATCCGCCACAGGTACTCCGAGAGCCCGCGCGACGTCGCCGAGGGGATGAACACCATCTCGGCACCGTTGAGGCCGAGCGCACGGGCGCCCTCGGGGAAATGCCGGTCGTAGCAGATGTAGACCCCGACCTTGCCAACGGCCGTCTCGAAGACCGGGTAGCCGAGGTTGCCCGGCCGGAAGTAGTACTTCTCCCAGAAGCCCTTCACGTTCGGGATGTGCGTCTTGCGGTACTTGCCGAGGTACCTGCCGTCGGCGTCGACGACCGCCGCGGTGTTGTAGTAGATCCCCGACGCCCTCTCGTCCTCCTCGTACATGGGCACGACGAGGACCAGCCCGGTCTGCTTCGCGAGGTCCTGCATCCGCTTCGTCGTCGGGCCGTCCGGGATGTGCTCGGTGTAGGAGAAGTACTGCGGGTCGCCGTTGACCTGGCAGAAGTAGGGCCCGTAGAAGAGCTCCTGGAAGAGCATGACCTGGGCGCCCTGCTTCGCGGCCTCGTGGGCCTTCTCCTCGTGCTTCCGGATCATCGACTCCTTGTCGCCGGTCCAGGTCGCCTGCAGGAGCGCCCCTCGAACGTTTCGAGCCATGAACCCCTCCGTCTCGCGCGGCCTCTCGGTCTCGTGGCGCCGAAGCGTACACCGGGTCGCGGGCCCCTTCGGCGCGCCACCGTTCGGCGCGCCGCCGCCCGGCTGGCGCATGCCTGTCGGGCATCGGTTTCGGCTTCGGAACGTCATCGTCAACGCGGGCAGGCATCGAAGCGAACGGACGGCGCCGGCGCCCGTCCTCTTCATGCCTGCCCCGCATCGAAGCGACAGCCGACGCCTGATTCCCATGCCTCTCACGCATCGGTTTTGCGCGGGCCCCCCAGCGGCCGGCTGCGCGCGCGAGGTCGGCTGTGCTTGAATCCGGTATCGAGGCGGGGAACGCAGCGTGACGAGGTGGACGATGAGTGTCGAGACGGCGCCGACGACGGGCGCGGCCGGGATGAGCAGCGAGCAGATCGAGTCGTTGTCCCGCGAGTACACGCTGTTCCCATGGGCTGCCCAGGGGACCGTCGCCCCGATTGCGATCGATCGAGCCGAAGGCGTCTACCTCTACACGCCGGAGGGCCGCCGGATCCTCGACTTCAACAGCCAGCTGATGAGCGTGAACATCGGCCATTCGGACCGCCGGGTGATCGACGCGATCACCGCCCAGGCGACGAAGGTCCAGTACGTCCAGCCGAACATGGTGACCGAGGCGCGGGCCGTCCTCGGGCAGATGCTCGCGGAGCGGATGCCGGGCGATCTCGACAAGGTCTTCTTCACGCTCGGCGGCGCGGAGGCGAACGAGAACGCGATCAAGCTCGCGCGCCAGGCGACCGGCCGCCACAAGATCGGCGCCCGTTATCGCTCGTACCACGGCGCGACCGCCGGCGCGATGACCCTGACCGGCGATCCACGGCGGATCCCCAACGAGCCCGGGATCCCGGGCGTCTTTCGGATCCCGGACTTCCATCCGTGGGGCGACGCGGAGCCACGGCCTGCCGACGAGGTCCTCCACGACACGGAGCTCGTCGTCCAGTACGAGGGGCCCTCGACGGTCGCCGCGCTCATCGTCGAGCCGGTCGTCGGCACGAACGGGATCCTGATCCCGCCCGACGGCTACATGCAGGGCCTCCGCGAGCTGTGCGATCGCTACGGGATCGTTCTCATCGCCGACGAGGTGATGGCGGGCTTCGGGCGGACCGGCGAGATGTTCGCGGTGAACAACTGGAACGTCGTGCCGGACATCCTCACGATGGCGAAGGGACTGACGTCGTCGTACCTGCCGCTTGGCGCGGTCGGGATGCGCCCCTGGATCGCCGACCACTTCGAGAAGAACGTCTACTTCGGTGGGCTCACGTACAACAGCCACCCCGTGTCATGCGCGGCGGCGATCGCGACGCTCAAGGTCTACGACGAGGACGGGCTGGTCGAGCGGGCGAGGGCACTGGGGCCTGTCATGCGCCGCCACCACGAGGCGCTTCGGGCGAAGCACCCGTCGGTCGGCGCGATCCGCAACATCGGCCTGTTCGGGATCATCGAGCTCGTCCGTTCCCGCGACCCATACGTGCCGATGACGTCGTACAACGGCACGTCCGACGAGATGAAGGCGGTTGCGGCATCCGTCCGCGAGCAGGGCATGTTCACGATGTTCCACTGGAACTCGATCTCGACGAACCCGCCCCTGATCGTGACCGAAGAGCAGCTCGACGAGGGCTTCGCGATCATCGACCGCGCCCTCGAGAAGGCAGACGAGGCCGTCACCTCGTAGGTCCGCGTCCTGCCGCGGCGGCCTGGGCCGGCGCGTCTCGCCCGCTCGTGTGCATCTGAAGCACGTGGCCCGAACGAACGAGCGTCGCTCGCTGCCGTCGCTCGCTGCCGCCCGCTCGTGTGCATCTGAAGCACAAAGCCCGAACGAACGAGCGTGGCTCCCGCTCGGATTCGTCAGATCTGCCGCCGTGTGACGCTCACTCGTTCGCAGGTTGCGCTCTACGTACACAACGCCTGGGGAGGTCACCCCGCGGGGCGCCGGACGGAACGAGGCTACGTCCGGGCCGAGTCCCCTCGCGCCTGTCGTGTCGCCCGGTTCTCGTCGATCCGGGCCTGGACGAACCGACGGACGAGGTCTTCCGGGAGCGGATCGCGATGGCGGAACCGGATCGTTCCGCGACCGGAGAGGTACGGCTCGATGTCCGCATCGAGAGCGGCCTTCACGGCGTCCGACGCCGGAAACAGGCTGACGTGATGTCTGAAGGCGGCGTACCAGACGAGGACGCGGTTCTCGAACCGGAGAGCGGGCATCTGGTAGCTGATGACGTCGGTGGCGCCCGGCGCCAGGGCGAGGCCGATCTCACGGATCCGCTCGAGCCTCGCCCTCGCCTCCGGCTCCGCCGCCGCCAGGTACCGGTCGACGTTCGGATCGCTCCCCATCAGCCTTCCCGGAGCCCCACCGTATTGCCGTCGGGGTCGTGGAACCACGCACCCCGAGCGGGTCCCAGCTGCGCGATGTGACCGGTCGTGACCAGCGGTCCGGTGTCGTAGTCGAGGAACTCGACGCCCTTGGCCTCGAGGTCCCGGACGGTCGCCTCGATGTCGCTGACCTCGAAGTGCGCGAGCGTGTGCTCGGTCGCCGTGTTCGGGCGCCGGAAGACCGAAAGCTCGCTCGCGTCGCCGACCCGGAACCGAACCGACGCCGGGTTCTCCCAGAGCTGTGTCAGGCCAAGTACGCGACCGTAGAACTCCTTCGCCCGCTCGAGGTCGCTGACCGGGATCGTCGCCACGATCATCGTCGCGCCCTTCATGTCGTCCCTCTCGATCCGCGCCACGCACATGTGGACGCGTACTCTGCCACGCCACACGGCTCCGCGCCGGGGTGGAGCCGCTATCGGGACGCGCGGTATTCGACGCGGATGACGAGCGAACCGAGCCGGATCAGCCGGCCGCGACGGTCGGCTCGGTCTCGCTCAGGCGGCCCGCGCTGTCGGCGTAGTCCCAGGCGTCGATGAGCGGCGGCTCGATGCCGAGGCTCGTGAGCGCCGTGCAGACCTGGCTCCGGTGGTCCGTTCCGTGGTGGATCACCTGGGCGTAGCGGATCCCGAGGGGGGCGGTGCTCGTCGAGCCGTCGTCGCGATGGCGAACCACGACCGTCTCCGCGTCGAGCGGTCCGGCGACCAGCCGATCCCAGACCGGCCCGTTCCGTTCCATCGTCGCCCGCAGCGCGGCGAGGTCCATCGTGTCCTCCTCGATCTCGTCGGCCGCGCCGTCCGAGAGGAGGGAGAGGTAGGAGGCGTCGGCACCGACGGTGTGGCGGATCGTCTCCATGATCGAGCCGTACGTGCCGGGGACGGTCTTCTCCAGCTGCTCGGGCGTCAGCGGGAGGCAGGCGTCGATGAGGCGGATGGTCGCCCAGACATGATGGCCGAAGGCGTCCTGGAGCACGGTCCTTGTCATGCCGCCACTCTACGGTCGCCAACGGCCCGACCGTGTCAGGTTCCACACCCGGACCGACGATTGGCGACAATCCCGGCATGAGCATCGTCCCCACCCGGCCCGTCGGCCGTTCCGGCGCCCTCCTCCTCGCCGACATCTCCGGCTACACGGGCTTTCTCGGCGGGGTCGCCGATGCCCATCGCGCATTGATCGTCGAATCCGACGAACCGCCGGCGGCCTATGCCGTCCTGTCGCACCTGCTCGACACGATCATCGCCGCGATCGAGCCGCACTTCCAGGTCGTCAAGCTCGAGGGCGACGCCGTCTTCGCGGTGGGCGACGCCGCGTCCCTCGACGGTCTGGACGTCCTCGCCTGCATGCGCGGCTGCTACGCGGCGTTCCGGCGCGAGCTCGCCAAGGCCGGCTCGCAGTGGACGTGCACGTGCGAGGCCTGCGTCCGCGTCGGCGACCTCGACCTGAAGTTCGTCCTCCATGACGGGCGCTACGTCTCGCAGTCGATCGGCGGGCGCGAGGAGCTCCTCGGCCATGACGTCAACCTCGTCCATCGGCTGCTCAAGAACCATGCCCGCGAGCTCATCGGGCCGATGCCCTACGCGCTCATCACCGACGCGGCCGCGGTGGCGCTCCTCGTGCCGACGGACGAGATGGTCGAGGCGGAGGAGCGTTACGACGACACCCCGCCCGTTCGGGTCCACATCCTCGCCCTGGGTGTGCCCGCGGCGGTGCCGCAGTAGGCTCGCCGCCGCCCGTGAGCCTCACGATCCGGGGACAGACACCGGCCGACGATGCCGCCGTGGGCGACGTGTTGACGAACGCCTTCGCCGGGGAGCCGGAGGTGGTGGCGCTCGAGCGGGCGCTGGCGGCGCGAGCCGACAGCTTCGGGTTCGTCGCCGAGCTCGACGGAGACGTGGTTGGTCACGTTCGCCTAACCCGCGGCTGGATCGACGCGGCGCCGCACCTCGTGGAGGTGCTCGTTCTCAGCCCCTTGTCGGTCGCCCCGGAGCACCAGCGGCAGGGGATCGGGCGCCGGCTGGCCGTCCATGCCGTCGAGCAGGCGCGAGCACGAGGGGCGCCGGCCGTCTTCCTCGAGGGTTCGCCACGCTACTACGGCCGGCTCGGTTGGCGGCCGGCGAGCGAGCTCGGCGTGACGCCGCCCTCGGTCCGGATCCCGCTGCCGGCGTTCCAGGCGGTCCGCCTGGCGGGCTGGGAGGACTGGATGTCGGGGGCGCTCGTCTACGCCGAGCCGTTCTGGGCGAACGACTGCGTCGGCCTCCGCGGCGAGGAGCTCGACCGAGCCCGCCGAGCCTCCGGATAGCCTGAACCGCCCGCATCGTCGTCTCGCGGCGGGGTAGCATCCGCCTCCGTCCATGACGACCGTCAGCCGATCGCTTCCGCGCCTCTCGGCGCGCCCGACCGACCCGTCGGGCGGGGTCGCCGGCGGCCGAAGGACCTCGCGCAAGGTCCTCGGCTGGCTCCTCGTGCTCGTCGGCGCGCTCATCGTGTGGGAGGGCGCGAAGTGGCTCGGCGGGGATCCCTGGCGGATCCACGTCTCGCTCGGCGGCCTCCCGATCGACTACGAGCACGTCCCGCCGCTCCACTGGCGGATCGCCGACGACCTGTCGCTGCCGCACGTCTGGGACGTCCTGCGCGCGTTCGTCGACCCGGCCCAGCGCAACGGGCCGCCGCTCGGGCTCGTGCTCGCGGGGCAGGCGGCATTCACGCTCGGCGAGGCGATCTTCGGGTTCGTGTGGGGCAGCCTCCTCGGCCTCGGGCTGGCGATCCTGTTCGTCCATTCGCGACTCGCCGAGCGATCGCTGGCGCCCTACGTCATCGCCTCGCAGACGGTCCCGATCCTCGCGATCGCGCCGATCGTCGTCGCCGCGATCAAGGCGGATTGGCTGTCGGTCGCGTTCGTGACCGCCTACCTGTCGTTCTTCCCGGTGACGATCGGCGCGCTCCGCGGCCTCCGCGCGGCCGACCCGCGGGCCCACGAGCTGCTCCGCTCCTACGCCGCGTCGCAGCGGCAGATCCTCTGGAAGCTGCGGCTGCCCACATCCGTGCCCTACGTCTTCACCGCGCTCCGGGTCGCGGCCGCGGGCTCGATCATCGGGGCGATCATCGGCGAGCAGACGGCCGGTGTCGCGAGCGGCCTCGGCAGCGCGATCATCAACTACAACCAGTACTACATCGCCGGGCCCGAGAAGCTGTGGGCGACCATCGTCGCGACGACGGTCGTCGGGCTCGTCTTCGTCGGCCTCATCGTCCTCGCCGAGCGGTGGCTCACCGGCAGCCGCTACCGGCGGACGGAGGCGCGGGCGTGAGCGGCGCAGGCATCACCGACTCGGCGACGCCGTCGGCGGTCGTCGAGGTGGCCGGGGTCGACAAGGTCTTCGGTGCGGGCGCGGCCGCCGTCACAGCGCTCCGCGGCATCCACCTCGCGATCGGGCCCGGCGAGTTCGTCTCGCTCATCGGACCGTCGGGCTGCGGCAAGTCGACGCTGCTGCGGCTCATCGCCGACCTCATCCCACCGACGACGGGCACGGTCTCGGTCAACGGCAAGCCGGCCCGCCAGGCTCGGCTCGACCGCGACTACGGGATGGTCTTCCAGGCGCCCGTGCTCATGGACTGGCGAACGGTGGCCCGGAACATCGAGCTGCCCCTCGAGGTGATGGGCTACCCGCGCGCCGAACGGGCCCGCCGATCGGCCGACCTCCTGCGGCTCGTCGAGCTCGAGGGCTTCGAGGACCGCCGTCCGTGGCAGCTCTCGGGCGGGATGCAGCAGCGGGTGGCGATCGCCAGGGCGCTCGCGTTCGACCCGAAGCTCCTCCTCATGGACGAGCCGTTCGGGGCGCTCGACGAGATGACCCGGGAGCGGATGAACCTCGAGGTGATGCGGATCTGGCGCGAGACCGGGACGACGGTCGTCTTCGTCACCCACTCGATTCCCGAGGCGGTCTTCCTCTCGACGCGGGTCGTGGTGATGTCGTCACGGCCCGGGCGGATCAACCGGATCGTCGAGGTCGACCTGCCCCAGCCGCGGGCGTTCGAGACCCGGGAATCGGAGCGCTACTTCGCGCTCGTGACCGCGGTCCGCGAGGCACTCCGGGGCGACGCCGACGGCGAAGGTGGGGGAGCCGAGGACACCGCCCCGTCGGAGGCTGACCGGGTTCGCGCCGAGGGCTACGCGTGACGGCGGCTCGGGTCGGCGTCTCGACGCCGCGCCGGCTCGCGCTGCCCACAGATTGGCTGCCGCCGGCCGTCGTCTTCGTCGGCGTGATCGCCGGCCTCGAGGTGGCGCTGCGTGCCCTCGATGTCGGCGCCTTTGTGATTCCGTTGCCGTCGGCGATCGCCGCCAGCATCGGCGACCAGTGGCCGACGCTGTCGAAGGGGATCGCCTACACGGGCGGTGAGGCCGTCGGGGGACTCGTCGTCGGGCTCGTGCTCGGGACGCTCGCCGGCCTCGCGACCGCCCGCTGGCAGTCGGCGCGCGACACGCTCCTGCCGATCGCGATCGCCGCGAGCACCGTGCCCGTGATCGCCTTCGCCCCGATCACCCTCAACTGGTTCGGCCCGGAGAGCATCATGCCGCGGCTCGTCATCGTCGCGATCATGGTCTTCTTCCCGGTCATGGCGAACACGATCCGGGGCCTCACCGAGGTTCCGCCGGCGGCGCTCGAGCTCATGGATTCCTACGCCGCGAGCCAGTTCGAGACGCTGCGCAAGGTCCGCGTCCCGAACGCCCTGCCGTACTGGTTCACGGCGCTCCGGATCGCGGCGACGCTGAGCGTCATCGGTGCCGTCGTCGGCGAGTTCTTCGGCGGGCCGCTCTACTCGCTCGGGATCTACATCACGCTCGAGACGGGCCACTCCCGGTACCCGACGGCGTGGGCGGCGATCGTCGTCGCCTGCGCGCTCGGGATCGGCCTGTACGTGGCGGCCGTGGTCGCCGAACGGATCGCGATTCCGTGGTATACCGCCCGCCAGTCACCCGTCGGCTGAGGGTTCGCGCACAGGCTGCAACGCGCCGGCCCGCTGCGCTATCGTCCGCGGGATCACGACGGGGGAGCGGCCCGGGGAGCCGCGCCGTCACCGCGAGGAGGAGGATCGAGGTGTCCGTTCGAAAGAGGCTGCTCGCGTTCGCGGGCGCCGCGGCGCTCGTGCTCGGCGCCTGCCAGTCCGGGACTCCGGGTGGGAGCACCGCTCCGAGCGGGGGCGGCTCGAGCAGCGCCGCGCTCACCCCGCTCAAGTTCCAGCTCCAGTGGGTCGCCCAGTCGCAGTTCGCCGGCTACTTCGCCGCGGTCGACCAGGGCTACTACCGGGACGAGGGCCTCGACGTCCAGCTGCTGCTCGGCGGCCCGCAGGTCAACAACGTCCAGGTCGTCTCGACCGGCGGCGCCGACATCGGCACGGCCTGGCTGCCGAACATGCTCCAGGCTCGCGAGGGCGGCGCCGACCTCGTCTCGATCGCCCAGGTCTTCCAGCGTTCGGGGACCCGCATGGTCGCGTTCAAGTCCTCCGGGATCGCGACGCCCGCCGACATGAAGGGCAAGCACGTCGGCAGCTGGCTCGGCGGCAACGAGCCGGAGCTGTTCGCGGCCCTCACGAAGGTCGGGATCGATCCCTCGACTGCGGGGATCATCAAGCAGAACTTCGACATGTCGGGTCTCCTCCAGGGCGACCTCGACGTCGCCCAGGCGATGATCTACAACGAGTACGCCCAGGTCCTCGAGGCGAAGAACCCCCAGACGGGCTCGCTCTACCAGGCGTCGGACCTCAACGTCATCGACTTCAACGATCCGTCGGTCGGCACGGCGATGCTCCAGGACCAGATCTTCGCCACGTCCTCGTGGCTGAAGGACCACGAGGACCTCGCGGTGAAATTCCTCAAGGCCTCGTTCAAGGGCTGGATCTACTGCCGCGACAACGCCGACGCCTGCGTCCAGACCGTGCTCTCGCACGGGTCGCAGCTCGGCGCGAGCCACCAGGCGTGGCAGATGAACGAGATCAACGGGCTCATCTGGCCGTCGCCGAACGGGATCGGGATGCTCGACAAGGCCGCCTACGACCAGACGATCCAGATCGCGACGACCTACAAGGTGCTCAAGGCGGCGCCGTCCGCGGACGCGACCCGCACGGACCTCGCCCAGAAAGCGCTCGACGCGCTCGGCTCGTCGGTCGACACGAAGGGCGCCTCGTTCCAGAAGGCCACGATCACGCTCAAGGAGGGCGGCAACTAGCCGTCTCCTTCGTTCGTTCGTCGCAGCTCCACCGGCCCGGGCGTCGCGCCCGGGCCGGCCTGTGTTCGTCCCGAGCG
>DASTSC010000282.1:0-1720 GCA_035760905.1 Candidatus Limnocylindrales bacterium | reverse complement strand
ACGCCGAGCCAGAGGAGCGGCCCGCCCGGTCGCAGGTAGCCCGGTTCGATCGTCGCGCCGTCGAGCGGATAGAACGGGTCGTCGAGCGAGACCCCGGGTTCGCCGCGGGCCTCGTCCGAGAAGAGCGTCCGGAGGACGCGGACCGCGCTTTCGAATCGGTCGAAGCGCTCCCTCGGCTCGGGGAGCGGGATGCCGAACTCGGCGTGCTCGCCCTCGTGCCAGCCGGCTCCGAAGCCGAGGATGAACCGACCGCCGGTGGCGGCGTCGAGGACCTCGGCCGACTTTGCGAGGAGCGCCGGGTGGCGGAACGTGTTCGAGAAGACGGCGACTCCGATCCACTTGCCGCGAACCCGATGAGCGAGCGCGCCCGCCGCCGCGACGGCCTCGAAGACCCCACCGCCGCGGTCGCGGCTGACGTCGGTCAGGTGGTCGCTCATCCAGCCGGCGTCGAAGACGTCGAGCTCGCCGGCCAGCGCCCAGGTCGCGTCGAGGGCGGCCCAGTCGATGCCCTGCGACGAGACCGCCGAGATCCTGAAGCCGATGAGGCCCGGGCCGTCCGCCGTCGCTCTCACCCGACGGGCCGGGCCTCGCCGACCGTCCGTGCGGTGAGCGCCCGGTCGAGCCGTTCCCCGGTCGTCACCGCGCCCCGCGAGGCCGAGGAGACGAGGGCGGCGTACTTCGCGAGGGCGCCGGTCCGATAGCGAGGGGCGGGCGGCTCCCACGCGGCCCGCCGCCGCTCGAGCTCGGCGTCGTCGACGAGGAGGTCGAGGCGCTTCGCGTCCACGTCGATCTCGACCTCGTCACCCTCCTCGACGAGGCCGATCGGGCCGCCGAGCGCGGCTTCCGGCGCGACGTGGCCGATCATCAGCCCGTGGGTGCCGCCGCTGAAGCGGCCGTCGGTGAGGAGCGCGACGCTGTCGCCGAGCCCTTCGCCGACGAGCGCGCCGGTGACGCTCAGCATCTCCTGCATCCCCGGGCCGCCGACGGGACCCTCGTAGCGGATGACGACGACGTCCCCCGGCCGGATCCGCTGGGCCCGGACGGCGTCGTAGCAGGCCCCCTCGGAGTCGAACACCCGGGCCGGCCCGCGGTGGTGGCGCCGCTCGTGGCCGGCGAGCTTGATGACGCAGCCGTCCGGGGCGAGCGAGCCGCGCAGGATCGTCAGGCCGCCGACCGGCTTGACCGGCGTCTCGATCGGGACCACGACCGGCTGCCCCGGCGTCTCGCGGGCGTCGGCGGCGATGCGGGCGATGGTCCGGCCGTCGACGGTCGGGGCGTCGCCGTGGAGGAGCCCGGCCTTGAGGAGCTGCCGCATGACGAGCCCGACCCCGCCGGCCTCGTAGATGTCCGTCGCGGTGTACGGGCCGGCCGGCGCCATGTCGGCGACGATCGGGGTCCGGTCGGCGATCGTCCCGAACTCGTCGATCTCGAGCGGGATCCCGAACTCGTGGGCGATCGCGAGCAGGTGAAGGACGCCGTTCGTCGACCCGCCGGTCGCCGCGATCGACGCGATCGCGTTCTCGATCGCCTCGCGGCTGACGATCGAGGACGGGCGGACGTCGCGCCGGACGAGGTCCATGACGAGCTCGCCGGTCCGCCGGGCCGCGTCGTCCTTGGCCGGGTCCTCGGCGGGAATCCCGTTGAGCCCACCGGGCGAGATCCCGAGGAACTCGAGCGCGGTGCTCATCGTGTTCGCGGTGAACTGGCCGCCGCAGGCGCC
>DASTSC010000281.1:0-14312 GCA_035760905.1 Candidatus Limnocylindrales bacterium | reverse complement strand
GCGTTGTCGATCGAATCGAAGGCCCGGTACTCGGCCTCGCCCTTGAGGGCGAGGTACTTCGTGATCGCCGCGGTGAGGCTCGTCTTGCCGTGGTCGATGTGGCCGATCGTGCCGATGTTCACGTGCGGCTTCGTGCGCTCGAACTTCTTCTTGGCCACGGCAGTGCGCTCTCACTCCTCTGGATCGGCCGCTGGACGACCGAACGGTTCTCGTCGATGGCTGTCTTGGGGATGGAGCCCACAATCGGACTCGAACCGATGACCTCTTCCTTACCAAGGAAGTGCTCTACCGACTGAGCTATGTGGGCTCGAGGCGGATCGCCGTTCGTCGGCGGGGGCAGGGAGGGCGATCGAGGTCCCAGTCCCGTTCCGTGCGCCGGTCGGCGGGACGCCCGGCGCGCGACATCGCGTTGGAGCCGACGACGGGACTCGAACCCGGAACCGGCGGTTTACAAAACCGCTGCTCTACCAATTGAGCTACGTCGGCGCAGCCCTAAACAAGGTCGGGACCTGTCAAGGGATGCCGGCGAATGATAGGCGAGCCCCCTGCGGGGGTCAAGACCGGGCGGCGCCCAGCCGGAGAGGGCGTCCCTCGTCGACATGGCCGGCAGAGCTCAGCCGGGGCCGCCCGGCAGGAGCTCGGCGGCCGCCTCGCCCTCGTCCTCGGCCGGCGGCTCCTCTTCGGCCGGCGGCTCCTCTTCGCCGGGCAGGCTCGAGTCCGGCTCGACCTCGACCTCGCTCGCGGCGGAAGGCGCCGGCACCTCGGCCGTCGTCGCCTCGGGCAGGCGTGGTCCGCGTCGGGGTCGGACGCCCTCGGGATCGCGTTGGACGGCCGCCTCGAAGACGAGGATGGAGCCCGCGACAGCGGCGTTGAGCGATGCGACCGCCCCGATCATCGGGATCCGCATGAACGCGTCGCAGCGGCGGCGGACGGCGGGTCCGAGGCCCTGGCCCTCCGAGCCGACGACGATCGCGATCGGTCCACGCAGGTCGGTCTGGCGGGCGGTCAGCGGCGCCTCTGCGTCACTGCCGACGACCCGGACACCGCGGACGTGGAGGTCGGCGAGAGCCGCCGAGAGGTCGTCGACCGGAGCGAGCAGCAGGTGCTCCACGGCACCGGACGATGCCTTCACCGCAGCGGGCGTCAACGGGGCTTGGCGGCGGGTCGGGAAGACGACCCCGTGGACTCCGGCGGCCTCCGCGCTGCGCAGGAGCGTTCCCACGTTCTGGGGATCCTCGAGCGAGTCGAGGACGAGCACGAACGGTGGCTCGTCGCGCTCCGCGGCGAACGCGAGGATGTCGTCGAGCGACGCGTACCGTCGCGGTCCGACGACGAGGGCGATGCCCTGGTGGCCATCGAACCCCGCGAGCGCGGTGATCGTCCCGCCCTCGACCTCGACCACCGGGATGCGCAGCCGCGTCGCGTGGAGGACGATCCGCTCGAGCGCCTCGCGCCGGGCCGGCACGACGAGCAGCCGATGCGCCGCGCGGCCGGCGACGAGCGCCTCCTCCACGGGTCGCCGGCCCGCCACCAGCTCCTCGCCCGTCTCGACGAGGCCCTCGGTTCGAGCCTCCGGCGGGCGCCAGTCCGGGCGGCCATGACCGACCCGCTCGGGGCGGCGATCCCGCGTCCCGGCCGGCGCGAACGGACGCGAGCCCGGGCCTCGCCGCCGATCGAACGGCGGACGGGACGAGCGGCCGCCCGCCCGCTCCGGCTCCCATCCGGCGCCGGTACGACGTCCCTCGGACCGATCGCGAGCGGGCTCCCAGGGCCGGCCGCGATCGCCGCGATTGCCGCGCTCGGGCTCCCAGGGCCGGCCGCGCTCGGGCCCTCCCCCGCGATCGAACGGCCGGGGCCCGCGATCGCGGTCAACGGGCGGCTTCGACCTGTCCCGCGGTCCGGCGGGCTGGCCGCCGCCTCCTCGGCGCGTCCAGGGGCGAGCGTCCGGACGGTCGGGCGGGCGTTCCGGGCCGGCCTCGCCCCGGCCCGACCAGCCGAAGCCGCCTCGGCCGCGCGTGGGTCGCTCCGGGCCTCCCCTGCCGCCGCCGGTCCCCCTCTGACCGCCGCCGCTGCCCCGCTGACCGCCGCCGGGTCCCCGGTCGCCGCGTGGTCCGGGGCCCCAACGGCCCGGCCCCCCGTGCGGTGCGCCACCGGACGGCCGACCCCCGCCCTCCCCGCGTCGGTCGGGGCGCCCGCGCTTCCGGCCGGCGCCTTCGTCGTCGGGACGCTCGTCAGCCACGCGTCGCCACCGCCGTCCGCCGCCAGCGCTGTCCGTCCCGGGTGTCCTCGACCGCGATCCCGCGCTCGGCGAGAACGTCGCGGAGGTGGTCCGACTCCGCCCAGTCGCGCGCGGTCCGCGCGGCGGCGCGAGCGTCGAGCAGCGCCTTGAGGTCAGGCGCGAGGTCCTCCGACGTCCGATCGGGCAGGACGGCGAAGACGCGGTCGAGGTCGTACAGGCCGTCGAGAGCGCGCCGGGCGTCCCCGGTCGAGAGGGCGCGTGCGTCGATCCGCCGGTTGAGCGCGCGGACGAGCTCGAAGAGGCCGGCGAGTGCGGCCGACACGTTGAGGTCATCGTCGAGGCCAGCCTCGACCGCGGTCCGACCGGCCGCGAGGATCGGGTCGAGCTCGGGGTCGTCCGGGCCGTCGGAGCGGTAGGCCTCGAGCGCGGCCACGAGCGCGTCGAGGCGATCGATCGCCGCCGCAGCCGCCGCCAGGGATTCGTCGCTGTAGTTGAGCGGCATCCGGTAGTGGACGGACGTCAGCGCGTAGCGGAGGGCCCTCGGATCGAGGCCGGACGCGAGGACGTCGGCGACGCGGGCGATGTTGCCTGTCGACTTCGCCATCTTCGCCCCGCCCGTCTGGAGATAGGCGCAGTGAAGCCACGTCCGGACGAATTCACGGCCGGTCGCCGCCTCGCTCTGGGCGATCTCGTCCTCGTGGTGGGGGAAGATGAGGTCGACGCCGCCGGTGTGGATGTCGAACGGGGACCCGAGCGCGGCCATGCTCATCGCCGAGCACTCGATGTGCCAGCCCGGGCGACCGGGACCGATCCTCGTGTCCCAGGACGGCTCGCCGGGCTTCGGTCCCTTCCAGAGCGCGAAGTCCCGGACGTCGCCCTTGCCGTACTCGTCGGACTCGACGCGCTCGCCCACCCGCAGCTCGGACGGATCGAGCTTCGCCAGCTTCCCGTAGGCCGGCCACGACGCGATCCGGAAGAAGATCGAGCCGTCCGCGGTGCGGTAGGCGTGCTCCTTTTCGATCAGGGTCTCGATCAGGTCGACGATGGCCTCGATGTGCGCGGTTGCGCGCGGCAGCACATCGGGGACGGTCATCCGGAGCGCTCGAGCGTCGACGAGAAACTGCTCGAGCCAGCGTTCGGCGAGCTCGGCGGTGCCGAGACCGGCCGCGGCCGCGCCACGAATGATCTTGTCGTCGATGTCGGTCACGTTCATGACCCACCTCACCCGGTGGCCACCGAAGCGGAGGTAGCGGACGAGGAGGTCGGCGAACAGGAACGAGCGGAAGTTGCCGACATGGGCCGGGCCGTAGACGGTCGGGCCGCAGCTGTAGATGCGGATCTCGTCGTCGCGGAGTGGCTCGAGCGGCCGGACGTCTCCGGTCAGGGTGTCGTGGAGGCGGATCACGAGGCGGCTCTCGCGCTCGTCACCGCCGCCGCGTCACGGTTCGAGGCCAGCGGCCCCGTCGTCGCGACCGCGATCGCCTCGATCGCCCGACCCGCACCCGCGTCCCCGCCGAGGTTGCCGCTCGACGCCTTGATCCCGACGAAGGCTTCGTCGAGCCCGAGAGCGGTCGCGATCGCGGTCCGCATGGCCGCCAGATGCGGGCCGAGGCGTGGCCTGCTCGCCTCGATCGAGACGTCGACCCCGATCGGCCGGCTGCCGGCGTCGGCGAGGCTGTCGACGACGCGCCGCAGGATCTCGGTGCTGGCGATCCCGCGCTCGGTCCGGTCGTCGGCCGGAAAGAGCGTGCCGAGGTCGCCGAGCCGTGCGCCGCCGAGGAGCGCGCCCGCGATCGCGTGAAGGACGACGTCGCCGTCGGAGTGGCCGAACAGGCGGGGGCCCGGCAGCTCGAGGCCGCCGAGGGCGAGCGGCTCCCCGGGTCCGAACGGGTGACGGTCGCGGGCGAAGCCGATGCTGCGGCCGCGGTCAGGCCCGGCGTCGCGAGCGCCGCCGCCGTCTCGCGAGCCGTCGTCGAATGGGTCCACCGCGAGCGATTCTACCCGCGGCAACGGGCCGTCCCCGCGACCGGCTATTCGAGGCGCGGCTGGGAGAAGATCATCCGGCCGGCCACCGTCTGGAGGACGCGGGTGACCGTCACGTCGGTGTCGCGGTCGATGAAGCGCGCCCCGCCCTCCACCACGATCATCGTCCCGTCGTCGAGGAACCCGACGCCCTGGCCCGCCTCCTTGCCCTCCTGGATCACCCGCACCCGCAGCGTCTCGCCCGGCAGCAGCGCCGGCTTCACGGCGTTCGCGAGCGAGTTGACGTTCATCACCCTGACGCCCTGGAGGTCGGCCACGCGATTCAGGTTGAAGTCGTTCGTCAGGATCGCCTTGCTCCGGGACTTCGCGAGCGCGACGAGCTTCGCGTCGACCTCGGCGAGGGCCGGGAAGTCCTCGTCGGCGATCTCGACCGGGGTTCGCTCGTCCTTCTGGAGCCGGGCGAGGATCTCGAGCCCGCGCCGGCCGCGGTTCCGTCGGAGCGTGTCCGAGCTGTCCGCGATGTGCTGGAGCTCCTCGAGGACGAAACGCGGAATGACGAGGGTGCCGTAGATGAACCCCGATTCGACGATCTCGGCGATCCGACCGTCGATGATCGCGCTCGTGTCGACGACGATGTGAGGCTCGCCCGCGCGAGCGGCCTCGGCGAGGTCTGCCGTCCGCGGCCGGAACAGGCCCATCGCCTCGGCCGCGATGACGAGATCATGCCGCTTGGCGACGGTGAGGCCGACCATCCCGAGGCCGAGGATGAGCGAGACGCCGACAGGCAGGAGCTCGCCGAGCGGCCCGCCGAGGCGGCTCAGCGGCAGCCCGAGGAGGACGCCCATGAGGAGGCCGATGAGAAGGCCCGCGACGGCGGTCACGAACTCGGCCGTCGAGATCGCCTGGACCTCGCGGACCAGCCAGGCCGCCGGCACGACCGTCAGGTACGGCAGGAGCGCGAATCCCACCACGAGCCAGGCCGCGACCCAGATCAGCAGCAGCACGGCGGCGTTCGGCTCGCCCGCGAAGAGGGCGGGCGTCCCGGTGGCGAGCGCGAGGCCGACGATTCCCCCGATCGCGGCGCCGAGCAGGCGGATATTGCGGATCACGACTCCCTCACCGACGCGGAAGCCGACCGCCGGGGGAACAGGAGGCGACGCCTCGGCGGCTCGGCGAATGGGTCGAGGGTCCCGGCCACGGCGATGGGTCGGGAGGTCAGCCTAACACGGCCGGAATCGGCGTCGTCCGCTGCCCCGGGCCGGACCCGAGAGCCGCCGCGACGGCCTCGCGCAGCGTCGAGGCCACGACGAGCCGGACGTGCGCATCGGCCGCGGCGCGCTCGGCCCGATCCTGCTCCGCTGGCCCGTTCGGCCGCGGCGCGATCGCCCGGCTGAAGCCCAGGCGCGCGGCCTCGCGGATTCGCCGTTCGAACCCGGCGACGGGACGGAGCTCGCCGAGCAGGCCGACCTCGCCGAAGGCCACCGTGTCGCCGGCGACGGGTCGGTCGCGCAACGACGAGGCGAGCGCGAGCGCGAGCGGCAGGTCCACGGCCGGCTCGGCGAGGGAGAGGCCACCGGCGACGTTGGCGTAGACGTCGTGCGCGGCGAGACCGATGCCCGCTCGCCGGCCGAGGACGGCGACGAGGAGCGCCAGGCGGTTCGCGTCGAGGCCGCTCGCGGTTCGCCGAGGCGGTCCTCCGGCGGCCGGCGCCACGAGGGCCTGGACCTCCACGAGGAGCGGCCGGCTGCCCTCGAGGGCGGGGACGACGACGCTGCCCGGGGCGGCCTCGTCGTGGTGGCCGACGAACGCGCGGCCCGGATCGGCGACCTCCATGAGCCCGATCTCGCGCATCTCGAAGACGCCGACCTCGTCGGACGGACCGAACCGGTTCTTCGAGGCGCGAACGAGGCGCAGGGCGGCGAAGCGCTCGCCTTCGAACGACAGCACGGCATCCACGAGGTGCTCGAGCGTCTTCGGGCCGGCGAGACTGCCGTCCTTCGTCACGTGGCCGACGAGGATCGTGGCGATCCCCTCGGTCTTCGCCAGCTCGACCAGCCGGAGCGCGGACTCGCGGACCTGGCCGACGCTGCCGGGCGGCCCTTCGAGGTCGGCCAGCCCGACCGTCTGGATCGAGTCGACGACGAGGATCGCCGGGCGAGCCCTCCGGGCGAGCTCGCAGATGCGCTCGACGTCGTTCTCGGCGACGAGCTCGACGCGGTCGGCTGCCGGGCCGTCGAGGAGGCCGAGGCGGCGGCCGCGAAGGCGGACCTGGCCGGTCGATTCCTCGCCGGTCGCGTAGAGAACGCGTGCGTCGCGAACGGTCACGATCGATCCGGCGGCCTGGAGCAGGAGCGTCGACTTGCCGACGCCCGGCTCGCCGCCGATCAGGACGGCGGAGCCCGGGACGAGGCCGCCACCGAGGACACGATCGAGCTCGGCGATGCCCGTCGGCAGGCGGGCCAGGTCGTCGTCGAGGACCGCGCCCAGCGGTTCAGGCAGGGGGCGGCCGATCGCGGGTCCGCCGCCGCGCGCAGGCTCGCGGCGCGGCTCCCGGACGAGGCTCTCGACGAGCGAGTTCCATGCACCGCACGAGCGGCACTGACCCTCCCAGCGGAGGAACGCGTCGCCGCACGACTGACAGACGTATCGGGTCTGGGCCTTCGCCACCTAGACGGCCAGCCTCGAGGCCATCCGGCCGGGGATCAGCCGGCCTCGACCGGCGTCTTCGCCTCGGCGGTCCGGATGTCGAGCCCGGCCTCCTCGCCCTTGTCGACGACGATCGTCATGCCGGGCTCGAAGCGGCCGAGCAGGAGCTGCTCGGCGAGCTGGTCCTCGACCATGTTCTGGATCACTCGCCGAAGCGGGCGAGCGCCATAGGCCGGGTCGTAGCCGAGCTTGATGATGTGGTCCTTCGCCGCGGGCGTGACCTCGAGCTCCATCTGCTGCGCCGCGAGCTGGTCACGGACGCGGGCGAGGAGCAGGTCGACGATCTGACGGATCTCGTCCTGGGTGAGCGAGCGGAACACCACGGTCGCGTCGATCCGGTTGAGGAACTCGGGCCGGAAGTTCTGCTTGAGCTCGCTCTGGACCTTCTCCTTCATGAGCTCGTAGGAGGACTCCGCCCGGGCCTCCTCCGACTCGCCGAGCACCCGGAACCCGAGCGCCGAGTTCGTCTGGAGCTGGCGGGCGCCCAGGTTCGAGGTCATGATGATGATGCAGTTGCGGAAGTCGACCCGCCGCCCCTTCGCGTCCGACAGGTGCCCGTCCTCGAGGATCTGGAGGAGGATGTTGAACACCTCCGGGTGCGCCTTCTCGACCTCGTCGAGGAGCACGACCGCGTAGCTCTTGCGCCGCACGGCCTCGGTCAGCTGGCCACCCTCGTCGAACCCGACGTAGCCGGGCGGGGCACCGACGAGGCGACTGACGTTGTGGCGCTCCATGAACTCGCTCATGTCGATCTTGATGAGCGCGTCCTCGGATCCGAACATGAACTCGGCGAGCGCGCGCGCGAGCTCCGTCTTCCCGACGCCGGTCGGGCCGAGGAAGATGAACGAGCCGATCGGGCGCTTGGGATCCTTCAGCCCGGCCCGGGCGCGGCGGACGGCCTTCGAGATGATCTCGATCGCCTCCTGCTGGCCGATGACCCGCTTGTGGAGCTCGTCCTCCATGTGCAGGAGCCGCTCGGACTCCTCCTCGGCGATGCGGGTCACCGGGATCCCGGTCCACATCGCGACGACCTGGGCGATCTCCTCTTCGCCGACCTCGGGCGCCTCGCTGCTCACCTGGGCCTGCCACTCGGTCCGGAGCGTCTCGACCCGTTCGCGCGACTCCGCCTCGGTCTCGCGCAGGGTCGCCGCCTTCTCGTACTCCTGGGCGTTGATCGCGGCGTCCTTCTCCTTCGTCACGCGGTCGAGCTCCTTCTGCGCGGCGCGCAGGTCCGGTGGAGCGGAGCTGTGGCGAAGGCGGACGCGGCTCGACGCCTCGTCGATCAGGTCGATCGCCTTGTCCGGCAGGTGCCGATCGGTGATGTAGCGGACGGACAGGTCCGCCGCGGCCCGAACGGCCTCGTCCGTGATGACGACCTTGTGGTGCTGCTCGTAGCGCTCGCGGATCCCGGTCAGGATGTCGATCGTCTGCTCGAGCGTCGGCTCCTCGACCATCACCGGCTGGAAGCGTCGCTCGAGCGCGGCGTCGCGCTCGATGTACTTGCGGTACTCGTCGAGCGTCGTGGCGCCGATGCACTGGAGCTCGCCCCGCGACAGCGGCGGCTTGAGGATGTTCGCGGCGTCGATCGCGCCCTCGGCCGCACCGGCCCCGACGAGCGTGTGAAGCTCGTCGATGAAGAGGATCGCGTCGTTCGTGTTGCGGAGCTCCTCGATGATCTTCTTGAGGCGCTCCTCGAACTCGCCGCGGTACTTCGTGCCGGCGACGAGCGAGCCGATGTCGAGCGTGAGGACGCGCTTGTTCGCGAGCGTCTCGGGGATGTCGCCGGCGACGATCCGGTGGGCGAGACCCTCGGCGATCGCCGTCTTGCCGACGCCGGGCTCGCCGATGAGCGCGGGGTTGTTCTTCGTCTTGCGCGACAGGATCTGGATGATCCGCTCGATCTCCTTCTCCCGGCCGATGACCGGATCGAGCTTGTTCGCGCGCGCGAGCTCCGTGAGGTTGATCCCGAGCTGGTCGACCGTCGGCGTCTTCGATGCCCGCTTCGTCTCCTGGGCGGGGCCCGCGGACGAGCTCTGCGAGAGGACGCGGATCACCTCGTGGCGAACCTTGTCGAGGTTCACGCCGAGCGACTCGAGGACGCCGGCGGCGATCCCCTCGCCCTCCCGGACCAGACCGAGCAGCAGGTGCTCGGTGCCGATGTAGTTGTGGCCGAGCCGACGGGCCTCGTCGATCGCGAGCTCGATGACCCGTTTCGCCCGCGGCGTCAGACCGACCTCACCGACGACCGGCCGATCGCCGCGGCCGATGATGAACTCGACGGCGGTGCGGACCTTGGCGAGCTCGACGTTCATGTTCTCGAGGACGCGGGCCGCGACGCCCTCACCCTCGCGGACGAGTCCGAGGAGCAGGTGCTCGGTGCCGATGTAGTTGTGATTGAAGCGCTGGGCCTCGTCCTGGGCGAGTGTCAGGACCTTCCGAGCGCGGTCGGTGAACTTGTCGAAACGGTCCATGAACCCGAACGCCTGTTTCCTTTCGAGCGGGATTCCCGCCCTTTCGGCCATCCTAGCATGACCGACCTTCACCGCAACTCAACCGATCGGACCCCCCGCCGACGGGGGACCGATGGCGATTCGGAGCCGGTCCGACGACCGCTCGCGATCGTCCGACGATGACGGATTCGTCCGCCTCGTGGGAGCGGATGCGGCCGCGACGAGCGCGCGACGGACGGCGGGGCCCGCCGGATCAGCCGGCGGTCGCGCCCTCCTCGTCCGACGGCGTCGCCTCGACCCCCGCGACGTCATTGCCCGTCGAAGCCTCGGCGGCCTCCGCGACGGCCTCCTCCGCGGCCTCCGGGGCCGGCTCGGACGCGTTCGAGATCGCATCGGTCGAGTGGTCCGGCCCGACGTCGAGCGCGCCGTCGACGAGTGCGTCGGCGGTCTGGGTCTCGGCCGCCGGCTCCGCTGCCGCGGACTCGGGTTCGACGTCGACGCCGTCCTCGATCGCCGCCGGCTGGGTGTCGGCTGTCGCCTCCGCCTCGACGGGCGCGTCCGCAACGGCCTCGGCCGTCTCGACCGGCGCCTCCGCAGCAGCCTCTGGCGCGGTCACGGCCTCCGCAGCAGCCTCTGGCGCGGTCACGGCCGCCGCCGGCTCGGGCCCGGCGACCGCCGTCTCGGCCGGCTCCGATGCCGCCTCCGAGGCGGCGAGCTGCTCGCGGACCTGGGCAAAGGCCGCGGCGAGGGTGTTGTCGATCCCGCCCTCGGGCTCCTGGACGGCGTCGGCGGCCGAGTAGGCCCGCTCGCGATCGCCCCGGCCACGACGCGCCGGCCGCTCGTGGCCCGCCGCCGCCGGCTCCGAGACGCGCGCGACCGGCGGCTCCTCGGCCTGCTTGAGGCTGAGGCCGAGGCGATGGCGCTCGGACTCGAGGCTGATGATCTTGAGCTTGAGCTGCTGGCCCTCGTGGACGACGTCGCCGGGATGGGCCACGCGCTGGTGCGACAGCTCGCTGATGTGGATCAGGCCCTCGAGGCCGTCACGGACGCGGACGAACGCACCGAAGTTGACGAGCTTCGTGACCGTGCCGTCGATGATGTCGCCGACCTTGAAGTCCGCGACGGTCGACTCCCACGGATCGGGCTGGAGCCGGCGGATCGAGAGGCTGATCCGGCCCCGCTCGTGGTTGATGTCGATGACCTCGGCCTCGACCTCGTCGCCGATCCTGTAGCCGGACTCGGGGTTGTTGACCTTGTTCCAGGACAGCTCGCTCTTGTGGACGAGACCGTCGATCCCGCCGAGGTCGATGAAGACGCCGAACGGCGCGATCGAACGCACCGTCCCGGTCACCTTCTGGCCGACCTGGAGGCTGCTGAACAGCTCGTCGCGCTTCTCGCGGCGCTCCTCGTAGAGGGCGACCTTCTCGGACAGGATGAGCCGGTTCGCCTTGCGGTTCACCTCGAGGATCTTGAGCCGGAGCTTCCGCCCGACGTAGGGCTGGAGCTTCTCGGCGATCTCCTGGGCCGCATCGCGCGGCTGGTCGTTCTGCGGCCGGCGCGGGAAGTCGACGATCTGGCTGATCGGCACGAAGCCCCGGATGCCGCAGTCGACGATGAGGCCGCCCTTGTTGTGGTCGATGACCGGCGCCTCGATGATGACGCCCGCCTCGAACTGCTCCTGCATCGCCCGCCACTTGCGCTCGAGGCCGGCCCGCCGGAGCGAGAGGACGACATGGCCCTCGGGCGATTCCGGCTGGAGGACGTAGACGAGGACGGTGTCGCCGATGTTGAGCTGCGGCTGCGTCTCGGCGTTTCGACCGTAGAGCTCGCGGTTGCTGACGACGCCCTCGCTCTTCGCGCCGATGTCGACGAGGATCTCGTCCTTGTCGATCCGGACGACGTTCCCCTCGACCACATCGCCGTGCTTGAAGCTCCGGATGTCGGTCTGCTCCTGGGCGAGCAGCTCGGCCATCGTCGTCGGTTCCGGCCCCGTCGGGCGTGGCCGCTCGACGGCCGGCTCCTTCGTGCCCGCGGTGGCCGGCGCGCCGGCGTCTCCCGCCGCCTCGGCACTGTCGTCCGCCGGCGATTCCTCCGCACGAGCCGCGTCGGGCTCGCTCGGGCCAGGCGCCTCGGCCGCCGGAGCGGCGTCGATCCGGACCTCCTCGCCGGTGATGGGCGCGGTGATCGTGCCGTCGGCGCCGTCACCGTCGCTGCTGTTGACCGCGTCGGTGGTGTCGACCGCGTCGGTGGTGTTGGCCGCGTCGGCGCTGGGCGCCGCGTCGGTGGTGTCGGCCGCGTCGGCGCTGGGCGCCGCGTCGCCGACGTGGCCGGCATCCGCGGTGGCACCGTTCAAGGAGGCCTCGGTGGCGGGCTCGTCCGCGACCGCGGTGGCCGCGGCGGTGTTCTCGGTCGCCGGGGTATCGATCGAGGCGTTCGCCTCGGTCTCCGGCGCGGGCCCGCCCAACTGCTCTTCGGTCAAGATCGTCTACTCCTGGTGTGAATTCCGCCTCCGGAATCACGAACGGCCCGAGCCACGCTCAGGCCGTCTGGACCGACGTTCGAAAGTGTCCGTGGATGGTGGGCCGCGGGCGCCTCCTCCGGTGGGTACGGGCGGTTGAACGGGCTTCTTCAGCTGTCCTGCCCCGAGGGCCGGGAGAGTCTAGCACGCGCCTCTTGCGTGGGACAATCCGATCGTGCCCGAGCTGCCCGACCTCGCCGTCGTCGCCGACGCGCTCCACGCCGCGCTCACAGGACGGACGCTCACGGGCGCATCCACACCGGATCCGCTCGTCGTTCGCGGGACCCCCGACGAGCTCGGGTCGCTCGTCGATCTGCGACTCGAACGCGTTCGGCGGCTCGGCAAGTTCCTGCTGGTCGAGCTCGACGGGGGTCGGATCGTCTTCAACCCGATGCTCACCGGCCGCTTCCAGCTGGCCACGCCGACGGCGAAGTCGCCGTCGAAGACGGCCGTCGTGCTCCGCTTCGGGCCCCGTGCCGCGCCGCCGCGAGACGCGGCCGCGTGGACGGCCGGGGCCGACTGGCTCCCGGCCGACGGCGACGCGGCGGAGGTTCGCTATCGCGACCCGACCCGGATGGGCAAGGTCTACCTCGAGCCGTCCGGCGTCGACCGGCCGATCGCCGGCCTCGGGCCGGGCGAGCAGGGCCCCGAGGTCGACGCCCAGGACCTGACACTCGACGTCTGGCGGACGCGGATCCGGCGTCACCCCGGAGAGCTCAAGAACCTGCTGAAGAACCAGGCGTTCGTCGCGGGCCTCGGGAATGCCTACAGCGACGAGGTGCTCCACGCGGCGCGGCTCCTGCCCTTCCGGACGCGCCGCTCGTTGAGCCCCGCCGAGGTGGACGCCCTCTACGAGGCGACGCGGTCCACCGTCGCGCGTGCGAGCGACGTCCTCAGGCAACGCGTGCCGCCGACGTTCGAGACGCAGGTCCGGGACTTCCTCGCCGTCCACGGCAAGGGCGGCGAGCCGTGCCCGCGCTGCGGCACGCGGATCACCGAGATCTCGCCCGGCGGTTTCGTGACCTCCTACTGCCGCGGCTGCCAGCGCTGAGATCGCCGCCGAGGTCCACCACCGCCCGACCTCGGTGGTCGCGGGCGAGGGAGCGTCGAGTCCGGCAGTGACGAGCGGGGTCGGCTCAGCCGGGGATGCGGAGGACCTGGCCGATCTGGAGGCGGGTCGGGTCGCTGATCCCATTCTCGGCCGCGAGCGCCTTGGTCGTCGTATGGAACCGGGCGGCGATCGCCGACAGGGTGTCGCCGGAGCGGACGCGGTAGAGGCGGAATGAGCCGGCCGGTGTCGCGACGGGGCTCGCCGAGGGGCCGGCGGATGACGGCGCGGTCGGAGTGGGCGGCGGCGCGACGGTCGGAGTCGGGATGATGGCGGGGGCCGGGGTGAGGTCGATCGTCGGGCTGGCGACGGCCACGAACGTGGTCGGGCTCGCCGCTGCCGACGCGGCGACGACCGGCAGGCTCGCCGTCGGCGCCGCGGCGACCGCGGACGGGTCGCCTGAGAGACGGCTCAGAATCAGCGTGCCGAAGGCGACGAGCGCCAGGAGGACGAGGGCGACCTGGGCGCTCGAGCGCTGTCGCGCGACCGCGCCGAAATCGACCGATCCGCGGCCCACGTCGAGGACGGTCGCCTGGGTCCGGGGCACCGACCAGCGCCGGACTCGTTGCGGGGGCCCGTGTCCGCTCGACGGCCCATCATCCGCCTCGTCCTCGACCGCGGCGCGCGCCGCCTCGAACGTGGCACAGGTTTCGTGGGCTACCGTGAGGCACAGCCGAGCCTGCTTCTCGAGGGCGAGCTGCGGGGCCGGTGACACCGCGAGGCAACGATGGCCTCGCTCGGGAACGGCGAGCCGCCAACCGGCCCCCGTCCCGAGATACGGACAGATCGCGCGGACGAGCTCATTCGGCAGCACGGGCGAGACGTCCCCGGCCACGGCCGGCAACCCGCCCTCGGCTTCTCCTGCCGGCGCGCTCAGCGGGTCCGGGTCGGCGACGGCGGTCATCGCCCACAGCATACGCACGCGCGCGAGCGCGAACGCCTGCTCGCAGGAACGCAAAAATCCTGGCGACGACCTATTTTCCCGAAAGGCTGCCCTCTCAGTATCTTCGGCGCTGGAGAGCTTGACTGCCGTGTTCGGGATGGGAACGGGTATGGCCTCTCCGCTGATGTCACCAGGATTTCGTGCGTGGATTGTGGTTCTCGGCTGCGCCTGCGCCACGGCTTCGCGGCGGGGCGCCGAAGTCCTTCGATTCGTCGTGTCGACGATCCGTCAGCCCTGACCCCTGGTCAGTTGCTGAAGAGGTCAAGCCCTCGACCATTAGTACGGCTCAGCTTCGTCCGTCACCGAACTTCCACATGCCGCCTATCAAACAGGTGGTCTACCTGCGGTCTTACCCGGTTGACCCG
>DASTSC010000280.1:0-4726 GCA_035760905.1 Candidatus Limnocylindrales bacterium | reverse complement strand
CGCAGCTGGTCGGGCAACGGTTCCAGGAACCGTGTCCACCTCGTCACGTCGGCCTCGCGCGCGCCCGCGAGCAGCCGATCGGCGTGGCGCGCGGCGGCGAGGGCGGCGTCGTCGATCGCCGGCACCTCGTGGCGAGCCGGCGAGACCGGCCGCCGTGGCCGACCGCTCGATCGGTCCGCCACCTAGGCGTTCGGGCCGCCGCCGGACGCGCCCGGAGGAGCCGAGAACTCGGGCGGCGGGGCCTCGCCCGGACCGGGCGCCTGGCGGGCGAGGACGAGCGGCAGACGCTTTCGCTCCGAGCCGTTCACGCGGATCCGGACCGAGTACTCCCCGGGGGCCGGGAACGTGACGTTCCACAGGTCGACCGAGAAGGTCAGCAGCGCGTCGCGCTGCTCCCCGGACGCGTGCGGCACGATCGTCCCGTTGCCACCGGCGACGTCCGTGCCGTCGGGACCGGTGACCGAGAACGCGAGCTCGTGCTCGCGCTCGACCTCGCCCGGCGCGACGATCAGGCCGACGACGAGCGCGACGTGCGGCTGACGAAGCGGAAACTGCAGCCCCGCGATCCGGCTGATCCCGCCGCCGAGGACGTGGAACTTCTGGCCGGGGATCGTCTCGGCGGCGTCGGCGAGGAAGGCGAACTCGACCTCGGGCATCCTCCGGATCGTACGCCCTGATTCCGCGGCCGGGACGTTGGCGGGCGAGGGCCCGCGGCGGCGCAGAGACGGAGCGTGGAGGGTGGAGCGGTGCGGTCGATATTCACGAGCAGGATCGACGTCGAGGAGTGGGAGCCCGACGCGGAGACAGGCGGTCTCGTCCACCTCCTCCGGGCGGACGATTCGATCCAGGCCGGGGTGTGGCGGCCGGGACCCGCCGCCGGGCGGGTGATCGAGCTCGTCCTGGAGGCCGAGGAGACGCTCCTCGTCCTCGACGGCCGGGGACGGCTCGAAATCGACGGCGAGCGTGCCATCGAGCTCCGACCGGGCGTCGCCCTGTCGATGCGCAAGGGGACGCGGACGAGATGGACCGTGGATGACGACTTCCGCGAGTTCTGGGTCTATTCGCTCACGGCCCCGGGCTGACCGTTGGGGCCGGTTGCAGCCGCGCGACGGCAACGCCCCGCGACTGCGCGTCAGCGCGCCGCCGCGGCCCGCTTGCGCGACTCGACGCGCGGCGCCACGCCCTCGGCCGCCTTCGCGTGGCCGTTCCCCCGTCCGGCCGCCTCGGCGAACGAGACATCGGATAGCGGCACGAGCGGCTCGCCCCGCAGGACGCGGGCGAGGTACTCCCCGGTGGCCGAGCCTCGTGCCCGCGCGACCTGCTCCGGAGTCCCTTCGGCGACGATCTCGCCGCCGCGGTGCCCGCCTTCGGGTCCGAGATCGATGATCCAGTCGGCGGTCTTGAGGACGTCGAGGTTGTGCTCGATCACGAGAACGGTGTTGCCGGCATCGACGAGTCGATGGAGCACCTGGAGGAGCTTCTCGACGTCGGCGAAGTGGAGGCCGGTCGTCGGCTCGTCGAGGACGTAGAGGGTCTTGCCGGTCGCCCGCCGCGACAGCTCCGTCGAGAGCTTCACCCGCTGGGCCTCGCCGCCCGACAGCGTGGTCGCCGGCTGGCCGAGGTGGACGTAGCCAAGCCCGACGTCGAAGAGCGTCTGGAGCTTCGGCCGGACGTTCGGGACCGCCGAGAAGAAGTCGAGCGCCTCCTCGACCGTCATCTCGAGGACGTCGGCGATCGACTTGCCCTTGTAGTGGATCTCGAGCGCCTCGCGGTTGTAGCGCTTGCCGTGGCAGACCTCGCACGGGACGTAGACGTCCGGCAGGAACTGCATCTCGACCTTGATGAGCCCGTCGCCCTTGCAGTTCTCGCATCGGCCGCCCTTGACGTTGAAGCTGAAGCGGCCCGGCTTGTAGCCGCGAACCCGAGCCTCGGGCACGCCCGCGAACAGCTCGCGGATCGTGGTGAAGAGCCCGACGTACGTGGCCGGGTTCGAGCGGGGCGTCCGCCCGATCGGGCTCTGATCGATCTCGATGATCTTGTCGACGTGCTCGACCCCCTCGAGCGAGTGGTGGGCGCCGACCGGCTGGCGCGAGCCGTTGAGGTCGCGGGCCAGGGCCGGATAGAGGATGTCCGTGACGAGCGTCGACTTGCCCGAGCCGCTGACGCCGGCGACGACCACGAACCGACCGAGCGGGATCTCGACGTCGATCCCCTTGAGGTTGTGCTCGGCGGCGCCCCGGATCACGAGCGACTTCCCGTTCCCTCGACGGCGGCGCTTCGGGATCGGCACCTCGAGCTCGCCCCGCAGATAGGCGCCGGTGATCGACCGCGGTTCCGCGAGGATCGCCTCGGGCGGGCCGTTCGCGACGATCTCGCCGCCGTGCTCGCCCGCCCCGGGCCCGATGTCGATGACCCAGTCGGCCGTCCGGATCGTCTCCTCGTCGTGCTCGACGACGAGCACGGTGTTGCCGAGGTCCCGAAGCCGCGTGAGCGTCGCGAGGAGCTTCGCGTTGTCGCGCTGGTGGAGACCGATCGACGGCTCGTCGAGGATGTAGAGGACGCCCATGAGCGTCGTTCCGATCTGGGTCGCGAGGCGGATCCGCTGGGCCTCGCCGCCGGAGAGCGTGGCGCTCGTCCGGTCGAGCGTCAGGTAGTCGAGGCCGACGTCGACGAGGAACCCGAGCCGGGCCCGGATCTCCTTCCGCACCTGGTAGGCGATCGTCCGCTCGCGCTCCGTCAGCCGGTCGGGCAGCCGCTCGATCCAGGCGAGCGCCTGGGTGACCGAGAGCGCCGCGACGTCCGAGATGCTCCGGTCGTCGATCGTGACCGCGAGGACCTCCGGCCGGAGCCGCTTGCCGCCGCACGTCGGGCAGGGCTTGTTGACCATGAACTTCTCGAGCTCGGTCTTGATGTACTCGGAGTCGGTCTCGCGGTATCGCCGCTCGAGGTTGCTGACGAGACCCTCGAATGTCGCGCTGTAGCTGTTCTCGCCGCGCTCGTGGCGGTAGCGGACGACGACGCGCTCGTCCTTCGGCGCGTAGAGGAGGTACTCGAGCGCCTCCTGCGGCAGGTCCCTGACGGGCGAGTTGAAGTCCCAGCCGTGGGCCTGGCAGATCGCCTCGACGATCTTCAGCCGCCAGCTCTCCTCCATCGGCAGCTTCGACCACGGCAGGAGCGCGCCCTGGGCGAGGCTCTTGTCGCGATCGGGAACGAGGAGCGCCGGGTCGACCACGAGCTGGGTGCCGAGGCCGGTGCACGTCGGGCAGGCACCGTGCGGCGAGTTGAACGAGAACGAGCGGGGCTCGAGCTCGTCCATGGTGAAGCCGTCGTACGGGCAGCTGAACCGCTCGCTGTAGCGCCGATCCTCGAAGGCCGGCGGCTCGCCCTCGCGGGGTGCCGGGGCGATGACGACGACGCCCTCGCCGAGCCGGAGCGCGGTCTCGATCGAATCGGCCAGCCGGGCGGCGTCGGGGTCGGGCACGGCCTCGCCCGTGACGGGGTCGATCGGCCGGCCGAGGGCGTCGCGCTCGGCGCCCTCGGGCGCCTCGGCGCGGCGGACGACGTAGCGGTCGACGACGACCTCGATCGTGTGCCGCTTGTAGCGGTCGAGGGTCGGGGCCTCGGACAGGTCGTACATCTCCCCGTCGACCCGGACCCGGACGAAGCCCTGCCGGCGGGCGGCCTCGAAGACCCGGTCGCCCTCGGTCTTGCGATCCTTGACAAGCGGCCCGAGGACGAGCAGGCGGCTGCCGTCGGGCAGCTCGAGCACCTGGTCGACGATCTGCTGCACGGTCTGGCGGGTGATCTCGTGCCCGTTCGGGCAGTGGGGATGCCCGATCCGCGCGAACAGCAGCCGCAGGTAGTCGTAGATCTCGGTGACCGTGCCGACGGTGCTCCGCGGGTTCCTGCTGGCGCCCTTCTGGTCGATCGAGATCGCCGGGGAGAGGCCGTCGATCTGGTCGACGTCGGGCTTCTCCATCTGGCCGAGGAACTGGCGGGCGTAGGCGCTCAGGCTCTCGACGTAGCGCCGCTGGCCCTCGGCGTAGATCGTGTCGAACGCGAGGCTGCTCTTGCCCGAACCGCTCAGCCCGGTGATGACGACGAGCCGGTCGCGCGGAAACGCGACGTCGACGTTCTTGAGGTTGTGCTCGCGCGCTCCACGCACGACGAGCTGCTCCTGGGGCACGGGCAGATTCTACCCGCCGTCGAGTGTTTCGAACAGATGTTCGTGTGGGGCGCCCATCGGTCGCGCGTCCGCCCGTCGGTCGCGCGTCCGCCCGTCGCCGGGTTCGCGACGCGCCGCCCGTCGCCGGATTCGCGGAGGCCCGGGGGGATGCGAGGCTCAGTCCCGGACGGCGAGGCTCAGGATCGTGGAGACGATGCTGATGACGATCGAGCCGAGGACCGCGGCGACGAGCGCGGTGAGACCGAGGTCCGGCGGGAAGCCGCCGACGTGGAGGCCGAGATCGAGCGCGTCGGAGATCGCCGCGAGGACGAGGAACAGGACCGCGTTGATGACGAGCGTGAACAGGCCGAGCGTCATCAGTCGGACCGGGAACGAAAGCGCCTTCACGATCGGCTTCACGTAGGCGTTGATGAGGCCGAAGATGAGGGCGACGAGCGCCAGCTTCCACCAATCGTCGGCCGGGAAATGCTCGGCCGCCGGGAACCGGATGTCGGGCACGAAGCGCGCCGCCGCCCACAGCGCGATCGCGTTGACGACGAT
>DASTSC010000279.1:0-1406 GCA_035760905.1 Candidatus Limnocylindrales bacterium | reverse complement strand
GCCGACGAGGGTTCCGAGCGTGTCCGGGCCGCGTATCCAGGCTCGACCTGGGACCGCCTCCGGGCGATCAAGCGCCGCTATGACCCGGACAACGTCTTCCGGCTCAACCAGAACATCCCGCCGGCCTGACCGTCCGGCGGGCGCCCGCGCCGTGATCGCCCGTGGCGATCAACTTCAGCCCCTCCCGGTCGCTCTGATCGCCCGCCGCGATCGATCCGGCATCAGCTTGAGCCGTCGGTGTCGCCTCGATCGCCCACGCCGATCGGACCGACGCTCGGGGCCCGGAATTGATCGCCGTCGGTGATCGCCCGCGCCCTCGTAGCCTCCGGTAGCGGCGATCAGTCGCCGGCGGGAGTCACGAGCGATCCGGGCGGCCGGGCCAGCCGCGGCACGACCCGCCGGAGCCGGCCCACGCGCCGGAGAGGCGCGTAGCGGAACCACGCTCGCCCGACGAGCAACCCGAGCGGGACGGGGCCGAACCGGTTCGAGTCGACCGGGACGCCGAAACCCGCCGCGGCCGCCGTCGGCGGATCGGCATCGGCGGTCAGCCAGGCCTCGTCCGGGCCGAGGTGGAGGAAGCCGCCCTGGAACGGCACGGAATCGCCGGGCACGCCGGCGACCCGCTTGACCGCGAGGATGTCGCTCGTCGGCTCGCGGAAGACGACAACCGACCCCCGCCGCGGCCAGCGCGCGACGGTCGGGTCGACGAGGAGCCAGTCGCCGGGCGCGATCTCGGGCAGCATCGAGCCCTCGGCCACGGCGACCCGCCACGGCCCCTGCCGCGCCAGGTCCCAGGCATGCCGGAGCCCCGCCACGAGGCGGGGCCCCCGAGCGGCCACGGGGCCGATCAGCCGGCGCGTCAGCGCCCGGTGCCGACCGGCTCCAGCTGCTGCATCCGCGTGGTCTGCGGGCCGCCCGTCGCGCGCCACATCTCGTCGATCCGGTCGATGAGGTCGAGGAGCTTCTGGGCCTCGGCGATGTCGACCGTCCGCTTCACCTGCGAGGCCTGCTTGGCGGCCTTCCAGCACGTCTCGTGGAGGTCCGGGAACTTCTCGAGGTGCTCGGGCTTGAAGTAGTCGTGCCACATCACGTCGATGTGGTGCTTGGCGAGCTCGGCCCGCTCCTCCTTGACGTGGACGCAGCGCTCGCGGAAGAGCTCGTCGTTCGAGTCGTTGTACTTCTGGATGATCTTGTAGCAGGACTCGGCCTCGATCCGGGCCTGCTGGGGGTCGTAGACCCCGCATGGGATGTCGCAGTGGGCACGAGCCACGGTGGCCGGGGCCAGCCAACGGGTGAGACGAGACATCGATCTCCCTTCCGGCAGTCAGGGTGCGGGCGGACCGGGCGAAATGGGCCCGGTGGCCGTCTCACGATGCCTCGAAGTGTCGAGAGCCCGCTTCGGCCTG
>DASTSC010000278.1:0-9363 GCA_035760905.1 Candidatus Limnocylindrales bacterium | reverse complement strand
GCCCGGCCCTCGACGAGCTGGACGTCGAAGTCGTCGGCTGGGTCGCCGACGGCGAGCATCACCCGCGGGTTCGCGCCGACGTTGCGGACCTTTCGGGCGTGGGGCTTGCTGAAGACGAGGAACGTCTCGCCGTCCCAGACGAACCAGACCGGCACGATCGCCGGCACCCCGTCGGCGCTCGTCGTCGACAGCCAGGCGACCGCGCGCTCGCGCAGGAGGGCGTCGACCTCGGGCGCCGGCCGGGGCGGTGTCCGTCCGAGGCGGGCGATCAGGTTCATGCCCGGAGCGTGACGGTCCGCGACCCCCGGGTCCGCCCACGCGAGACCGTTCGGGGCCCTCGTCATTCGTCCCCCCGCTCGACGGCCCTCCGTCGGCGCCAACGTAGACTCGGGTTCCATGTCGCTCGACGTCGATCGCCTCGCCGCCCGGGACCGCCGCCTCGCGCGGCTCCCCGAGCTCGCCCGCGAGCGGATCCTCGTCCTCGACGGGGCGATGGGCACGATGCTCCAGCGGCTCGAGCTCGACGAGGCCGCCTTCCGCGGCGCCCGCTTCGCGGACCACCCGGTCGACCTGCGGGGCGACAACGACCTCCTCTCCCTCACCCGCCCCGACACGGTCGCCGACGTCCACCGGGCCTATCTCGAGGCCGGCGCCGACATCGTCGAGACGAACACGTTCACCTCGAGCCGCTTCAACCAGGCCGACTACGGCCTCGCGGGGATCGTCCGCGAGCTGACGACGGCCGCGGCGCGTCTCGCTCGCGACGTCGCCGACGACTTCGAGCGGGCCGATCCCGCCCGGCCGCGCTACGTCGCGGGCGCGCTCGGGCCGACGAACCGGACGGGCTCGCTCAGCCCCGACGTGGGCGACCCCGCGGCCCGGAACGTCACGTTCGAGGAGCTCGCCGAGACCTACGCGGACGCCGCCGAGGGGCTGCTCGACGGCGGCGCCGACCTGCTCATCGTCGAGACGATCTTCGACACGCTCAACGCGAAGGCCGCGATCTTCGCGATCGATGACGTCTTCGAGCGTCGGTCCGAGCGCGTGCCGCTGATCATCAGCGGGACGATCGTCGACGCCTCCGGCCGGACCCTGTCCGGGCAGACCGTGGAGGCGTTCTGGGCGGCGGTCCGACACGCCCGGCCGTTCGCGGTCGGGCTCAACTGCGCCCTCGGCGCGCGTCAGCTCCGGGGCTGGCTCGCCGAGCTCGGGCGGATCGCCGACATCCCCGTTTCGGCCTACCCGAACGCCGGCCTTCCGAACGCCTTCGGCGGCTACGACGAGCAGCCGCCGGACACCGCCGCGGAGATCGGGCAATGGGCGCGCGACGGGCTCGTGAACATCGTCGGCGGCTGTTGCGGGACGACGCCCGAGCACGTCCGGGCGGTCGCCGAGGCGGTCCGCGGGGTCCCACCGCGCACCCCGCCCGAACGGGTCCGCGGCGTGCTCTCGCTGGCAGGCCTCGAGCCGCTCGAGATCCCTCGCCCCGGGAACCTCTTCGTCAACGTCGGAGAGCGGACGAACGTCACCGGCTCACGCCGGTTCGCCCGCCTCGTACGCGACGGGAACGACGACGAGGCGGTCGCCGTTGCCCGCGACCAGGTCGAGAACGGCGCCCAGATGCTCGATGTGAACATGGACGAGGGGCTCCTCGACTCGGTCGCGGCGATGACCCGGTTCCTCCGCCGCGTCGCAGCGGAGCCGGACGTGGCCAAGGTCCCGGTGATGATCGACTCGTCGCGCTGGGACGTCATCGAGGCCGGGCTCCGCCAGGTCCAGGGCCGTCCGGTCGTGAACTCGCTGTCGCTCAAGGAAGGCGAGGCCGAGCTCCTCCGCCAGGCGCGCCTCGCTCGCCGCTACGGCGCCGCGGTCGTCGTCATGGCCTTCGACGAGTCCGGCCAGGCGGACTCGGCCGATCGCAAGGTGGAGGTCCTGACCCGCGCCTACCGCCTCCTCGTCGACGAGGCCGGGTTCGACCCCGCCGACGTCATCCTCGACCCGAACGTCTTCGCGATCGGGACCGGGATCGCCGAGCACGCCAACCTCGGCGTCGAGTACATCGAGGCGATCCGCCGGCTGAAGGTCGAGCTGCCCGAGGCGAAGACCTCGGGCGGGATCAGCAACGTCAGCTTCTCGTTCCGCGGCAACGACGCGGTCCGCGAGGCGATCCACGCCGTCTTCCTCTACCACGCGATCGCGGCCGGGCTCGACATGGGGATCGTCAACGCCGGCGCGCTGCCGGTCCTCGACGACGTCGAGCCCGAATTGCGCGAGCGGGCCGAGGACCTCGTCCTCAACCGGACCCCCGACGCGACCGACCGGCTGCTCGAGCTCGCGGCGCGGATGGCCGAATCGGGCGAGGGTGGCAGCGGCCGAGCGTCGATCCGCGATCTCGCCTGGCGCGAGCTGCCGCTCCACGACCGCCTCGTCCACGCGCTCGTCGAGGGGATCGACGACTTCGTCGAGGCCGACACCGAAGAAGCCCGCCGGGCGGCCGCACGCCCGCTCGACGTCATCGAGGGGCCACTCATGGACGGCATGTCACGCGTCGGCGACCTCTTCGGCGCCGGGAAGATGTTCCTGCCCCAGGTCGTGAAGAGCGCCCGGGTCATGAAGAAGGCGGTCGCGGTCCTCATCCCCTGGCTCGAGGCCGAGGCCGAGGCCGGCGGCGACGGCGCTCGGCGCACGGCGGGGACCGTCGTCCTGGCCACGGTCAAGGGCGACGTCCACGACATCGGCAAGAACATCGTCGGCGTGGTCCTGCGCTGCAACAACTACGAGGTCGTCGACCTCGGCGTGATGGTCCCGGCGGCCCGGATCCTCGAGACCGTCCGCGAGACGAAGGCCGACCTCGTCGGGCTGTCGGGCCTCATCACCCCATCGCTCGAGGAGATGGCCCACGTCGCGGCCGAGCTCGAGCGCGAGGGCTTCCGGCTGCCGCTCCTCATCGGCGGTGCGACGACGTCACGGGCCCACACGGCGATCCGGATCGCGCCCGCCTACTCGGGCCCGACGGTCCACGTCATCGACGCCTCGCGAGCCGTCGGGGTCGCGGGCGCGCTCCTCGGCGACGGTCGGGACGAGTACGCCGCCCGCGTCCGCGACGAGTTCGAGGCCGTCCGCGTGGAGCGCGAGGGCCGTCGGACGCGGGAGGACCGACTCACGCTCGATCAGGCACGCTCGAACCGGCTCCGGCTCGACTGGTCCGCCGGGCCGACGCCACCGGTACCGAGCTACCTCGGCGTCCGGTCGTTCGAGCCGTGGCCGCTCGAGGATCTCGTCGAGCGGATCGACTGGACCCCGTTCTTCGCGGCCTGGGAGCTCCGCGGCCGCTTCCCGGGGATCCTCGACGACTCGCGGCTCGGCCCGAGCGCGCGGCCGCTCTACGACGACGCACGGCGGCTGCTCGAGCGGATCGTCCGCGACCGGCTCCTCGAGGCGCGGGCCGTCGCAGGCTTCTGGCCGGCGACCTCGACGGCGGACGACGACATCGCGCTCTTCGACCCCGACGGCGGCGCTCCGCTCGCGACACTCCACACGCTCCGCCAGCAGCACGCGAAGACGAAGGACCGCCCGAACCTCGCCCTCGCGGACTTCGTCGCGCCGGCGGAGGCCGGCCTGCCCGACCACGTCGGGGCGTTCGCGGTGACGGCCGGCCTCGGGGCCGCGGAGGCGGTGGGGTCGTTCGAGGCCGCGAACGACGACTACTCGGCGATCCTCCTGCGGGCCCTCGCCGATCGGCTCGCCGAGGCGCTCGCCGAGCGGCTCCACGAGCGCGTCCGGCGCGAGCTGTGGGGCTACGCGCCGGACGAGACGCTGAGCAACGTCGACCTCATCGCCGAGCGATACCAGGGGATTCGCCCGGCCCCCGGCTACCCGGCCCAGCCCGACCACACCGAGAAGCGGACGATCTTCTCGCTGCTCGAGGCGGAGCGCCGGATCGGCGTCCGGCTGACCGAATCGATGGCGATGCTCCCGGCCGCATCGGTCTCCGGTCTCTACTTCTGGCATCCGCAGGCGGCCTACTTCGGGGTCGGGCGGATCGGGCGCGACCAGCTCGAGGACTACGCGCGCCGCAAGGGCCTGGCGGTCGAGGAGATGGCGCGCTGGCTCGCGCCGAACCTCAGCGACGATGTCGTGCTGCCGGCACGCACCGCCGCCGCTGAGCCATCCCTCGCCGGAGGCGCCTGACGCCCGTCCGGCGGGCGGCGAGTCTCAGCCGCCCTCGCGGATCCCGCACGGCGAGCCGTAGTCCGTCAGCAGCTCGAGGAACGGGTCGGCGGGGAACGCCTCCGGGCCGAGGACGCCGGCGCCGGACCACGTACCCGACTCGAGCAGCTCGAGCGCGACGACCGGGTTGATCGCGGTCTGCCAGACAACGGCCTGCGAGCCGTCCTCGCGCATCGACCGGTCGTTGTCGACGACGTGGTAGAAGTAGACCTCCCGGGGCTCACCGTTCGTGCCCGTCCCGCGCACCCACGTTCCCGCGCAGGTGAGGCCGTGCATCCGGTCGCCGAGCGTGGCCGGATCGGGCAGCGCGGCCGCGACGACGTCCCGTGGCGCCACCTCGGCGCCGCCGACCCGGAGCCGGTCCGTCCGATCGAGGCCGAGCTTGTGGAGGACCCGGAGGACCTCGATGAACTCGTTGCCGAGCCCGTACTTGAACGTGACCCGGCCCGCGTCGATCCAGCGCGGGATGAGGAGCACCTCCTCGTGCTCGACGTTCACGCACTCGACCGGGCCGATCCCCTCCGGAAAGACGAACGTCTCGGGTTCGCTGAAGGGCTCGGTCGTGTACCAGCCGCGGCCGCGCTCGAAGATCACCGGCGGGTTGAGGCACTCCTCGATCGTCGTCCAGATCGAGAACGTCGGCGCGAAGTCATAGCCATCGACGGTGAGGTTCGCCCCGTCGCGAACCCCGATCTCATCGATCGACGAGAAGAGCCGGTCCGCGGCGTAGCGGGCGAAGACGTCCGACAGCCCGGGTTCGACGCCGATCCCGACGAGCGCGAGGCGACCGGCCTCCTCCCAGGCCGCGGAACGCTCGAACTGCTCGTCGCCGAGCTTGACCCCAGGCGCCTCATAGGGCCGATCGCTCGGTCGCGACAGGCTCATCGCCATGTCGAGGTAGTCGGCGCCGGCCGCGAACGCGCCCTCGAAGATCGGCATGACGAAGCGCGGGTCGATGGCGTTGAGGACGTGGGTCGCCCGCGCCTGGCGCGCGAGCGCCTCGACGGCGGCGGCATCCGAGGCGTCGATCCGGGCGGCCTCGAATCGATCGTCGGCGAGCCGGTCGACCGCGCGGCGGGCCCGCTCGGCGTCGTAGTCGGCGACGGTCACGTGCTCGAAGAAGCGGCGCCGTCGGAGGATCGGGAGGGCCGCGCTGCCGACGCCGCCGGCACCGACGATGAGGATCCGCATCGCCCGAACGTAGCAGCGCGGCGACGCGCGAACGGCCCCGTATCATCCGGCGCGATGGAGATGCCGAAGAGCCCGCCCGAGCTCGTCGAGAGGTTCGCCCGGGTGACGGAGGCGATCCCCGGGCTCGAACGCCGGAAGATGTTCGGCTACCCGAGCGGCTTCGTGAACGGCAACCTCGTGACCGGCCTCTTCGGCGACGGCTGGCACGTTCGGCTGCCCGAGGACGGTCAGGCCGAGCTCCTCGCCGCGGGCGGCCGGACATTCGAGCCGATGGCCGGGCGGCCGATGCGCGGCTACGTCATGCTGCCGCCGGCGACCCTCGCCGACGACGCGGCGCTCCGCGGCTGGCTCGACCGGGCGGTTGCGTTCGGTCGCACGCTCCCGCCGAAGGCGAAGCGCTGAGGCGGGCGGCCACGCGCATCGTCGATCCTCAGCCGCCGCGCTCGACCGGCGCGAGGTAGAGGAACCGCCCGTCACGACCGGGGTACTTGCCCTCCGGGCGCTTCCACGGCAGGTAGTTCCGGAGCATCTCCGCGCCGTTCTGATAGGCGTTGGGCGGGTCGGACGGACCCCAGATGCTGCTGACCCTCGGGTACCACGGGTCGAGGATGTAGGCGCCCTTGATCCGCGCGTCGCGGAAATGGCGAGGGTCGGCGTCGGCCCGAAAGCCGGTCATGACCCAGGCATGGGCGCCGCGCCAGGCCATGAGCACGACGGGCCGCCGCGTCCGGGCGAGCGTGGCGGCGGCGTCGCGGAGGGCACCCGACCGCGTCCGCGCGATCCGGAGCTCGTACTTCACGCCGCTCAGGCGACTGATCGTCGCGGCCATCCCGAGCGGTCCGGTGCCGCCGTTGCGGCTGTCGGCACGCGTCGTCAGCTCGACCTCCAGATCGTGGATCCGCCGCTGCGTCCGGTCGGACCGGTCGGTCCGGCCGGTCACGATCTCGACGGTCATCTGCACGGCCGCGGCCGCGCAGAGCTTGTCCGTGACCTCGGATACGAAGATCGTCCGCGGGTTCGCGTTCGCGAAGAGGTTGACGGTCGTCGGCTTGCGGACGGGAGCCGGCGACCGGGTCGGGGTCGGCGCGGGTGTCGGCGTCACCGACGGGGTGACGGAAGGGGCGACGGACGGCGCGATCGACGGACCGAGGGAGCCGGCCGCCGGGGCGCTCGGCGACGAGGACGGCCGGCCCGGGGCCCCGACAGCGCCGAGAACGGCCGCATTCGGGCCGCGTCCGGCGCTCGCCGCGAGGTCGATCAGTCGACCGTCGGTTGCGGCGAAGGCGATCGCGAGCGCGATGAGCGCGGCGAGGGCGACGATGACGCCGGCGCCCGATGCGTCGGGCGCCGGCGGTGGCAGCGATCGCGAGCGACGGACGGGTGGCATGCGGGCCCTCGTTGTGAGCCCTGCCCAGACGGACCGCGGCCGTTTCCTGTTGCGTGGCGGTCCGCGCCCGGGCTCAATCCACGCGGATGTTCTGGTTCCGCCGGAACAGGTTCGTGGGATCGTAGCGCCGCTTGAGCGCCGCGAGCCGCCGATACGTCGGCTCCGGGTACGCCTCGTGGACGCGGGCCTCGCCCTCGTCGCCGAGGAAGTTCGCGTAGACGCCCCGGGCGACCGGCCGGATCAGGGCCGCCATCTCGCCGATCCACTCGGCGGCTGCCGGCAGGGCGGCGTCGGTCTCGACCGTTCGCATCGGCATCAGGAGCAGCCGACGATCGCGATGACCGAAGGCCGTCGCCTCGTTCGGGACGCGACCCATCGCCCCGCCGAAGACGCGGAGCTGGAACATCGCGCCCCCGGCCGCGGGGTCGCTCAGACGGTCGACGATCTCGCCGGCGAGGCCGGTCGGCAGGTCGTCGGCGAGGGCCGACCAGCCGATCTCGCGGTGCGGCCCGGCCTCGGGACCGGTGAGCTCATACATCGCCGGGTACGGCATCGGGCCGACGAGGTCGGCGATCGGCTCGGCCAGCGAGCGGAGGGGCGCCATCGCCCGCTGCCCCGCCTCGAGATCGCCGGCGTAGACGGGCAGCACGATCACCGCGAGCCGTCCGTGCGCCTCCGGCGGCACGACCGGGATCGGGGGGATCGGCATGACCATCGTGATGGTCGTCAGCTCGTCAGGGGCTTCCGAGGCAGCCTCGGCGAGCCCGGTCAGGACGTCGGCGGTCAGCGGCAGCGCGAGGGCGCCGCCGAGGACGAGGTTCACGGGCTGGAGCCGGAACTGGAACCGGGTGACGACACCGAAGTTGCCGCCGCCGCCGCGGATCGCCCAGAAGAGGTCCGGGTGGCGGTCGGCGCTGACGGTGACGACCTCGCCGTCCGCGGTCACGAGCTCGGCGGCGATGAGATTGTCGATCGTCATGCCGTGCTTGCGCGATAGCCAGCCGATGCCGCCCCCGAGGGTGATCCCGCCGACCCCGACGCTCGGGCTGTCGCCGAAGGGCACCACGAGCCCGTGCTCGTGGAGCGCCCGCGTCACCTCGCCGGCGGTCAGACCCGCCCCGACCCACGCGCTACGAGCGACCGGGTCGACGTGGAGCCCGCGCAGCCCCCGAAGGTCGAGCAGGAGCCCGCCCTCGGTCGTCGAATGGCCGGCCAGGCTGTGGCCGCCGCTGCGCACGGCGAGCTCGAGCCCGCGGTCCGCGGCCAGCCGCACGGCGGCCGCGACGTCGTGGCCGTCGACCGGCCTGGCCACGAGCGCCGGACGCCCGTCGTGGAGGTCACCCCACGGTCGGCGCGCCGTGTCGTACGTCGGGTCACCGGGCAGGACGATCTCGCCGCGGAAGGCCTCGCGCAGGGCCGCGGCCACGGGCTGTGCGGGGAGCGGGCGTGGAGCGAGGGATCGGGCGAGTGCCATCGGGCGCCTCCTGGGGGTCGTGCTGCTGTGACACGACCGTAGGGAGCCGCACGGCGATCGAAACCGGACACCCGCCCGTGATCCTCGCCCGGCGTTCGCCCGCGCTGCGCGCGACAAATGACGATGTCCGGTGCGCGCCGCGGGACAATGGGTGGCGATGCACCAGGAGGTCGCCTTCGCGCGGTCCGGCGACGGGACGAGGATCGCCTGGGCCCGCCACGGCCATGGCCCGCCCCTCGTCCGCGTCGGCACGTGGCTGACCCACCTCGAGGAGGACTGGACGAGCCCGGTCTGGCGCCACTGGCTCGGCGACCTCGGCCGCCGGTTCACGGTCATTCGCTACGACGAGCGCGGCTGCGGGCTGTCCGATCGCGTCCCTGCCGCGATCTCGTTCGAGGCCTGGGTCGCCGATCTCGAGGCGGTCGTGGACGCCGCCGGCGTCGATCGCTTCGCGCTGCTCGGGATGTCCCAGGCCGGCGCCGTCGCGATCGCGTACGCGCGTCGGCACCCCGATCGCGTCTCCCGGCTCGTGCTCTACGGCGCCTATTCGCGCGGTCGCCTCGCCCGCGATCCCACGCCGGAACAGGTCGAGGAGGCCGAGCTCGGGCTCGGGCTCATCCGCGTCGGGTGGGGCCGCGCCGACCCCGTCTTTCGGCGGGTCTTCACGACCTCCTTCATTCCCGATGCCGCCGAACCGCAGATGCGCTGGTTCGACGAGCTGCAACGGCGCTCGTGCGCGCCCGAGGTCGCGCTCGCGAGCAGCCAGGTCCGGGCGACGATCGACGTTGGCGCCGCCGCGTCCTCGCTGACGGTGCCGACGCTCGTCCTTCACGCCGACGACGACCGCGCCGTGCCCTTCGAGGAGGGCCGGCAGCTCGCGCGCCGCATCCCGAACGCGACGTTCGTGCCGCTTCGCGGGCACAACCACATCCTCCTCGCGGGCGAGCCGGCCTGGCCGGAGTTCGTCGAGCGTGTCTCGGCGTTCGTCACCGGCCGCCCGACCGGGGCCGGAACCGGCGCGTCGTCACAGGCCGGCCTCTCGGCCCGGGAGATCGAGGTCCTCCGGCTCGTTGCCGAGGGC
>DASTSC010000277.1:0-3775 GCA_035760905.1 Candidatus Limnocylindrales bacterium | reverse complement strand
AGGTCGACCGTGCCGGCGGTGTTGCTGAACACGGCGTGCGCGCCCGGAACCGTGGCCCGGGACGCGTCGAGCGCGGCGACCGAGATCGCCCGGTCGGCGCTGGCCGGCGTGCCGGTCACGTACGCGCCCGAGCCCTCGTTGCCGGCCGAGGCCACGACGACGATCCCGGCCTGGGCCATCGTGTTGATCGCCTCGGTCTCGGGATCGTCGGCCGTGCCGTAGGGCGAGCCGAGCGACATGTTCACGACGTCGACGCCATCCTGCATGGCCTTGTTCAGGGCCGCGACGACGATCGAGTTCTCGACCGAGCCCTCGCAGCCGAAGACCTTGTAGGCGTAGATGAGCGCCTCGGGCGCGATGCCGGGGCCGACCTGGAAGTTGTTCGAGCTCAGGGTCGTGCCGTCGTACGGCCCGGTGAACGTCGAGTGGTCGGCGAGAACGCCCTCGCCCGCCGCGATGCCGGCGACATGCGAGCCGTGGCCGTTGCAGTCGAGCGGATCGGGATCCGGCTGGGGGACGTCGTGATCGGGGTCCTCCGCGGCGTAGTCGTCGCCGACGAAGTCCCAGCCGCCGACGACCTTGGCCGTCGGGAACGTGCCCGTCTCGATGATGGTCGGGTCGTTGGCCGTGAACGCCTCCGGCGTGCCCGGGCCGCCGAACTCGGCGTGGGTGTAGTCGACGCCGGTGTCGATGATCGCGATCTTCACCCCGGCGCCGGTCCGGCCGGTGTTCTGCCAGGCCTGCGGACCGCCGATGTACTGGTTGCCCGCGACGTCGTTGAGCTTGCTGATGCCGACGCCGTGGACGCCGACCACGCCGGGCGCGGATTCAAGCGCCGGGAGGTCCTTGACGGCGACCCTGGCCGCGATGCCGTTGTAGGCGTCCTGGTAGCGCTCGAACACCGTGCCGCCGAGCGACCTGATCCGCGCGACGACGGCCTTCTGCTGGCGCCGAAGCTCGGCCCGGGCGCTGGTCCGCTGGGCCTTCGTGAGCGATCGGCCCTGGCGCATGGCCTGGGCCTGCAGCTGCCCGACGGACTTGCCCGCGAGCCGGACGATCACCTTGACCTGGCGGCTGCTGTCGGCCACTGCCGGCGTGAACTTCGTCGGCAGGCCGTCCACCGAAAGGCGCTCGAAGCGGTCTGCCTGTGCCTTGCCCGGGGCGGCCACGGCGGGACTTGCCGCGAGCCCCAGGGCGAGCGCACCGACGACGATTCGGGCGCCAGCGGACGCGAGGACGCGCTTGTCCATCTTCCCTCCCCTTCGGCCCTGTTGGGCACGGACCGGCCGCCGCGTCGAGCGGCCGGGAACAGTGGATGCCCGGCAAGAGTATTCGGTGGGTACGGATCGGACCTATCGGTTTCGTTTCAGAACCGGCGCCCGGTGCCGGCGCGCACCGCCAAGCGCGGGCGGATATCCGGGCCAACCGGCAGGTGACCCATCGGCGGGCCAGGAGCTAGGGTGGACACGCCCGAAGCCACACGAACGGGGGTGCCCACCCATGCGACCCCATCGACTCCTCCCCATCTCGATCGTCCTCGCGGCGCTGCTCGCGCTGCTGACGACCGGGATCGTCCTCGCCCAGGGGAACGACCTCGGCGGGAAGGTCCTCGGCGGCAGCGACGTCACGATCCCGGCCGGCACGGTCGATCACGACGTCTACGCCTTCGGCGGCCGCGTGACGTCGAACGCGACGATCAACGGCGAGCTCGTCGTCGCCGGCGGCACGGTCACGGTCAACGGGCCCGTCCAGGGCGACGTGATCGTGACCGGCGGCCAGCTGACGCTCGGCGGCCAGGTCGGCGGTCACGTCCGCGCGGCCGGCGGCCAGATCGCCATCAACGGCAACGTGGCGAAGGACGTCCTCGCGGCCGGCGGCCAGGTCACGATCGGCGCGACGAGCACGGTCGGCGGCGACCTCATCGTCCAGGCCGGCCAGCTCCAGCTCGACGGCACGGTCACCGGCAGCTCGACTGGTACCGCCGGCGCATATGCGAAGAACGGCTCCGTGGGCGGCAGCGACGGCATCGAGGTGAACCCGAACCGCCAGGGCACGCCGATCGTCGCGCCCGCGAATCCCGTGCTCGACGCCATCCGCCACTTCGTCGCGGTCGTGCTCATCGGCGCGCTGCTGATCTGGCTCTGGCCGCGGGCATTCCGGGCAGCGGAGGCGTCCGTCCGGGAGCGGCCGGCCCCGGCGTTCGGCTGGGGGATCGTCGCCTTCGTCGGCTACTTCGTCCTGCTCATCCTCATCGGTGTCGTCGGCGTCCTCCTCGCGATCGCCTTCGCCGCGCTCGGGTTCGGCGCGCTTCTCGGCATCGACGTCTTCGCGATGCTCGTGTCGTGGGCCGGTGTCAGCCTCGCCTTCGTCGTCGCGGTGGCCTTCGTGGTCGACGCGATCGTCGGCGTCGCCCTTGCGCGCGCAGTGCTCATGCGGAGCGGGACGGCGTGGGGCGGCACGGCGGCGGACCGCTGGTCCGACCTCCTGCCGCTGCTCGTCGGCGCTGCCGTGGTCGTCATCCTCAGCTCGCTGCCGGTCGTCGGCTGGCTCGTGAAGCTCATCGTCATGCTGCTGGGGCTCGGCGCGATCGTGTTCGCGCTCTGGCGGCGGACGCCACCGCCCACGACGGTGCCGGTCACCCCGCAGCCGTAGCGGCTCCTGCCTGCAACGCCGCCGCGAGCGGGTGGGATCATCCGTTCGTGGCGGCTCCCTCGTTCCTGACGCGCGTCCTCGCGATTGCCGACGAGCCCGACGACGACGACGACGTCCGGCTCCGGAAGCGGATCGGGATCGCGTCTGGGATCGTCACGATCTTCGCGCCCCTGAGCCTGCCGCCTGACGTGGGCTTCCGTCCGGCTGCCTGGGCGGTCGCGCTTTCGATGTCCGCTTTCTGCATCGCCAACCTGGCGGTGCTGGCGAGGACCGGGCGGTTCGAGCGCTACGTCGTCGCGCTCCTGTCGTCGGGCGTCGTCTTCGTCCCGTTCGCGACCATCCTCGGCGGCGGCGTGACGGGGAGCGGGACCGGCCTCGCCTGGGCCTTTCTCGGACCGGCGTTCGCGATGCTCGCGCTCGGGCCACGCCGGGCGAACGCGTGGTTCATCGGCTGGCTGGCAGTCCTAGGCGTCACGCTGGCGCTCGACCCGCTCGCTCGAGCTGCTTTCGGACCGGCATCGTACGAGAGCGTCCTCATCGGCCAGGTCGTCGGTATCGCGCTGCCGCTGACGATCGTCTTCCTCCTCCTGCGATACAGCGACGTCCGGCGGCGCGAGGCGGAGGGCCGCGCCGACGCCCTCCTGACGAACGCGATCCCGCGGGCGATCGCCCGCCGCCTCCGGCACGGCGAAGACCGGATCGCCGAGACCTACGAGGCGACCACCGTCCTGTTCGCGGACATCGTCGGGTTCACCCCGTGGGCCGGCGCGACCGACCCGGCGCTCGTCGTCGACGTCCTCGACCGCCTCTTCAGCCGCTTCGACGAGCTCGCAGTGGCGTCGGGGGTCGAGAAGATCAAGACGATCGGCGACGCGTACATGGCCGCGGCGGGCGTGCCGATCCCGCGGCCTGACCACGCCGTCGCCGCCCTCCGGCTCGCCCGCGAGATGCTCGCCGCCGTCGCCGACCTCCGCGAACGCGAGGGGGTTCCACTCGAGGTCCGCGTCGGGCTCGCCTCCGGTCCGGTCGTCGGCGGCATCATCGGCCGGGAGCGGATCCTGTTCGACCTGTGGGGCGACACGGTCAACACCGCGGCCCGAATGGAGTCGTCAGGACTCCCGGG
>DASTSC010000276.1:0-1706 GCA_035760905.1 Candidatus Limnocylindrales bacterium | reverse complement strand
CGGCGGGCGGCGATCGACGACGCCGCGCGCGCGATCAGCCAGGTCCTCGAGCTCGACGACGTGCTCCAGCTGATCGTCGATCGCGTCCGAAGCCTTGTCCGGGCCCGCTACGCGGCACTGGGCATCGTCGACGCCTACGGCTTCATCCAGCGCTTCATCACGAGCGGGATCGGCGAGGAGGAGCGAGCCAGGATCGGCGCGCCGCCGATCGGCCGCGGTCTCCTCGGGCTCATCATCAAGGAGGGCCGGGCGTACCGGATCCCCGAGATCGCGGCCCATCCGGACAGCTTCGGGTTCCCGCCGAACCACCCGCCGATGACCTCGTTTCTCGGCGTGCCGATCGTCGTCAAGGAGCGTCCGATCGGCAACTTCTACCTGACCGACAAGGAGGGCTCGGCCGAGTTCAGCGAGGACGACCAGTGGGTCGTCGAGACCTTTGCCCGCCACGCCGGGATCGCGATCGAGAACGCCCGGCTTCACGCTGAGGTCGCGAAGCTCGCCGTGTTCGACGAGCGCGAACGGATCGGGCGCGACCTGCACGACGGCATCATCCAGAGCCTGTACGCCGTCTCGCTGACGCTCGAGGACGTCGGTGACCTGATGGTCGAGGCGCCGGACGAGGCCACCGCCCGGATCGAGCGGGCCATCGAATCGCTCCACGGTGTCATCCGGGACCTGCGCAACTTCATCTTCGGCCTGCGGCCCGAGCTCCTCGACCGCGGCACGCTCGGCGAGTCCCTGCGGGCCCTCGGCGACGAGCTCGGGCTGAACGGGATGGTGGACGTCGAGGTCCTGCTCGACCCGGCGGCCGCGACCGGCCTCAACCCCGAGCGGCAGGCCGAGCTGCTCCAGGTCGCCCGGGAGGCCCTGTCGAACGTCGCCCGCCATGCCTCGGCTTCGCGGGCGAGCCTCGAGCTGCGATCCGACGGCCGCGAGACGATCCTCGTCGTCGGCGACAACGGCCGGGGCTTCGAACCTGCGGCCGACCGATCCGGGCGTCACCAGGGCCTGGCGAACATGCGCCAGCGGCTCGAGCGCCTCGGCGGACGCCTCTTCGTCGAGAGCTCGCCTGGTCACGGGACCCGTATCATCGTCCGCGTCCCGCGCTCGGACGGGGCACCTCTCGAGGGTCTGGCGTGACGAATCAAGCAACCTCGCCCCTTCGCCTGCTCGTGGTCGACGACCACGAGGTCGTCCGGCAGGGTCTCGTCGCCCTGCTCGACCGCCGCGAGGGGTTCCAGGTGGTGGCCGAAGCCGGCAGCGTCGCCGAGGCCGTCGAGCAGGCCCATCGGTTCGAGCCGGACATCGTGATCATGGACGTCCGCCTGCCCGACGGGTCCGGGATCGAGGCCTGCCGCGACATCCGCGCCGAGCGGCCGGCGACCCGCGTGATCATGCTCACCTCATACCCGGACGAGGAGGCGGTCCTCTCGGCGATCGTCGCCGGGGCCTCGGGCTATCTCCTCAAGCAGATCCGCGCCCGCGACCTCGTGTCCGCGATCGAGACCGTCGGGCGTGGGGAGTCCCTTCTCGACCCGGCGGTCACCGAGCGCGTCCTCGAGCGGGTCCGGCGGATCGCGACCGGCGGCCAGAACGAGGAGCTCGCCCAGCTCACGCCGCAGGAGCAGAAGATCCTCATGCTCGTGGCCGAGGGCAAGACGAACAAGGAGATCGCCTCGGAGGTCTTCCTCTCCGACAAGACGGTC
>DASTSC010000275.1:0-8857 GCA_035760905.1 Candidatus Limnocylindrales bacterium | reverse complement strand
GAGGCAGCGCGCTCGAGCGGGATCCGGTTCGTCCAGCTCCAGTTCACCGACATCATCGGCGTCGTCAAGGCGGTCACGATCCCGATCCATCAGCTCGAGGGGTCCGTTCGCCACGGGACCTGGTTCGACGGGAGCTCGATCGAGGGCTTCACCCGGATCGCCGAGAGCGACCAGTACCTGATGCCGGACATGAACACGTTCGCCGAGATTCCCTGGCAGCCCGGATCCGGGGAGCGCGGGACCGCCCGCGTCATCTGCGACGTCTTCACGCCGCGGGGCGAGCCGTTCGTCGGCGATCCGCGCTGGGTCCTCCGCCGCCAGGTCGAGCGAGCGCGCAAGCTCGGCTACATCGTGAACACGGGCCCCGAGCTCGAGTTCTTCCTCTTCCGGCGCGACGCCGAAGGGAAGATCGCCCCGCTTCCGCACGATCAGGCCGGCTACTTCGACTTCTCGACCGACCTCGCCCAGGAGGTCCGCCAGGACATGGTCGACGCCCTCGAGGCGTTCGGCATCCGCGTCGAGGCCGCCCACCACGAGGTCGCCGAGGGCCAGCACGAGATCGACTTCGAGTATGCCGACGCGCTCCGTACGGCCGACAACGCGATCACGTTCAAGTTCGCGCTCAAGGCGGTCGCTCAGCAGCACGGCCTCTATGCGACGTTCATGCCGAAGCCGATCCACGGGATCAACGGCTCCGGGATGCACACCCACCAGAGCCTCTGGTCGATCGACGACGAGCGGAACGCGTTCGCCGACGGCGATAGCAAGTACGGGCTGTCCGAGCTGGCGCGCGCCTACATGGCCGGGATCCTGACCCACGCGCGAGGGATGATCGCGGTCCTCGCGCCGCTGGTGAACAGCTACAAGCGGCTGGTCCCGGGCTACGAGGCGCCGACGTACCTGACGTGGGGCCGGACGAACCGCTCCGCGCTCATCCGCGTGCCGATGGTCTCGCCCGGCAAGTCGATCGAGGGGACGCGCGTCGAGGTTCGCTGCCCGGACCCGTCGTCGAACACCTACCTCGCCTTCGCGGCGATGATCGCGGCCGGCCTCGACGGCGTCGAGAAGGGCCTCCAGCTCGCCGACCCGGTCGAGGAGAGCCTCTTCGAGATGGACGCGGCGACGATCGCCGCCAAGGGCATCAAGGAGCTTCCGGGCACGCTCGGCGAGGCGCTCGACGAGCTCGAGCGCGACGAAGTCATCCGCGACGCACTCGGCGACCACGTCCTGACCCACTTCCTCGAGGCGAAGCGGGCGGAGTGGGACGAGTACCGGACGCAGGTGAGTGAGTGGGAAGTCGAGCGATACCTGGAGCTCTTCTAGACCAAGGCGGTCGGAGGGGACGCTCCGCGACCCCATCCGCCCGAGGTTTGAACCGCTACCTCGAGCTGTTCTGACGATCGATCCTCCTCCTCGGAACGACCGGCGGGTGGCGCGCCCGCCGGTCGCTTCCTGTCCGGGGGATGCGCTCGTCGCGCGGGCCGCCTCCTCGAGCGGAACGCTCGGGCGCGGATGCGCTCGGTGGCGGATGTCGAGGCGGTCGCGGCGGCAGCCGTCAGTGGGCGGCAGCGCTCGGGGGCGGCAGCCTCGGGGGCAACCGGTGGCGGCGGTCCAAGCCAGCTCGCGCCCAGCGTCCCTTCCTTTCATTCGCTCGTCTGGAGAGCGTTAGAAACATCCCGCATTGACCACCGTGCCGGCTCATGCGCGGAGCGTGAATTACGTTGCAGGTGTGACCAGGCGCGTTGAATAGCTATCCGTCAGATCGCGGAAGGAGCCGACGGGACTGCTCGTAACGCTCGCTTGGCGTTCGTATGACCGGTTCGCGCGGGCCGACGTCCGACGGGGTGCGGATGATCCTGCAACTCGGCAGCGTCAACGGACCGTGGGGTGGGCCGTATCGCGTGCTCCGTCACGTTTCGTGGACGCTCGGCGATGCCCGCATGCACTGCGGAACGGGCCGGAAGGACGCTCTCCTGTCACAGGCTCATGGGGCGGGCCTATGGCGCCGTGACGCTGCCGACGGCCCATGGGGCGGGCCGCTGACACCAGCTGCCGCGCGATCGCCCGATACGGCTCATTGGGCGGGCCACTGGCAGCAGGCGCCGCGCGATCACCCGATACGGCTCATGGGGCGGGCCGCTGGCAGCGGTCAGGGACCGCGCGCCCCGGGCGGGCAGCGGCCGCGCCCCGGGGCGGGCAACGGAACGCCATGTACCTCTGGCACCATCCGAAGCGTGCCCCACGACACCCCGGCCGAGGTCCGGCCGAACCGGACGCTCGGCCTGCTCGTCGTGGCCCACGCGATCAACCACGCCCAGGCCGTGCTCCTGCCGCTCGTGTTCCTCAAGGTCATCGACGAGTACGGCGTCACGCCGGCGACGATCGCGTTCCTGTCGGCGGCCGGCGCCTTCGCGTCGGGGATCATCCAGATCGGGTTCGGCGCTCTCACCAGGTTCGTCTCCCGGCGAGCGCTGCTGGGGATCGGCGGGATCCTCTTCGGGACCGGGTTCGCTGGTCAGGCGGCCGCCCCTGGGTTCGGTGCCTTCGCAGCCGTCAACATCGCGTCGCGGATCGGTGGCGCACCCCAGCACCCGGTCGGCAACGGGCTCCTCGCCGAGCAGTTCCCGCCCCACCGGCGGGGCTTCGCGATCAGCGCTCACATCGCAGGCGGCAACGTCGGGACCGTGTTCGTTGCGCTCGTCGGCGCGTGGGTCATCGCGGTCCTCGGCTGGCGACCGGCCGTGGTCCTGTTCGGCATCCCGGCGGTCGTCGTGGCCCTCGCGATCCTCGCCTTCGTCGACGAGACCGGCAGTGACCGGGCGGCCGCGGTCGCCCACGGCACGATCCGCGCCGCCTACGCCCGGATCCTGCGGACGCCGTCGCTCCTGTGGATCTTCCTGACCTCCGTCCTCGGTGGCGGCGGCCGCGGGCTCGGCGTCGTGAACCTGTTCGTGCTGCTCTACCTGAGCGACGTCGTCGGGCTCGACGACGCGACGACGAACGTGATGTACGCGGCCCTCATCGTCCTGTCGGTGCCCGCGCCACTCGTCGCCGGATGGCTGTCGGATCGCCTCGGGCGCAAGCCGCTCATCGTCGGCGTCTACCTCGGGGGCGCCGTCGGCTTCGTCGCCTTCGTTGCGGCCGGCTCGAGCCTGCTCGGGCTGTGGCTGGCGATCGCGATCATGGGCGCGTTCAGCTTCGCGGAGAGCCCACAGCTCCAGGCGCTCATGGCCGACCTCGCGCCGCCCGAGATTCGCGACGCCGCATTCGGGACGTACTTCACGCTCGCCTTCGGGATCGGGGCGCTCTGGGCGGCGGTCTACGGCGCCGTCATCGACGTCTTCGGCGAATCGGCCGGTCTGCCGGCGGTCTTCGTCCTCATGGCGATCTCGTTCGTCGCGGCCGCCGCCTCGATGCTGCCGGTGCGCGAGCCGCCGCTCTCGACGCCCGCGCCGGGGCCCGCTCTCGTCGACTAGGTGCCCCGCTCCGGCGCTCCGCCGGTCGAGCGCTCGGCGGGCCTACGACTCCGCGATCTCGGCCCCGCGGAACGACGCGCGCCGACGCGAGGCTCGTGCCGCCCGCCGGGCCTCCTCCTCGACTCCGCCCGACTCGAGCCCGCCGACCGAATTGACAGCTCGGACTGCCCGTGTGCCCGCCGTCCGACCTCGGCGGCCCAGCCGCGACCGGACCCAGTCGTTGATCGGCGCCTCGAGCAGCCGATGGCTGGCGACGGCAGCCACCAGCCCGAGGGCGGTCATCGTCGCGAAACCGAACGCCCAGCCCGTGAGCGAGCTCTCGACCGCGAACCCGTGCGTCCGGGCGAGCTCCTGGATCGGCCAGTGCCAGAGATAGAGCCCGTACGAGACCGCGCCGAGCCCAACGAGCGCAGCCGATCCCCCGAGGCGGCGCCCGAGGCGCGACGTCGCCGGCCGGAGCACGAGGGGGGCCAGCAGGGCGACTGCCGCGATGGCCGCGAAGTCGGTCGAGCTCCACGGCCCGATGTGGCGCGTCTCGAGGACGAGGCCGAGCACGTACGCTCCCGCCGCGGCCACGAGCCAGGGCGCCTCGGTCCGGAGCAGGCCGGCAGTCGCCCGGCGGACGAGCCGTGGCCAGCCGCGCGCGGCCGCGACCAGGTGGCCTCGCGAGACCGCGACGACCGCGAGGGCCATTCCGCCGGCGAACGGCTGGAACGAGCCGGCGAGGGTGAACCCGGCGAGGTTCGGATCCTGGCCCGCGGCGTCGAGGAGCGGCGCGACGACGGCGTTCCGGAGCGCGATCGCGACCGCCGTCAGCCCGGCGATGACCGCCAGGTGCCGGAGCGGCCCCGTCGACCGTCCGAGCAGGCTCGCGACGAGCCAGGCGAGGAGCGGCAGCGCGAGGTAGAAGGCGCCCTCGATCGAGAGCGACCAGGCCGTGCCGAGGACGTGGTACACGGTGTCCGCGTCGAAGACCTGGACGAGGAGGCCGTAGCGGACGAGCCCGTCGGGTGTCCAGAGCTCCTCCGGCTTGGCGAGCGTGCCGAAGACGAGGAGCGCGAGCCAGTACGCGGGCAGGATCCGGAACGCCCGGCGAACGAGGAACGGCAGGGCCGCGGGTCGGTCGCGGCCGGTCGCGATCGCGGCCGCGAACGGTCGATAGAGGAGGAAGCCCGACAGGACGAAGAAGACCGGGACGGCCCACTGGAGCGACATCGCGACGGTCCCGAGCGGGGTCTCCCAGCCGGGCCGGCCGGCGAGGTCCTTGTAGGCGTGGAAGCCGACGACCGCGAGGGCGGCGAGGCCGCGGACGGCGTCGAGCGCGGGGTAGCGCGCGGCCCGCGGCGGGCCGCTCGCCCGGGGCGTCGGGAGGGCCACCGAACCCTCCTCGTCCGCCGCGGCCCGCGGCTTGTGCGCAGGGCGCAGGGCGGCCTGGGCGGCCGCTCCGTGGTGGAGCGGCCGCCCGCGAGGAGGGAGGGGCACGTGGCCACGATCGCCCCGGCCCGCGCACGGACGCGTCGCCAGAGCCGTGCCTCGTCTTGCACCTCGGTTGCGGACGTCCGGCGCGCGGCACTGACGACGGAGCCAGATCGAACCGGGACCCTCCGGTCATGGCCGGCGGGCGCTCGAGGGCCGACGATCGGCGCGTCGTTCTCGACTCCTCGCTCACGGAGCCCAGGGAGCCCGTCAGGTTGCCGATGCTCGCTCGCGCCCTGCTCGGCGCGGTCCTCGCCGCGTTTCTCGTTCTGCCGGCGGCCGGATTCGCGCCCCGGGCCGCCGCCGCCACCCCGGATCCGAAGGTCGTCGTGATCGTCGGGCCCGTCGGCGACCACAACGCCCACTACAAGGACGACGCGCGGGCGATCATCGCCGAGGCCCAGAAGTACACCTCGAACGTGGTCAAGATCTTCACGCCGCACGCGACGTGGGGGCGGGTGAAGAGGCTCGCCCAGGGCGCGAACGTCCTCGTCTACCTCGGCCACGGCAACGGCTGGCCGTCGATCTACACGCCGTGGCAGCCGTACACGAAGGACGGCTTCGGTCTCGATCCCGACAGCGGCGCGGACGGCGCCAAGCACGTCTACTACGGCGAGTACTACATCGCCCGAGACATCCGCCTCGCGCCCAACTCGGTCGTGCTCTTCTACCACCTCTGCTACGCCTCGGGGAACACCGAGCCGGGCCTCTCCGAAGGGTCGTTCAAGGATTCGAAGAAGCGCGTCGACAACTACGGGGCGGGGTTCCTCGCGGCCGGCGCGCGGGCCGTCCTCGCCGACGGCCATCCCATCCATCCCGCGACCGACTACATCCGCCGCCTGTTCACGACCCGCCGGACGATCGACCAGCTGTTCCACACCGACCCGGCCTACAACGGCAACGTCGTCGGCCCGTACGACTCGACGCGGACGCCGGGCCTCCAGTACGAGCTCGATCCCGACCGCGGCGGCAGCGACCCGTCCGGCTTCTATCGGTCGGTCGTCGGCCAGCTCGACCTGACGACGACGCAGGTGACCGGCACCGTCTACGCGCCGACGGACGAGGACCCGGCGGACTTCGTCGTCCCCGGCGCCGCGGAGGTGACGGCGCCTGATGGCGTTCCGTTCTTCGACTCGAATGCGAACGCCGACGACCCGGCGGCGACCGGATCGGCGACCCTGCCGGCCGCGACGCGGCTTCGGCTCACCGCCAGCGGCACGCCGATGGCGGACGGGTCGCGCGTCTTCGCCGCGGACACGCTCGACGGGAGCAGATCCGGCTGGGTGCGGGCGACGGGCCTCACGCCGCGCGACTCGCTGGCGACCCGGGTCTGGAGCGCCGACGCGGCGCCACCCGTGGTGAGCCCGAACGCCGACGGAACCGACGACGGCCTGACGATCTCGGCCCGGTTCAGTGAGCCCGTCGACGCGAAGCTCACGATCCGCGATTCCGACGGGACCGCGGTGGCGTCGTTCGCGGCCAGTGGCGACGTCCTCCGCTTCGACTGGGACGGCACGTCGGGCGGCGGCGCGGTGGTGCCCGACGGCGACTACACGTGGAAGCTCTCGGGGGCGGACGGCTGGGGGAACGACGGCGCGAGCGCGACCGGCTCGTTCATCGTCGACACCGTCGCCCCTAAGACGACAGCCTCGATCGGCGGAACCGCGGGCGACGCGGGCTGGCTCACCTCGGCGGCGACGGTCACGCTCAGCGCGACCGACGCCACGAGCGACGTGATGTGGTCGCGCTACGCGGTCGACGAGGGCTCGATGACCGACTACGCCGGCAAGGTCACGATCTCTGCCCAGGGCGAGCACACGCTCACGTACCGCTCGAAGGACCTCGGCTCGAACCTCGAGACGAAGCACACGAAGTCGTTCGCGATCGACTCGGCCGCGCCTGTCGTCACCGCGACGACGACCGGCACCGCGGGCGACTCCGCGGGCTGGTACCGCTCGTCGGTCTCGCTCGCCCTCGCCGCGAGCGACGCGACGTCGGGTCTCGTGGGCGCGACCTATGCGGTCGATGGCGGCCCCGCTGCGGCCCTGCCCGCGACGGTCGCGCTGACCGCCGACGGCCCGCACCAGGTCGTCGTCGCTGCGCGCGACGTCGCCGGGAACGTCCTGACGCGGACGTACTCGATCACGATCGACACCGTCGCACCGGTCGTTTCGCTGCCGACGACCGTCGCCGGCACCTCGGGCGGCGGCGGCGTCGAGAGCTTCAGCCCGAACGGCGATGGCTTCGACGACACGTTCCGCCAGCACTTCACGCTCTCCGAGCCGGCCGCCGTCACGGTCGAGGTCCGAAACGCCGCAGGCACGACCGTCCGGACGCTCACGCTCGCCGGCACGAGCGGCTCCAACGCGGTCACGTGGGACGGCCGGACCGCCTCCGGGGCGACCGCGCCCGACGGCCTCTACCAGCTCGTGATCACCGCGCGCGACAAGGCCGGCAACGTCGGCGTGGCCGACGACGCGACGCTCGCGGTCTACGGTGCGCTCACGGGCGTCGAGGTCTCGGCCTCGCGTTTCTACCCGCAGGACGGCGACCGGCTCTCACGGACCGACACGATCTCGTTCCGGCTCCGCCGCGCCGCGACCGTCACGCTCCGCGTCCTCGATGCGAGCGGCAGGGTCGTCCGCAACCGCTACGTTGCTGCGAGCCTCGCCGCGGGCACGTACTCCTGGGCCTGGAACGGCCGGCGCGGCGACGGAACGATGGCGCCCCAGGGGACGTATCGGTTCGAGCTCGTCGCGACCGACGGCACGGGCTCCGAGACCCGCACGCAGAAGGTCTACGCCGGGGCCTTCGGCCTGGCGTCGTCGCGCACGACCGTCCGCCGTGGCGGCAAGGTGACGATCACGGCCCGTAGCACCGAGGCTCTGTCGGCGAATCCGCGCCTCGTCGTCGACCAGCCGGGGATCGCCGCCTGGCGCGTGACGATGACGAAGGTCGGCCACCGCCGGTACGCGGTCACGATCCGGCTCAAGTCGGCCGGCTCAGCCGGCACCGTCCGGTTCCGCGTCGTCGGCACCGACAGCCGCGACGGACGCAACACCTCGACGTGGCTCCGGCTCGCGATCTCCTGATCCCTCGAGCCTGAGCGGCGGGGGCCTTTGGTATCATCCGACGGCCCTGTTGAACGGGCACCTCGGTCGGGGCGTGGCGCAGCTTGGTAGCGCGCATCGTTCGGGACGATGAGGTCGGAGGTTCAAATCCTCTCGCCCCGACCATCTTCGCCGCGACCGTCCGCGGTCGGTCACGTTCGTTCGGTCCGCCGGGTCACCCGTCCGAGCGCATGCGCTCGGAAGCCGCGGAGGTACGACCGGATGACCACGACCCTGACACCCGTCGCCGACGACCGATTGGGGGCACTCAACGCAACGCTGCCGGACGACGACCACGTCGAGCGGGTGGCCGCCGCACTCCGACAACGTGGCTTCACCGTGCTCCGGGCGAGGACCGGCGATGAGGCGAGGACGCTCGTCCTCGACCTGCTCCCCGACGGCGCGCACGTTCACCAGGGCAGCTCGCTGACCCTCGAGCTCACCGGGATCACCGCCGCGCTCGAGGCCTCGGGACGGTTCGAGCTCGTCCGGCCGAGGCTTCGACGGATGGACCGCGCCACCGAGGCGGACCGGATCCGGATCGAGAACGCGGCGCCGGAGGTGATGCTCGGCAGCGTCCACGCGGTCACCGATGCCGGGTCGTTGCTCGCCGCCTCGTACACCGGCAGTCAGCTCCCGGCATATGCCGCCGGCGCGGGCCGGGTCATCCTCGTCGTGGGGACCCAGAAGATCGTCGCCGACCTCGAGGCGGGGCTCCGCCGGATCGAGGAGCACGCCCTGCCGCTCGAGGATTCCCGAGCCTGGAACACATACGGCACGCACAGCGGCCTGAGC
>DASTSC010000274.1:0-1747 GCA_035760905.1 Candidatus Limnocylindrales bacterium | reverse complement strand
GCGACCGCGCTCATGATCGTCGGGCCCATCGATCCCCATCGCGCGTTCGAGCGTGTCGAGTGGACCACGCTCTTCTTCTTCGTCGGGCTGTTCATCCTCGTCGAAGCGGTCGTCCACGTCGGCATCGTGGCCGGGATCGCGGACGCGCTCGCCGACGCCGCTGCCGGGCGGCTCGGCGTCGCGACGATCGGCCTCCTCTGGTTCTCCGCGCTCGCCTCGGCCGTCGTGGACAACATCCCGTACACCGCGACGGCGATCCCGGTCGTCGAGCGCCTCGTTGCCGACGGCCTGCGGGCCGAGCCGCTCTGGTGGTCGCTCGCGCTGGGCGCCTGCCTCGGGGGCAATCTCACGATCGTCGGTGCCTCGGCGAACATCGTCGTCGCCAACCTCGCCGCCCGCGACGGGACGCCGATCCGGTTCGGCGAGTTCTTCCGGTACGGGGCGGTCGTCGTCGCCGAATCGCTGGTCATCTCGACCGCGTACGTCTACCTGCGGTATCTCGCATAGGCGCGGCCCAGGGCCGAGCCACCGCGCTCCGAGGGGAGTCCGTCCGGCTCAGGAGTCGGGTCTGCTCGGAGCGCGCGGGAGAACCGGAGGCTCCGATGGCTCGTACCCATTGCCACGCTGCCCATTCCCACGCGCAGGCAGCGGCAACATGGAGCACGACGATGTCCGTCCAAACCCATTCAACTGTGACTTCGGCCTCGACCCGGGCGACCGGTGCGAGCCGCTCGAGTGCTGAGTCGGTTCCCTTCGCTGCCCCGGTCCTGACCGCGATCGCCCTCGCCAGCATCGGCGGCGGCGCGATCAACGTCGCTGCGGCAGCCACGGTGGGGCGCAGCGCGTCCGACACCCTCGCGTTCTTCGTCGCCGCTGCCGCGGCCCAGGTCGTGTGGGGTGCGGTCGCACTCGTACGCGCCCCCCGGTCGTGGCTCGCCCTCGGGGCGGCAGGCCACCTCGCGGTTGCCTTGACCTGGGTCGTGTCGAGGACCGTCGGGCTGCCCGTCGGCACGCTCGCGGGCGCCGTCCTGCCCGTCGGGCTGGCCGACGGTCTGGCCACCGCCCTGGAGGTCGCGGTCGTCGTCGGCGCCGTGGCGCTGCTGGTGCGGGGCGCGTCCTCGGCCGGCTCGGTGGCTCGTCCGCGCGGCATCACCGCGGCGACCGTCCTGGTGGTCGGCGCAGTGGCAGTGGTCGGCGTGCTGGCACAGACCGGCGCGATCGGCGCGTCCTCGAGCGGGAACGGGTCGACCGGCGGAGGCGCACCTTCGAACGGCTACGGCAGCGGGTCTGGCTCCGGCTCCGGCAGCGGTTCCGGTTCCGGCTCCGGCTCCGGCTACGGCTACGGCAGCGGCTCCGGCTACTACCGACCCTGACCCGGATGGACCGGGAGGGTCGGGCCTCGGCTCGACCCTCCCGAGCGTCGCCCTTGCGGTACTGCTACGGGCGTCGGCCGACTGCTGAGGCCGGTCGACCAAACAGGAAGCCCTGACCGAGGGCCACGCCGAGGTGCTGGAGCGTGAGCCGCTCGGCCTCGGTCTCGACCCCCTCGGCGATGATCTCGACCCCGATCGAGGTCGCGAAGTGGAGCATGCCCGCCACGAGCGCCTGCCGGATCGGATCGGCATTGATGCCGGTGACGAGTCCCCGATCGAGCTTCACGTATCTGGGGCGGAGCTCGATGATGTGCCGCAGGCTGGCGTATCCCGCTCCGGCGTCGTCGACCGCCCAGTCGCAGGCGACGTCGAGC
>DASTSC010000273.1:0-7562 GCA_035760905.1 Candidatus Limnocylindrales bacterium | reverse complement strand
GAGGTCCCGATTCTCGGCGAGGGGCTCGAGCGCGGCGGCCGGTGCCGCGGAACCGGCCATCAACCGGCCATCAACGGCCGCGGTCGTCGATCATCGACCTGCTGTCGAACGGGGGTGGCGCGCCCGAAAGGACTCGAACCTTCGACCTTCAGGTCCGCAACCTGACGCTCTATCCACTGAGCTACGGGCGCCGAAATGGCGGAGAGGGAGGGATTCGAACCCTCGGAGCAGGTTACCCCACTCGGCGGTTTAGCAAACCGCTGCACTAGACCTCTATGCGACCTCTCCGCGGAGGCCGGCGCATTCTAGCATCGGGGTCCGGTCGCCCCGGCGGCGTCGGCCGAGGCGAGGCTCGACTCGACGAACGCCCGCCACGCGTCGCGCTCCCGCCGTCTCGTCGCCTCGTCGAGTCGGGGCTCGAACCGCTCGGCGGTCGGGTTCGCCAGCGCGATCGCCTCGGGGGCCAGGAGGCCGGCGCCGATGCCGGCGAGGCCGGCGACCCCGAGGGCGGTCGATTCACGGGCCGCCGCCACCGCGACGGGGAGGCCGAGCAGGTCGGCCTGGCGCTCCATGAGGTAGCGGTTCGCGACGAGCCCACCGTCGACGCGGAGCTCGACCGGGTCCGCGACCAGCGCGGGCCTGATCGTGTCGACGACGTCGGCGACGAGGTGGGCGATGCCGTCGAACGCGGCGCGGACGACCTCCGGACGGCCGGCCGCCGGGGTGAGACCGGCGACGACCGCCCGCGCGTCGGGTCGCCACCACGGGACGCCGAGACCCGACAGGGCCGGCAGGAGGCGAACCCCGGACGCAGGATCGCCGGCCCGGGCGACCGCCTCGGTCTCGAAGGTGTCGGCCACGAAGCCGAGCCCGTCGCGGAGCCAGTCGACGACGGTCCCGGCCGCGAAGACGCCGCCCTGCAGGACGCTGTCCGTCCGCCCGGACGGGAGCGTCCACCCGATCGACGTCTCGACGCCCGCGACCGGGACGCGTCGCGAGCCGGCGTTCGCGAGGAGGAACACGCCGGTCCCGTACGTCGCCTTGAGCCTGCCCGGGGCGAAGCCGGCGTGGCCCGCAAGCGCCGCCTGCTGGTCGCAGGCGAGGGCCCGGAGGGGCAGCTCGGCACCCCAGCGCGCGTGGCGGATCGTCCCGAGATCGCCGGCCGTGGGCCCGATCGACGGCAGCGTCGCTCGCTCGATCCCGAACCAGCCGAGCAGGTCCGCGTCCCAGTCGAGCGTCGCGAGCGAGAGGAGCTGCGTGCGCGAGGCGGTCGACGTATCGGTCCGGGCACGGCCGCCGTCGAGCCGTGCGGTCAGCCAGGCGTCGACGGTCCCGAAGCGGAGCGTTCCGTCGCGCGCGGCGACCCGGACCCTCGCGTCGCGCTCGAGGAGCCAGGCGAGCTTGCCGGCGGAGAAGTACGGGTCGAGGGGCAGGCCCGTCCGGGCCGCGATCGCGGGCTCGAGGCCGCGCTCGCGCAGCCGGTCGACGATCGGGCCGGACCGCCGGCACTGCCAGACGATCGCCGGCGCGAGCGGCCGGAGCGTCCCGGCGGCCCAGGCGACGACCGTCTCGCCCTGGTTGTCGAGTCCGACCGCCGCGATCCGTCCGGGACCGCCAACCTCGTCGAGGACCTGCCCGACCGACTCCACGACCGAGGCGATGATCTGCTCGGGGTCCTGCTCGACCCAGCCCGGCTTCGGATGCTGCGTGTCGAGCGGGATCGCGGCGGAGGCGACCGGCCTGAGCTCGCGGTCGTAGGCGATCGCCCGCGTCGAGGTCGTGCCCTGGTCGATCGCGAGGAGGAGGTCGGCGCTCACGCCTCGGTCATCCCGGGCCGACCTGGGGCGCGGATGGCGAGCTCGCGGTCGACGTTCGCGACGAGCGCCGCGATCTGGCGTCGCAGCGTGTCCCGGAGCAGCGGCGCGCCGAACGTCGCGAGGCGGCCGGTCACCTGGAGGTCGACGGCGTACCGGATCTCGGTGGCCTCGGCGGCCGGCGCATCGGCGGCCCCGGCGTCCGCCGGTGCGGGCAGCGGAGCGAGATCGAACGGGACCGAGACGGCGAACGACCCGGCGAGCCCCCGGGGCCGGCCCTCGATGACGAGCCTGAGGTGACGCAGTGGGTCGGCGTCGTGGAACGTGGCGACGACGTCGGCGCGGACCGTGAGGAACTGGATCCGCGTCGCGAGAACGCCCCGGAACCGCCCCGGCCCGTCGGCGACGATCGACTCGGCCCCCGGGAGGACGCGGGCCAGGGCGGCCGGGTCCTCGATGATCGACCAGACGGCGTCGGGCGAGCCCCGGACGATGGCCGTGTCTCGGACGAGGTCGCTCATGCCACGACGCCGTCCGTACGGGCCGCCGGAACGGCGAGGGACCGGACGATCGCCTCTCCGACCGACCGGCCCGCCGCGGCACAGGCGGCGTGGTCGAAGGCGGGGGCCACGCAGCAGCCGGCCGCCCAGAGGCCCGGGAGCGGGAGACGGCCGTCGGGCCCGACCGGCAGCGGCGTACCCGGTCGCGCGTCGAGGAGGCCGAGTCCGCGGAGGACGAAGGCCTGCGGCACGAGACGGTCGGCGAGGACGAGGCTGTCGGCTTCGATCCAGCCCTCGACCGTCCGGATCCCGGTCAGCCGCGCCTCGCCCCGCAGCTCGAGCGGCGGATCGACGATCCGGACGACCTCCGCGCCGGCGGCATCGAGACCGCCGGCGAGCGCGTCCGCCCGCCCGTTGGCGCCGACGAGGACGACGACGCGGCCGGGCCGGAGCCCGGCGTCGAGGAGGCGCTCGGCGAGGTCGGCGGTCATCACCCCGCTCGGCCGCGGACCCGCGATCCGGCGCTGCTCGCGCGGCTCGACATACGCCCCCGTGGCGACGAGGACCGCCGGGGCCTCGAGCTCGAGCGAACCGGCCGCGGCCTGGCCGAGGACGAGCCAGCCGTCGCCGGACGGCGAGAGGCCGACGACGGTAGTGTCGAGAACGTCGGCCGCGGCGTCGAGCGGCACCCGCCCACCCGCGCGCGCGACCGAGACGACACGGGCACCCGCGGACCGGATCGCCTCGGCGGCGGCCCTTCCGGCCGCGCCGGCACCGATCACGACGACGTCCGCGTCCCGCCGATCCACCGCCGGACGATCGCCGGGCCGCGGCTGCGGCGCCGCCGTCCCGTCGGCGCGCTGCCACAGCCACGAGCCCCGGCGATGCTTCTCGACCGCCGACACCTCGACGCCGCGCTCGGCGGCGAGGATCGACGCCACCTCGAGCGCGCAGAGGTTGCCCTGGCAGTCGCCGAAGGTCGCGCCGCCCCGGCGCTTCACCGCGTCGAGCGTGGCCGGGGCGAGCGGTCGCCGGCAGGCGGCCTCGATCTCACCGCGGCCGATCGAGCGGCAGAGGCAGACGACCTCCCCGGGGTCCTCGAGCAGCTCCGCCGGCGGCGCCGGGAGCGTCCGCCGCTGGCCTTCCGCGGTCCGCCAGCCGCGAACCGCGACGACCTCGTCCACCACCGCCTCCGCGATCGCGGGCGAGGTGGAGATGCCCGTCGAGCGGATCCCGGCCGCGAGGTAGAGCCGGTCCGAGACGGTCGACGGGCGGACGATGAAGTCGCCGGTCGAGGAGACGTGGCGGAGCCCGGCGAACGCCCGCACGGGCAGGGTGTTTCCGACCGCCGGCACCATCGAGGCGCAGGCCGCGAGGATCCGTTCGGCCTCGGCGGGATCGGTCGAGCGGTCGTCGCGCTCGTCGGTGTCGACGGCCGTGGGGCCGAGGAGCAGGCCGCCGAACACGATCGGGGTGACGAGCATCCCCTTCCCGAGCGGTCCCGGGATCGGCAGGACGATCCGGTCCACCCCGAACGTCTCCTCCGACACGAGGAACTGGCCCTTGCGCGGGCTGAGCGTGAACGAGTCGTCACCCGCGAGCCGGGCCACCTGGTCGGCCCGGATGCCGGCCGCGTCGATCACCTGCTCGGCCGCGATCTCGGTCCCGTCGTCGAGGCCGACGCGGACCTCGTCGGCGCCGACGTCGAGGGCCGCGACGGCATGGCCGAGGCGAACCTCGGCGCCTCCCGCCATCGCCGCCTCGGCGAGGGCCCGGGTCAGCCAGAACGGGTCGACGACGGCCTCGTCCGGGATCGACAACGCCGCGACGACGTCGACAGCGAGGTACGGGGCGACCTCTCGCACCGCGTTCTCGTCGAGCAGCTCCGTTCGAACGCCGAGCGTGTCGGCATTCCCGGCGATCTGGCTCCGGAGCCGGTCCGCGTCGTCTGGGGTCCGGGCGAGCATGAGGGCGCCGACGGACAGGAACGGCACGCCGAGCTCGTCGACGAGCGCCGGCCAGAGCGCGGCGGCGCGTCGGAGCATCCGGGCCTCGACCGTGCCGGCCTTCGCGTCGAAGCCCGTGTGGACGATGGCGCTGTTCGCCTTCGAGGTGCCCTCGCAGACGTCGGGCGCGGCCTCGACGAGCACGGCCCGCACGCCGCGTCGCGTGAGCTCGCGAAGGATCGCGCAGCCGACGACGCCGCCGCCGACGACGACGACGGGCACCCGGACGGCCATCAGCCGCTGATGAGGATGTAGCCCTTCACCCGCGTCGGCTCGAGGTTCACGATCGAGGCCTTCATGATCCCCTCGGCGTACTCCGAGCCCGGGTTGAGGCAGAGCGTCCGACCGAGCTTGTGGACCCCCCGGGCCTCGTGGATGTGGCCGTGGAGGGAGAGCACGGGCTGGAGCTGGTCGAGACCCCGCCGGATCGCCGACGATCCGGCCGAGCCCATGATCACCTGGCCGCCCTCGAACCTGATCTCGAGATCGGACGAGAGCTCGGGGCACTGGTCGATTTTCGTGTCGCGCGGCGGGCAGTGCATGTTGACGATGGCCCCGGCGGGGTTCCGGACCTGCCCGAAGAGCGCCGGGACGACCTCGTCCATGTGCTCCTCGGGATAGTCGCGCGGGCACTCCCAGGGCGTCATCGAGGTGTCACCGAGGCTGACCAGCTCGTGGTGCTCGTCGAGCTCAACGACCCGGTTGTCGACGTTGCAGGCGTACTGGCTCGCGTCGAGGATCGGGTCGACCGAGCGGTCGTCGTCGTTGCCGGGGATGAGCCAGAGCGGGATCCCGGCCGGGGCGAGGACCTCGCCCGCGAGCGTGAGCCACTCCGCCAGCCGGGCGTTCATCTTCTCGACGAACAGGTCGTGGAGACGCTCGGGGTCGGCGTCGAGCGCCCGAGCCTCCTCCTCGTCGCAGACGTGGTCGTACATCCCGACGTCGCCGATCTTCGTCCGCAGCCGCTCGAGCTCGGCCTCGGTCTCGACGACCTCGCGGTTGCCGAACAGCCACGCCTCGTGGCGGCCGTCGCGCCGGATGATCGGCACGATCGCCTTGCCGGTCAGGTCGCCCGAGATGATCGCGTGGTTCGCGTCGTTTCGGACGGCCGCGGAGAGGAACTTGCGGAACGCGGCGTTCGATCCGTGGAGGTCGGCCGTCTGGACGAGCCGGACGAAGCCCGACGGTCCGGGACGGTCGGCGCGGCGGAAGAGCGAGGGCATGCGCGGGGCCTTTCGAAGCGTGGGTTGGATGCGGTCGAGTGGGCGTCCGCGGTCACCCGCGGACGCCCGAACAGGGGCCGGCGGTCAGGCCGGTGGGACCTCCTGGAACGTGGCCATGATGTCGATCCCCTCGCGGCTCTGGCGGTACCAGCGAGCCGCGGCGAAGATCACGACGCCGACGACCACGATCGCGACGAAGATCAGGAGCGAGCTCGCGACCTGATCCGGCGGGAAGCCGACGGCCGGCCAGATGAACGGCGAGGCCACCAGCAGGAGCAGGAACACGAACGTGCCGATGCCGACGACGGTCATCGTCGGATAGCCGGCGATCATCGCCCGCACGTGGCCGGCGCCCGCCTCCCACTGCTCCCGCTTCCGGAAGGGGTAGACGATCGCCGCCGCGACCGGGACGAGCATCGTGATCGCGGCGTAGAAGACGAAGTTGAGCTGGACGAACAGCGTCGAGTAGAACGCCGACGCCAGGACCCCGATCTCCGCCATGACCGCGATGATCAGGACCGCGTTGCGCGGGCTGCCGGTCGACTCGTCGACGTTCGCGATCCATTCCGGAACGATCCGGTCGAACGCCCAGGCGAACATGATCCGGCTCGCGTAGAAGAAGTAGGTCTGGGCGAGGTTGATCAGGGTGTAGATAAAGCCGACCGCCATGATCAGGAAGAACACGACGTTCGGTTGGAGCACCGACGCGTAGAACGTCACGAACGGGTTCGCCGCGAAGTCCGAGCCGGACTTCGCGGCGTTGTTGAAGAGCCACCCTTCCGCGGCCAGCCAGTCCTGGGGGACGAAGCGGGTGAAGAGGAGGACCCCGCCGGCGAAGATCGCCCAGGTGATGAGGATCGCGCCCCACGAGCCCTGGAGGAGCGTCTTCGGCGCCTCCTTCACCTCACCGGCGAAGAACGTCGGGATGTAGTAGCCGTAGAAGATCCAGAAGCCCATGAGCAGCCCGGCGACGATCGCGTTGCCGAGGCTCCGGTCGAACGTCATCCCGAGGCCCTGGGCGGTGGAGATGACCTGGTCGAAGGGACCGCCCGGGACGTACGCGTCCCAGTTCGCCTTGAAGGTCTCGGCGCTCCCGGTCAGGAAGCTGAACAGGATCACGGCCCAGGCCGCGAGGCCGAGGAAGAATCCGACCCCCATCATCCGGACGACGGTCCGAGTCGGGAAAAACAGCGTCCAGAGCGTGATGAGGACGCCGACCGTGCCGAAGACGAGGATCCCGGCCTGGCTCGACGAGAACGTCGCGAGGTCGGTCGCCCACGCCTGGTTGTAGAGCACGCCCGTCGCGTTGAGGAACGCCGGCAAGGCCACCGTCGGGATCCAGGCGACGAGGCTGCCCGCGACGAGCCCGCTGAACAGCACGAGCGCGAAGCTCGCCGGGAAGGCCAGCCACGGGCTCAGCGTTCGGCTGGCCAGGGTGTAGTCCGCGCCGGACCTTGGGGCCGCCGCCCCGATCTGGCTGAACGTGTAGCCGTGCATCGCGCAGAGCACGGCCGACAACGTGAGGATGATCAGCAGGTCCGATCCGGGCCACAGGCTGGGCGTCGAGTAGAACGTCAGGATCCCGGACGACGACAGGCTGATGCAGTGAACGCCGAAGACGATCGCGCCGAAGATGCCGATCGTCCGGATGAGCCCCGAGGTCTTGCGGACGAACAACCTCGGGGGCTGGGACGCGATGGCTGTCACCTCTGCCTCCTCCGCAGCTTCCTCTCCCACGAGCGAACCCCCCGACGCGTCTCCTTCTCGATCCTCACCTCCTCGCGGTCGACCCGCTCCTCACAGCGTCAGCTCGGCGACGAACCGGGCGCGGTCGCCGCGGTAGAGATCCCGGGCGTACTCGACGGCTCGGCCGTGAACGTCCCACGCGGTTCGCTCGACGAGCATGAGCGGGCTCCCGACCGGCAGGTCGAGAATCGCCGCCTCGGCCGCATCGGCGGCGATCGGCTCGAAGGCCTGCGTCGCCCGGACTGGGCGCGCGCCGTGGAGCCGCTCCATGAG
>DASTSC010000272.1:0-3179 GCA_035760905.1 Candidatus Limnocylindrales bacterium | reverse complement strand
GAGCGTCGCGTCGCCGGCGACCTCGTACGCGGACACGCTGCCTGCGCCCGGGCCGTCGTGGGCGTTCGAGACGAACAGCTGCGACGTGTTCGTCGGCCGGAAGGCGCTCCCGAACGGCCCGATTCGCTGGGCCGGGAAGGGTGAGCCCGGGGCGGCGGTGAGCCGACCGTCGGCGCCGACGACGAAGCTGTCGATGAACGACGGTCCCGCGGCCGGCCCCACCCTCGTGCCGACGAGGACGTGGCCGCCCGCGCCGAAGAGCACCTGGCCCGGCAGGGCGTCGTCCGGAAGCGGGAAGGTCGAACCGGGGATCGCCCGGAGGTGGCCGCCGGCGTTGAGTCGGAAGCCCGTGTAGTTGCTGTCGCCGGCGCCCGTGTTCGCGACGTAGACGAGGCTCCCGCTGATGGCGACGCTGACCGGCGTGCTGCCGTTCGATGGCTGGACGTCGACGAGACGGAGCGATCCGTTCGGCCGGACCTTGAGGACCGAGACCTCGTCGCTGCCGGGATCGGCCGCGACGAGATAGCGGCCGTCGGGCGTCCGGGCGATCGCGCCCGCCGATCCGGTCGGGGTGCCGAGGCCCGCGCCGCCCGCGTCGAACGGCGAGCCGGCGATCGGCGTCAGCGACCCGTCGGCGTGGCGGTCGAAGCCGGACACGCTGTTCCGACCGGCGGTGTTGTCGTTGACGTAGACGTGACCGCTGGTCGGCGAGGCGGCGAGAGCGGACGACGCCGTCCCGAGGATGAGGCTGGCGGCCGCGGCGCCGAGCGCGCCGAGCCTGACGATTCGATGCATGGGTCCTCCCGTGCTGGTCGATGCGTTGACGGGGCGAACCCTCTCGCGACCGGGTGACGGGGGCATGACGCGCGGATGACGGCTTCGCGTCGCTCCTCAGCCGCCGTTGGGCAGGCTGAACCAGAAGCGAGTCACGTCGGCGGTCGATTCGGCGCCGACCCGGCCGCCCGCCGCCTCGACGATCTGGCGGACGATCGCCAGGCCGATCCCGGCCCCGCCGCGCGCCGCGTCGCGCGACTTCTCGACGCGGTAGAAGCGCTCGAAGACGTGGGGCAGGTCGGCGTCGGGAATGCCCGGTCCCGTGTTGCTCACGGCGACGAGGACGTCGTCGGGCCGAGCCTCGGCGTGGACGGTCACGCGGCCGCCCGACGGCGTGTAGCGGATCGCGTTCTGGAGCAGGTTCGCGAGGACCTGGGCGAGACCGTCGGGGTCGGCCCGGGCGGGCAGTCGCGGCGGCAGCTCGACCGCGACCGACAGCCCGGCCGCCTGGGCCGACGGGGCGGCGAGATCGACCGCCGAGCGGATGGCCCGGGCGAGGTCGACGTCGACCAGCTCGGACGGCAGCCCTGCGTCGCCCTCGGCAAGGGTGTCGAGCGAGCGCGACAGGCGGACGAGCCGCTCGGCTTCGTCCCAGAGCGAGGCGAAGACCGCCGGGTCGGGCGGGACGACGCCGTCGCGAAGCGCCTCGAGGTAGCCCTTGAGGTTCGTCAGCGGCGTCCGCAGCTCGTGTGCGGCGTTGGCGATGAACTCGCGCCGCATCCGTTCCTGCTCCTCGAGCGCGACCGCCATCTGGTTGAACGAGTCGGCGAGGCTGACGATCTCCTCCGGCCCCGAGCGAGGGATCCGGCTCGCGTAGTCGCCCTCGGCGATCCGGCGCGCCGCCCGGCCGATCCCGCCGAGCGGCGCCGCGAGCCGCCGGCCGACGATCGCCGCGAGGACGAGCGCGAGCGCCGCCGCCACGACCGCGGTCACGAGCAGGACCCGGACGACGGACGCCTCGAACATCGACTGCGATTCCTGGGTGGACGAGCCGTGGACGCGCATCAGGTCGGCGAACGCCTGGCCGCCGACGACCACGACACCGACCGAGAGGACGGCGACGGCGACCGCCGCCACCGCGAGGGACGCGGCGGCGATCCGGAGGCCGATCCCGCTCGGTCGCCTCATGCCGGCTCCGCCTCCGGCCGAACCGTGCGATAGCCGACTCCCCGGACCGTCGCGACGAACCGAGGCCGGTCCGGGTCGTCGCCGAGCTTGTCGCGGAGCCGGCGGACGTGGACGTCGATCGTCCGATCGAGCACCTCGAGCCCGTCCTCCCCGTAGACCGCGTCGAGAAGGCGGTCACGGGTCAGGACGCGGCCGTCGGCCTCGAGCAGGACCGTCAGCATCCGGAACTCGACCGGGGTGAGCCGGACCTCACGGCCGTCGATTCGCACCTCGTGGCGGTCGCGATCGACGACGAGCGGGCCGAGCCGAAGGACGCCGGCGGCCGGGGCGGCGATCGCACCGAGCGACGACCGCTCGAGGACGCGCTGGACCCGGAGGACGAGCTCGGCCGGCGAGAACGGCTTGGGCACGTAGTCGTCGGCGCCGGCGGCGAGACCCGTGACGCGATCGTCCGCGGTGCCCCGCGCGGAGAGCACGACGATCGGCGTCCGGTCGGTTCGGCGGACCGCGCGGATGACCGCGAGGCCGTCGACCTCGGGCAGCATGAGATCGAGCACGACGAGCGCCGGCTGCTCGAGGGCGATCGCAGCGAGGGCGGAACGGCCGTCGGTCGCCTCCAGGACGCGATGTCCCGCACGCTCGAGATACATCCTGACGAGGCGAACGATCTTCGCGTCGTCGTCGACGACGAGGATCGGACGCGGCTGCTGGCTCTCCATCGGCGCCTCATCGTTCACGGCTCGTGCGACGGTCTGATGACCGAGCGGCACCCTCGCGACGGCCTCGCCGGCCTGAACTTCGCAACCATCGTTGCACGCCGACGCGGTCGCTTCGGCGCGTGCCTGTAGCGTCCGAACGGGCAACCTCGTGTCGCTGCACCGACAGGGGGAGAGACGGGGAGGGCGATGCGGGACCGCTTCAACCGAGCCGCGGACGCGCTCACACGCGTCCTCGGCTCGCCCTTCGCACTGGCGACCGCGGCGGCGATCATCGTGGTCTGGGCGCTGACGGGGCCGCTCGCCGGGTTCTCCGACACGTGGCAGCTCGTCATCAACACGGGCACGACGATCGTCACGTTCCTCATGGTCTTCGTCATCCAGAACAGCCAGAACAGGACGACGAAGGCGCTCCACCTCAAGCTCGACGAGCTGATCCGGGCAGTCGACGCCGCGCGCAACGACTACCTGACCGTCGAGCAGGAGACCGAGGAGGAGATG
>DASTSC010000271.1:0-3302 GCA_035760905.1 Candidatus Limnocylindrales bacterium | reverse complement strand
ACCTCGAAGCCGGTCTTGAGAGCGAGGTTGCCGAGGATCGAGACGAGGTTCGCGTTGCCGCAGCGCTCGCCGTAGCCGTTGATCGTGCCCTGGACGTGGCGGATGCCGTGGGCGACCGCGGCGAGCGAGTTCGCGACCGCGAGCTCGGCGTCGTTGTGGACGTGGATGCCCCAGGTGACGTCGGGTGCCTCGGCGTCGGCGAGCGCGGCCCGCGTCGCGTCGACGATCGCGGTCAGGTCGTCGGTGAGAAGGCCACCGTTCGTGTCGCACAGCGTGATCGTCGTCGCGCCGGCCTCACGCGCCGCCCGGAGCGTGGCGACCGCGTAGGCGGGGTCGTCGCGGTAGCCGTCGAAGTAGTGCTCGGCGTCGTAGACGACCTCGCGACCCGCGGCGCGGAGGAACGCGACGGAGTCGCCGACCATCGCCAGGTTCTCGTCCGGCGTCGCGCCGAGGACGTCGATCACGTGGAGCAGCCAGCTCTTGCCGAAGATCGTGACGACGGGCGTCGCCGCCTCGACGAGGGCGAGGAGGTTCGGATCATCCGCCGGCAGGTTCGCCCGGTGGCGGGTCGAGCCGAACGCCGCCAGCCGGGCATGGGCGAACGTCATCGACCGGGCGGCGGCGAAGAACTCGACGTCCTTGGGGTTCGAGCCGGGCCAGCCACCCTCGACGTACGGGAAGCCGAACTCGTCGAGCCGGCGGGCGATCTTGATCTTGTCGGCGAGCGAGACGACGAGCCCCTCCCGCTGCGTTCCGTCGCGCAGGGTCGTGTCGTACAGGAGAACGCGGTCGCTCATCGCGCGGCCGCCGCCGGCTCCGCGGCCGCGAGGCGGTCGCTCACTGCGCGCGTCACCTCGTCGGTCGACGCCCGGCCACCCAGGTCGGCGGTCCGGACGCCGTCGGCGACGGTCCTCTCGACGGCCGCCTCGATCGCCTCGGCGGCGGCGGGACGACCGAGCGACCAGCGGAGCATCATCGCCGCCGACAGGATCGTCCCGAGCGGGTTGGCGATCCCCTGGCCGGCGATGTCGGGCGCCGAGCCGTGGATCGGCTCGTAGAGGCCGAACGTGCCGTCGGCGGTCCGGCGCTCGCCGAGCGAGGCCGACGGCAGCATCCCGAGCGAGCCGGTCAGGACGGCCGCCTCGTCGGAGAGGATGTCGCCGAAGAGGTTCTCGGTGACGATCACGTCGAACGAGGCCGGCCGGGTCACGAGCAGCATCGCGCACGAATCGACGAGCCGGTGCTCGAGCTCGACGTCGGGGTAGTCGTGGCCGACCTCGTCGGTCACCCGCCGCCAGAGCCGCGACGTCGCGAGGACGTTCGCCTTGTCGACGGAGGTGACCCTTCGGCGCCTGTCCCCGGCGAGCTCGAAGGCGAGCCGGACGACGCGGGCGATCTCGGCCTCGGCGTACGGCAGCGTGTCCCGGGCGGAGCGCCGCCCGGCCTCGGCCGTCGCCTCGGTTCGGTCACCGAAGTAGATCCCGCCGGTCAGCTCGCGGACGATGAGCAGGTCGACGCCGTCGAGCCGCTCGGGCCGGAGCGGCGACGAGTCGACGAGCGCCGGGTGGGGCCGGACCGGGCGGAGGTTCGCGTAGAGGCCGAGGCCGCCGCGGAGCGCGAACAGCGCCTGCTCGGGCCGGACCGCGGCCGTCGGGTCGTCCCACTTCGGGCCACCGACCGCGCCGAGGAGGACGGCGTCGGCCTCGCCGCAGCGCTCGACGTCCTCCGGTCGCATCGCCACGCCGTGGCGGTCGATCGCCGCGCCGCCGGCGGCGACCTCGTCCCACTCGACCTCGAACCCGAACCGCTGCCCTGCCGCGTCGACGACGGTCCGCGTCGCGGCAATGACTTCCGGGCCCACCCCGTCACCCGGGATCGCCACCAGGCGGTACATGGTCATGGCAGGGCCCCTCCGAGGGCCGAGGCTGCTCGGCGGGGGCCTTCGGCCCGAGGATTCACGGCAGCTCCTCTGCCGTGCGCTGCCCGACGAATGCCACCGAGACCCCGTTGATCTCGGCGCCGTGGAGCTTGTTCGCCGCCACGAGGTACGCCTCGATCGATGCCTCGATGATGTTCGTCGAGAGCCCGTGGCCGGTGACGACGAGCGCGCCCGGGCCCTCGTCCGACGAGCGCCGGCAACGCACGAGCACCTGGCCCTGGGCATCCTCGCCCGCCGAGACGGCCTTGATCTCGTACTCGGCGAGGACGGGATGCCAGCCGAGGGCCGGCTGGAGGATCGCGTCGACGGCCGCGAAGAGCGCGTTGACGGGGCCGTTGCCGGTCGCCTCCGCGGATCGATCCTGGCCCGCGACGTGGAGCGAGACCGTGCCCACCGCGTTGCCGCCATGCGAGGACGTCACGCTCCAGCCGAGGAGCTCGATCGAGGCCGGCACCTCGGAGGCGTCCTGCTCGAGGAGCGCGAGGAGGTCGGCGTCGGTCACCTCCTTCTTCGCGTCGGCCAGGGCCACCGCCTCGCGGTAGATCCGGTCGAGCCGCTCGCCGTCGACCTCGTGGCCCAGCCGGCGCAGCTTCTCGGCGAGGCCCTTCCGGCCCGAGAGCTTGCCGATCGTCAGCTGGCTGCCGCCGAGACCGACCGACTGGGGAGTCATGATCTCGTACGTGAGCGGGTTCTTGATGACCCCGTCCTGGTGGATCCCGGACTCGTGGGCGAACGCGTTCGCTCCGACGATCGCCTTGTTCGGCTGGACGGCGAACCCCGTGAGGTAGCTCACCAGCCGCGAGGCGGCGGTGATCTGCTCCGTCGCGACCCCCACCCCCGACGCGCCGAACTGGGTCGGCCGCGTCCGGAGGGCCATCACGACCTCCTCGAGCGAGGCATTGCCCGCGCGCTCGCCGAGGCCGTTGACGGTGACCTCGACCTGGCGGGCGCCGGCCTGGACGGCCGCGAGCGTGTTGGCCGTCGCGAGACCGAGGTCGTTGTGGCAGTGGACGCTCACCGTCGCCTCGTCGTCGACGAGGTCGACGACGCGCTTCACGAGCGCCCCGAACTCGGCGGGGATCGCGTAGCCGACGGTGTCCGGGATGTTCACCGTGGTCGCCCCGGCGTCGACGACGGCCTCGTAGACCTTCAGCAGGAACTCGGGGTCGGTCCGCGATGCGTCCTCGGCGCTGAACTCGATCTCGGCATCGGATCCGAGCTGCTCGCGGCCGTAGCGGACCCAGCGGACGGCCTCCGCGAGCGCCTCGTCGCGCGACAGCCGAAGCTTGTGGACGAGGTGGATGTCGCTCGTCGCGATGAACACGTGGAGATGCGGCCGCTCGGCGACGGAGATCGCCTCGAC
>DASTSC010000270.1:0-19267 GCA_035760905.1 Candidatus Limnocylindrales bacterium | reverse complement strand
CGAGCGTCACGGAGCCGAAGTCGACGGAGACCGAGGCGGCCCCCGAGGCGGAGAAGGAAAAGAAGTCGAAGTCCTGAACCCGGTCTCGCGCCGGGTGGGCCGTCGACCCGGGAACGAGGGCAGCGGGTGAGCGCGACGAGTGGCAGCAAGGGAACGAAGGTTCCGTATCGCTGCTCGTTCTGTGGCAAGAGCCAGGAGCAGGTCCGCAAGCTGATCGCGGGCCAGGGCGTCTACATCTGCGACGAGTGCATCAACCTCTGCCAGGAGATCATCGAGGAGGAGATGCTCGAGGCGCCGCGGACGAAGCCGACCGCGGCGAAGCTCCCGAACCCGCGCCAGATCAAGTTCGCGCTCGACCAGTACGTCATCAGCCAGGAGCGGGCCAAGAAGGTCCTCTCGGTCGCGGTCTACAACCACTACAAGCGGGTCAACGCCGGCCACCAGGTCGACGAGGTCGAGCTCCAGAAGTCGAACGTCCTGCTCGTGGGCCCGACGGGCTCGGGCAAGACCCTCCTCGCCCAGACCCTCGCCCGCGTCCTCGACGTGCCCTTCTGCATCGCCGACGCGACGTCGCTCACCGAGGCCGGCTACGTCGGCGAGGACGTCGAGAACATCCTCCTCCGGCTCATCCAGGCGGCCGACTTCGATGTCGCCCGGGCCCAGCGCGGGATCATCTATATCGACGAGATCGACAAGATCGCCCGGAAGGCCGACAACCCTTCGATCACCCGCGACGTGTCGGGCGAGGGCGTCCAGCAGGCGCTCCTCAAGATCCTCGAGGGGACCGTCGCCAACGTCCCGCCCCAGGGCGGCCGGAAGCACCCTCACCAGGACTTCATCCAGATCGACACGACGAACATCCTGTTCATCTGCGGCGGCGCCTTCGACGGGCTCGAGAAGATCGTCGAGGAGCGCGTCGGCCGGCGGTCGATCGGCTTCGGCGCCGAGGCCGCGGGTGTCCCGAAGGAGGAGCGGGCGAAGGTCCTCGAGAAGCTCATGCCCGAGGACCTCCTGTAGTTCGGGCTGATCCCGGAGTTCGTCGGTCGGTTGCCGGTCGTGGTGACGCTCACGCCGCTCAACGCGGGCGACCTGGTCCGGGTCCTGACCGAGCCGAAGAACGCGATCGCCCGCCAGTTCCAGAAGTTCCTCGGCCTCGACAAAGTCGAGCTCGTCTTCACCGAGGGCGCGCTTCGGGCCGCCGCGACCGTGGCCCTCGAGCGCAAGACCGGTGCCCGCGCGCTCCGGTCGATCGTCGAGGAGGCGCTCCTCGACGTGATGTACGACATCCCGGAACGGACCGACGTCCGCAAGTGCATCATCACCGAGGAGACGATCCGGGAGGGCCGGGCGCCGCTCCTCCTCACGAAGGTGGATGTCGACAAGGGCGTCGACGAGCACAACTACGAGGAGTGGCTCGCGGAGCGCGCCGAGAGCGCGTAGCCCCGGCGCCGGCGACGGCCGGCGCGTTGCCGACTGATAGCGTCGTGCAAGGCAGACACCGCCCGCGGCGCAGTAGGCTGCGCAATCGGGGGGCGAATCTGGCCCGGCCGGTTACCCCGTCTGGCCGAGCCTGAGGAGGACGCCCGCCAGGACGACCGACCCGGCGGCGACCCACAGCGCGCGACGCCGAAGATCGGCTCCGCGGCCGGCCCATCGGGCCACCGGCAGCACGATCAGGGCCGCCGCGCCGTAGACGACGTGCAGGAGGTCGGACGGAGCGTGGCCGGAGGCGATGAGCGCGATGCCGGCGAGCGCGTTGATACCCGCCAGGATCAGCGCGACGAGGACCGCCCGGTCGAGCCACAGGCGGGCGGCGTGCACGCCGAGGGCGAGGACGATCGCCGCAACGAGCACGAGCGCGTCGACGATCGCGAGCGCGAGCGCGCCGGAGGCGTGGAAGTCGGTCATCGTCGTCGGGCCGAAGGGTCGATGCTGAGCAGCGTAACCGGCATCCCCGCCGGTGTGCGGGGCATCGTTGCCGCCGCGGCCGTGCTCGCTGCCGGCGCCGCGATCTCGCTCGGGCTCTTCGGCCCGACCGGCGTCGCCCGCGCCGCGCCATCCTCGGCCTCGGCGTCGGCCGCGCAGGTCGCGGACCTCGCGACCGGTCGGAACCTCTTCCTCCAGTCGTGCGCGTCATGTCACGGGGCGCAGGGACAGGGTGGGCCGTCCGGGCCGTCGATCGAGAACGCCGGCGCGGCACTCGCCGACTTCGTGCTCCGGACGGGGCGGATGCCGCTGGCCGACCCGGCCGTCCCGATGCAGCGCGGCCGCCCGGCCTTCGACGACAGTCAGATCCGGGCGCTCGTCGCCTACGTCGCGAGCCTCGGCAGCGGGCCGGCGATCCCGTCCGTCCAGACGACCGGCGCCGACCTCGCCGCGGGCCAGCAGCTCTACACGGCGAACTGCGCGGCCTGCCATGGGGCGGGCGGAGCGGGGGGCACGGTCGGCCGCGACGTCGCCCCCGGCCTCGACCAGGCCGACCCGACGACCGTCGGCGAGGCCGTGGTGACCGGACCGGGACCGATGCCGCTCTTCGCCTTCAGCCAGCAGCAGCTCGACTCGCTCGCTGCCTACGTCGTGTCGCTCAGGAGCCTGCCGCATCCGGGCGGGCTCCAGATCGCCGAGATCGGACCGGTCGCCGAGGGCTTCCTGGCCGGCTTCGTCGGGATCGTGACGCTCCTCGCGGTCGCTCGCTGGACCGCGAGTGGCAGCGTCGAGGAGGATGCGGCAACCGACGAATCGCACGAGAGGACGACGTGAGGCTCCCGCGCCCCGGCCTGCCGCGCCTCCGCCCGCCGTCGGGCCCGGACGCCCGCGCGGAGTGGACCGTCGGCGTTGCATTCATCGTCGCGTTCCTCGCCGGCATCGCGCTCCTCGTGCTCTACGTCGCCGGCGGCCAGACCCAGGTCGAGGGCGTCCTGCTCATGCTTGCGCTTGGGGGAATCGGCGTGGCGATCGTCGTCTGGGGCCAGGAGCTGATCCCGGACGTCGAGGGGGTCGAGCCACGGGGCACGCTCGAAAGCCCGCCCGGCGAGGACGACCTCTCGGACCACGCCGTTCGGGAGGGCATCACCCGCCGCCACGCCCTCCTCGGGCTCGCGGTGACGGGCTTCGCGGGTCTCGCCGCCGCCCTGGCCGTGCCGGTGTTCTCACTCGGGCCCGCGCCGGGGCGCTCGCTCTTCGAGACCCCGTGGCGGCGTGGCCTGCGGCTCGTGGGCCTCGACAACCAGCCCGTCCATGCCGATCAGCTGCCGATCGGCGGGATGCTGACCGTCTTCCCCGAGGGCGCGCCGGGCTCCTCCGACGGCCAGGCCGTGCTCATCCACGTCGAGCCCGGCCTCCTCGCGCTGCCCGGCGACGGCGGCGCCGGCGCGCCGAACGGCTACGTCTGCTTCTCGAAGAAGTGCACCCATGCCGGCTGCCCGGTCGGGCTCTACCGGGCGTCCGACCACCAGCTCGTCTGCCCGTGCCACCAGTCGACCTTCGACGTCCTCCACGGCGCCGTGCCGGTCTTCGGACCGGCCGTGCGGCCGCTGCCGCAACTGCCGATCCAGCAGCAGCCCGACGGCACGTTCGTCGCCAGCGAGGGGTTCCCGGCGCCGGTCGGTCCGAGCTTCTGGGACGTCCACAGCGGGGAGGGCGCGTAGGTGGCCGCCGCGCCGACGCCCACGGCGCCCGACCGCGACGAGGGCCGGACCGAGCTCGAGCGCGTCGCCCACTGGATCGACGAGCGGACCGGGGTAGCCGAGCTGAGCCGGACCGTCCTGCGCAAGCTCTTCCCCGACGACTGGACGTTCCTGCTCGGGGAGGTCGCCCTCTTCTGCTTCGTCATCCTCCTGCTGACCGGGACGTTCCTCACGTTCTTCTACACGCCGGACTCGCGGCCGACGACGTACGCCGGCCCGTACGCGCCGCTCGACGGGACGGAGATGTCGGCGGCGTTCGCGTCCGTCATGCGCCTCTCGTTCGAGGTCAAGGCCGGCCTGCTCATGCGCCAGATCCACCACTGGACGGCGCTCGTCTTCCTCGGCTCGATCGCGGTCCACCTGGCCCGGATCTTCTTCACCGGCGCGTTCCGCAAGCCGCGCGAGATCAACTGGATGATCGGGATCGGCCTCCTGTTGTTCGCGCTCGCGGAGGGCATCACCGGCTATTCGCTGCCCGACGACCTGTTGTCGGGGACCGGCCTCCAGATCATCTACGGCGTCGCGGTCGGGATCCCGTTCATCGGGCCGTGGGTGGCGTCGCTCATCTTCGGCGGCGAGTTCCCCACGCTCGACGTCATCAGCCGCCTGTTCGTCTTCCACGTCATGCTCCTGCCGTGGCTGCTCATCGGCGGCATCGGGACCCACATCCTCCTCGTCTTCGTCCAGAAGCACACCCAGTACAAGCGGCCGCGGCGGACGAACGACAACGTCGTCGGTCTCCCGTTCTGGCCGAGCCAGGCGTTTCGTTCCGTGGGGCTCTTCTTCCTCGTCGCCGCGGTCATTGCCGCGTTCGCCGGTCTCGTCCAGATCAACCCCGTCTGGGCCTACGGGCCGTACCTGCCGTACACCGCCAGCTCGCCGGCCCAGCCCGACTGGTACGTCGGCTGGCTGGAGGGGCTGCTGCGCATCGGCCCGTCGTTCGAGCCGACGATCCTCGGCGTCACGATCCCCGCGCCGTTCGTGCCCGGCGTCGTCGTGCCCGGCATCCTCGTGACGGTCCTCCTGCTGTGGCCGTTCATCGAGGCCGGGATCACCGGTGACCACCGCCACCACAACCTGCTCGACTGGCCCTGGGAGACGCCGGTCCGGACGGCCACCGGCGCGGCCGGAATCGTGGTCTTCCTCGTCGCGATGCTGTCCGGCGGGAACGACGTGATCGCGCTCCTGCTGCACATCGACGTCGGGACGCTGACCGCGTCGTTCCGCGTCCTCTTCGTGGTCGCGCCGGTCGTCACCTGGATCCTCGTCTACCTCCTCGCCCAGAACCGCCGTCAACGGGGCCATGCGGTCGTCCACCAGGCCGGCGTGGAGGTCCGGCGGACGGCGTCCGGCGGGTTCGAGGAGGTCGAGGAGCGGTGAGGGCGCGCGCGCTCCGGCTCGCGGCGCTCGTCGGTCTCGGGCTCCTGGCCGGGGGCTGCCTGCCGGAGGCCGCGACGAGCCAGGGCCGCGCGACGAACGGCCTGTGGGCCTGGTTCATCGCCCTGAGCATCCTCGTCGGCGCGGTCGTCTGGACGCTCGTCACGCTGGCGATCGTCCGGCGTCGGCGGGAGCCCGGGCTGCCGAGGCAGATCCATGGCGACATCCGGATCGAGATCATCTGGACGACGATCCCGATCGTCATCGTCATCGGCCTCTTTGCCGGAACCCTCGGCACGCTCAACGTGATCGACGCCCGGAGCCCTGAGGCCGGTGTCGACGTGATCGTCACCGCCTTCCGCTGGCAATGGCGGTTCGACTATCCGCGGGAGTCGATCTCCGTCGTCGGGACGCCGGAACAGCCGCCCGAGCTCGTCGTTCCGGTCGACCAGCCGGTGCACATCGCCCTGACGGCGCCCGCGGGCGACGTCGACCACGCCTTCTTCGTCCCGCAGTTCCTGTTCAAGCGCGATGCGATCCCGGGCCGGACGTCGACGTTCGACTTCACCGTCGAGGAGCCCGGGACGTACCGCGGCCAGTGCGCGGAGTTCTGCGGCACGTACCACGCCCAGATGCTGTTCTCGGTCCGGGCGGTCTCGGCCGCCGACTATCAGGCCTGGCTCGCGTCGCAACAGGCCGCCGGCTCGGCCCTGCCGATCGGGACGCCGCCGCCGGTCGGGCCGGGCGGGTCGACCGTCCCCTCGAACCTGCCGTCGGTGGCGCCACCGAGCGGAGGACAGCCCTGATGGCGACGATCGCCGACGTCCGCCGCGAGCCCGCCGAGCCGATCCGGTTCGACCTCCTGGCGTGGCTCTCGACCACCGACCACAAGGCGATCGGGGTCCTCTACCTGACCGCGTCGGGCCTGTTCTTCCTGCTGGCCGGGCTCATGGCCGAGGTGATGCGGCTCGAGCTGGCCCAGCCCGGGATGGAGCTCGTCTCGGAGAGCGCCTACAACCAGCTGTTCACGATGCACGGGACGCTCATGCTGCTGCTGTTCGCGACACCGGCCGGGATCGGCTTCGCGAACTACCTCGTGCCGCTCCAGATCGGGGCGGCGGACATGGCCTTCCCGCGCCTCAACGCGCTCTCGTTCTGGATGTTCCTCTTCGGGGGGATCACGAGCCTGCTCGGGTTCGCGAGCCAGAGCGGCGCCGCCGCGACCGGCTGGACGGTCTACGCGCCACTGTCGGAGAACCCGTTCTCACCCGGGCCCGGCATGGACCTCTGGATCGCCGGCATCGGCCTGACCGGGCTGTCGAGCGTGATCGGCGCGGTCAACCTCGTCACGACGATCTACGGCCGGCGCGCGCCCGGAATGACGATGCTCCGGGTCCCGATCTTCACCTGGAACATCCTCGTGACGGCGGTCATGATCCTGTTCGCCTTCCCGCCACTCACCGCCGCCCTGGCGCTGCTCTTCATCGACCGCCACTTCGGCGGCGCCTTCTTCAACCCTGCGCTCGGCGGCAGCCCGATCCTCTTCCAGCACCTGTTCTGGTTCTTCGGCCACCCCGAGGTCTACATCATCGTCCTGCCGGCCTTCGGGATCGTCTCGGAGGTCTTCCCGGTCTTCTCGTCGAAGCCGCTCTTCGGCTACAAGGCGGTCATCTTCGCAACGAGCGCGATCGCCGGCCTGTCGATGTCGGTCTGGGCCCACCACATGTTCACGACGGGGGCCGTGAACCTGCCCTTCTTCAGCATCATGTCGTTCCTCATCGCCGTGCCGACCGGGATCAAGATCTTCAACTGGACGGCGACGATGTGGGGCGGCCGGCTCCGGTTCACGACCGCGATGCTCTTCGCGATCGGCCTGCTCTACGTCTTCACGATCGGCGGGATCACCGGCGTGATGGTCGCCTCCCCGCCGCTCGACTTCCAGTTCCAGGACACCTACTTCGTCGTGGCTCACTTCCACAACGTGATCATCGGCGGCACCGTGTTCGGGATCTTCAGCGGCCTCTTCTTCTGGTTCCCCAAGATGAGCGGTCGCAGACTCGACGAGCGCCTCGGGCGGATCGCCTGGGCCTGCTGGATCGTCGGCTTCACCCTGACGTTCATCCCGCAGTACGTCCTCGGCGCCGAGGGCATGCCGAGGCGGATCGCGGACTACGACCCGGCCACGGGGTGGGGGAGCCTCAACCTCCTGTCGACGGCCGGGGCGATCCTGCTCGGGCTCGGCACGATCCCGATCGTCGTCGCCGTGGTGGCCGCGCTCCGCAGGCCGCCCGACGCCGGCCCCGACCCGTGGGAGGGCAACTCGCTCGAGTGGGCGACGAGCTCGCCTCCGCCGCACCACAACTTCGTATCACTGCCGCCGATCCGTTCGGAGCGGCCCGTCTTCGACGAGCGGATGCGGCGGCAGGGGATCGACCCGAACACGCCCGGTGGGGGAGTGGGCTGATGCCGCGCATCCCCGAGGAGATCGCCTTCTGGCTCCGGAGCGCGGGCTTCGGCCTCGTCATCGGCGGCGCCTACTGGTTCGTCACCTACGAGTGGGCCGGGACCATCCTGCTCGTGCTGTTCGGCGTCGCGTCCGCGGGCGCGGCGGCCGTCCTCGGCTACCTCGTCCGGCGACGTGGGCACGAGCCGCCACGCGGCGGCCCGAACGCCGAGGGCCCGAACGCCGAGGGCCCGCTCGGCGACGACCGCGGTCGGCTGCCCGCCGGATCGACCGCGCCGTTCGTCTTCGGCGTCGGTCTCTTCCTCGTCGTGCTCGGCCTCGCCTACGGCGGCTGGTTCATCCTCGCTGCGGTCGTGCCGATCGTCCTCGGCGGGGCGTCGTGGCTCGCGGCCGCGAACGCGGAGCTGCGGGCGACCGAGCGCTCGGAGGAGACGTCCGAGCCGTAGGCCTCGAGCGGGCGCGGCCGGTCGGGGCCGGTCGCGTGGTACACTCCGCGCCCTCACGGCGAGGACCGAGAGGAGTAGCGCCTCCACCTCACCCCAGAGAGCCCGGGTCGGCGGCTGGAAGCCCGGGCGACGAGGCGGCGCGAACGTCGCTCGCGAGTCGTGCGGCCGGCGCCCGTTACCGCGCCGAGCGAGGGCTTCCGGGGCCCGGCGCCGCGATGTGCGGCCGCCGCCGGGAGCCGAACCAGCAGGTGGTACCACGATCCCGTTCGTCCGCTGGACGAGCGGGGTTTCGCATTTCGGGGGCCCGAACACGGAGCGGAGCGAGGGACGGAGCCGACGATGACGCAGACCGAGGCGCCGACGCTGCCGAAGGCCTACCAGCCGAGCGAGGTCGAGGGATCGATCTACGAGCGTTGGCTGGCGGCCGACGTCTTCGCGCCGGACGGCGCCGGCTCCACCGCCGATCCCGAGCTGCCGGCGTTCACGATCATCCAGCCGCCGCCGAACGTGACTGGCTCGCTCCATCTCGGCCACGCCCAGCGAAGCTCGGTCGAGGACCTGATGGTCCGCCACGCCCGGATGACCGGCCGTCCGACGCTGTTCCTGCCCGGCCTCGACCATGCCTCGATCGCGGCGCAGTTCGTGCTCGACCGGATCCTCGCCACCGAGGGCGAGAGCCGTCAGAGCCTCGGCCGGGAGCGCTACCTCGACCGGATGCGCCGGTTCGTCGACGAGACCCGGCCGATCATGCTCGGCCAGCAGCGGCGGCTCGGCGCGTCGCTCGACTGGGGACGGCTCCGGTTCACGATGGACGAGGTGTCGGCGCGCGCCGTCCGGGTCGCCTTCAAGCGGCTCTACGACGACGGCCTCGCCTACCGGACCGAGGCCCTCATCCACTGGTGCCCGGGCTGCCGGACGAGCGTTTCGGATCTCGAGGTGATCCCGACCGAGGAGGCCGGCACGCTCTGGACGGTCCGCTACCACCTGCTCGACGAGGCGACCGGCGAGCCGCTGCCGGACGAGGCGCTGAGCGTGGCGACGACGCGGCCGGAGACGATCCTCGGCGACACGGCCGTCGCGGTGCATCCCGACGACGCTCGGTTCGCGGCGCTCGTCGGGCGGCGGGTCCGGATCCCCTTCGTGGAGCGGGACGTCCCGGTGATCGCCGACGAGGCCGTCGACCCGGCCTTCGGGACCGGCGCGGTGAAGGTCACCCCGGCCCACGACGCGACCGACTACGAGATCGGCCGGCGCCACGACCTGCCGTTCGTCAACGTGATGAACGACGACGCGACGATCAGCGAGCACGGCAACGGCTTCGCCGGTCTCGATCGCTACGACGCCCGGCGCGCGATCCTCGACGGCCTGCGCGAGCGCGGGGACCTCGTCGGGGAGCGGCCGCACGAGATGCTCATCGGACGCTGCCAGCGGAGCGACGACGTCATCGAGCCACGCCTCAAGACGCAGTGGTTCGTCCGGGTCGGCCCCCTCGCCGAGGCCGCGCTCGCCGCCACCCGCTCCGGCCGGACGCGGATCCTGCCCGAGCGGTTCGAGAAGGAGTGGGAGCACTGGCTGACGAACATCCACGACTGGAATGTCAGCCGCCAGCTCTGGTGGGGCCACCGGATCCCCGCCTGGTATTGCCCCGACGGCCACACGACCGTGTCGGACGACGCAGCCGGGCCCGCGGCATGCGCGGCCTGCGGGCGACCCGCGGAGGAGCTCGTCCAGGAGGCCGACATCTTCGACACCTGGTTCAGTTCGGGCCTCTGGCCGTTCTCGACCCTCGGCTGGCCGGACGAGACGGCCGACTATCGCCGCTTCTATCCGACCTCGGTCATGGAGACCGGCTACGACATCCTCTTCTTCTGGGTCGCCCGGATGGTGATGCTCGGCATCCACCTGACCGGCCGCGAGCCGTTCCACACGGTCTACCTGTCGGGCCTCGTCCGCGACCCGCTCGGCCAGAAGATGTCGAAGACGAAGGGCAACGTCGTCGACCCCCTCCAGACGATCGACGACTACGGCGCCGACGCCCTCCGCTTCGCGCTCATCGACGGGACGGCGCCGGGCAACGACCTCCGACTCTCGCCGGCCCGGCTCGAGAAGGGTCGCAACTTCGCGAACAAGCTCTGGAACGCGGCCCGGTTCGTCCTCGGCGCGCGGCCGGCGTCGATCGCGTCGGACGCGGTCCGACGGGCACCCGATCCGGCTCACCTCGGGCCCGCCGAGCGCTGGCTCCGGTCGCGGGTCGCGGCGACGATCGCGGCGGCCGACCGCGCGGTCGAGGGCTACGCCTTCGGCGAGCTGACGCGGCTCCTCTACGACGCGATCTGGAGCGAGTACTGCGACTGGGCCATCGAGCTCGCGAAGGTGCGACTGGCGGACGCCTCGGCCGCGGCCGCCGAGCGTGAGGCGACGTGGTGGACGCTCGTCGAGGCCCTCGACGCGTACCTGCGGCTCCTCCACCCGGTCATGCCGTTCGTGACCGAGGCGATCTGGGAGTCCCTCCCGCACGCCGAGGCCGACCCCTCACTCCTCGTCGTCGCCCGCTGGCCGGTCGTCGGCGGCCGCGATCCCGACGTGGAGGGCGCAGTCGGCGGGCTCCTCGAGCTCGTCCGCGGGATCCGCAACGCGCGATCGGAGGGCCGGATCGAGGCTCGGGTCGCGCTCCGCGTGGACGTCGCGGTGCCGCCCGCCTTCGACGTCGCCTTCGAGGCGCTCGCGCCGGCGATCGAGCGCCTGGCGAGGGCTCGCCCGCTCGTCCGTGTCCCCGACGCGGGCGGGCTCGACGACGTCCGCGGGCCGGGCACGTTGACCGTCCTCGCCGCCGGGATCGAGGCGGTCATGGCCGTGCCGGGGGTGGGCGGGTCGACCGGCTCGCTCGAGCGCGAGCGGCTCGCGCGCGAGCTGACGGAGGCCGAGCGTCTCCTCGAGGCCGCGCGGGCACGACTGACGAACGAGCAGTTCCTGTCGCGCGCGCCCGAGCGCGTCGTCGCGGGGGCACGGGCGCGCGAGGCCGAGCTCGCCGAGCAGGTCGAGCGGCTGCGAGCGCGTCTCGCGGGCTAGACAGCGCGGCGGGCCGTCAGGCGCTCGCCAGCTCGACCACGACGGGCCAGTGATCCGACAGGTCGCCGGCCTCGCGCGCGACACGGCACGTCTCGGGCCGGAGCCCGCGGACGAAGACGTGGTCGATCGGCTGCCGGCCGCACGACTCGCGGGCAGGATCTCCGGGCGGGGTGCCCGTCGCGGTGAACGCATCCACGAGCACGGCGCGCAGCGGGTCGAGCTCCGGGTCGTCGACCGCGGCGTTGAGGTCGCCGGCGACGACGACGCGCGGCGTGTCGGCCGCCAGCCGGACGAGCTCCTCGGCCTGGGCCAGGCGCTGGGCACGCCCGGCGTAGGCGAGGTGGGTCCCGAGGATCCGGATCGGAAGGCCCTCGACCACGACCGTCGCCTCGAGGCCGACCCTGGCTTCCCGCGGCCCCATCCCGGCGTCGGCGTAGCGGACGCCGGCCTCCGCCGTCACGCGGCCGGTCCGCCGGTCGAGGGTGCCGGCCGGCTCGATCAGGTCGTCGTCGCCCGGGACCGGGAGCGCGCGCGCCGCCGCGGACGCGATCGGCAGGCGTGACAGGAGCGCGTTGCCCCAGAGGACGGCGCCGGCGGCCCGAGCGCCGTCGGGATCGACGAGCGTGTAGTGGTGGAGCGCGGCGTAGCGAGCCTCGAGGCCCGTCAGCCGGCCGAGCTCCGCCGGCTGATCGATGACCGAACCGTCGACCGTGCCGAGCGCAACCTCCTGGAGGACCGCGATGTCGACCTCGAGATCACCGATGAACGCCGCGATCGCCTCCATCCGCTCGCGCCGGACGTGACGCCACCAGCCAGGCGGGAACGGCTCGCCGGGCCCGATCCCGGCCCGGATGTTCCACGTGACGAGTCGCAGTGCGTGGCCCTACTTGACAGAGCCGGCGAGCAGCCCCTGGACGAAGTAGCGCTGGAGGCTGAAGAAGACCGCCAGCGGGACCGCCATCAGGAGGAAGGCCGCCGCCGCGAGGAGGTTCCATTCGGTGCCGTAGGTCCCGAGCAGGGTGGTCACCTGGATCGTCATCGGGTAGTTCGCGTTCGTCTGGACGAAGATCAGCGACATCAGCAGGTCGTTCCAGACCCACAGGAACTGGAAGATCCCGTACGCCGCGATCGCTGGCACCGACAGCGGCACGACGATCATCCGGAACGTTCCGAAAACCGACGCACCGTCGATGCGCGCTGCCTCGATCAGGTCGCGCGGGAGCGTGATGAAGAAGTTCCGGAGCAGGAAGATCCCGAACGGCAGGGCGAAGGCCGTGTGGGCGAGCCAGATCGCGACGAAGCCGCGCGTGAGCCCGAAGGGCGCGAACATCTGGACGAGCGGTATGAAGCCCATCTGCACCGGGACCATCATTAGCGCGACCACGATCAGGAAGAGCGTGTCGCGGAAGCGGAACCGGAGCCACGAGAACGCGTAGGCCGCGAGCGAGCAGACGATGAGTGGCAGGAGCGTCGACGGGACGGAGATGATGATGCTGTTGAGGAACGACCGGCCCATCCCCTGCGCACCGATGACGTCCGCGTAGTTGTCGAACGTGAAGCGCAGCGTGGAAAGGACCTCCCACCAGCCGCTGCTCGCGATGTCCTCTCGTGGTCGAAACGACGTGATGAGCAGGCCGATCGTCGGCGCGAGCCAGATGAGCGCGACGACGCCGAGCGCGATATGGATCGGCGTCTTGTTGAGCCCGCGGACGATCCGGGCGCTGAGCGTCCGGTCGGACGTGCGGGGCGCGGCCTGGGCGGCGACGATGTCCGTGCTCATCTAGACCACCGCCTCGCTTCGGAATCGCCGGATGTTGAAGATCATCACCGGGATGAGGATCACGAGCATCACGACGGCGACCGCCGCAGCCTTGCCGTACTGGCCGGCCGAGAGGTCCTGCTTGTAGAGCTCGAAGGCAATCACCCGGGTCGAGTCGCCGGGTCCGCCGTTTGTCATCACGTACGGGATGTCGAAGAGCTTGATGACGTTGACGATCAGCGTCACTGCCAAGACGGAGATCGGCAGGCTCACCATCGGCAGGATGATCCGCCAGAAGATCTGGAACTCGTTCGCACCGTCCGTTCGCGCCGCCTCGATGATCTCGGTCGGAATCCCCTTGAGCGCGGCGGACAGAATGACGGTCGCGAATCCGGTCGACCCCCATACCCCCACGGCAATGAGCGCTGAGTTCGCGATGCTCGAATCGCCGAGCCAGGCGATCGGGCCGACGTTGATCGCGGCGAGCAAGGCGTTCAACAACCCGATGTTGGAGTCGTAGGCATAGACGAATGCCCAGATGACGCCCAGCGCGGTTGCGGCGATCGCCATCGGCAGGAACACGATTGCCTTGATGATCGCCTCGTAGCTGACCCGCATCGCGATCACTGCGATGATCAGCCCGAGAATGATCACGAACGTGACGTAGAAGATGATCCAGAGAACGTTGTTCTCGATCGAGTGGACGAACGAGGGTGTCCGCAGGAGGCTGGCGTAGTTGTCGAGCCCCACGAATCGGCTGAAATTGCCTCCCAGACCGCGGTCGACGCTCATCCGGAGCGTGTAGATGACGGGGTAGACGAGGAAGACTAGGAGCAGCACGACGGCGGGCCCGAGGAAGAGCAGGAGAGTCGCGGGCTTGTCTCGCTCGACCGCGAGCTTGCCGCCACCCCGCGGCGCGGGCGTCGCCTGGATCGGTTGCGGATTCGCGGTCACCGTCTCCAATCCTCCCACGAACCGAAGCGGCGCGGAGGGGACGAGCCCCTCCGCGCCGTTGGCTGGTCGACTAGGCGGTCCGGATCAGCTCTCGGACTCCCAGGCACTCTTCACGCCGTCATTGAAGTCCTTCAGCAGGCCGGTCGGATCCTGGCCCTGGATGGCCTTCTGGAGCATCGCTCCCATGTCGGGAGCGCCGGCCGGGAGTGTGTCGGAGCCGTCGTAGACGACTGCCGACGCGCCGGCCACCTGGGCCGCTTCCTTCTTCGCCAGGTCGTTCGGGTAGGCGTCCTGCCCGACGGCCTTGATCGGCGAGATGATCGCGCCGGTCTTCGCCCACGTCGTGCCCGACTCCGGGTCGGTCATGAACTGGATGAACTCCTTGACGCCCGGGTTCGTCGTCAGGGCCGCGATCTCGTCTCCGCCGATCTCGGCCGCGCCGTCACCGGCCCCGCCGAGGCTCGGGAAGTCGAACCAGTCGATATCCGACGGGATCTTGAGATCCTTGTTGATCTGCCCCGTGGCGATGCCTCCGACGAAGCCGCCCTCGTAGAAGAGCGAGGACTTCGCGTTCTTGCCGTAGATCTGGCCGATGGCGTCGGTGAAGGCGGTGTTGAGGGCGCCCTTGATGCCGCCGGTCACGTACTTGTCGTTGACGACCTCGAGCATCGTCTGGATCGCCTTCGCGGCCGTGCCGTCGGTCCAGTCGCCGTCCTTGCTGAACAGCTTCTTGTAGGCATCGGCGCCGTTCTGGCGGAGGTAGATCTCCTCGAACCAGTCGGTGAGGGTCCAGGAGTCCTTCGCCCCCACGGCGAGCGGCTGGCCGCCGAGGGAGTCGAGCGTGCTCTTCAGGTCGTCCCACGTCTTGGGCGGGGTCGAGACCTTCGAGGGCGCGTACCAGAACGTGCTCTTGCTGTTGAACTTGACCATGAGCCCGTACAGCTCGCCGTTGACCTTGCCCGGATCGAGCAGTCCCGGCGGGTAGTTCGACTCGAGCGCGGTCGTGTCGATGCCGAGATCGCTGATCTTCTTGATGCCGCCCGAGGCGGCGAACTGCCGCAGGAAGCCGAGGCCCGGCATGATCGCGACGTCGGGCGGATTGCCGCCCTGGATCTTGTTCTGGAGGACCGTCGCATAGTCGGTCCGCTGGGCCTGGTAGGTCGCCTCGATGCCGGTCTTCGCCTTGAACGCATCGAGGACCTTCTGGAAGGCCTCCTGCTCCGAGCCGCCCCAGAGCGAGGTGACCGTGATCTTCGTCCCGGCCGGGACGCCGCTCGACGCCGCCGGGGCCGAGGCGCCGGTGCTCTCGCCAGCACTGGCCGGGGCCGAGGCCGCACCGCCCGAGCTGGGCGAGGGACTCGCGGCACCGCCGCAGGCGGACACGAAGAGCGCCGCGCCGGCGATGAGGGTGAGAACCCGTCTGGGTCCTGCCATCGCAACCTCCGATTTCTGTTCCCGCGCGCGGCGCGTCACTGCGCCTTCCCCCGCGGGTCTCCACCTGGACTTCGCTGGACCGGGTCCCGCTCCTCCGGGACCTGCAGCTCGTCCGCTGCGACGAAGTCGCATCGACCGATTGGCGCCTCGCCGGCACGAGGTCACGGGTGATCGCGTCTATGCACGATCGGCGCGACGATACCCCATGCGTCGTCGCAAGCGGGGATGAGACTAGTTGCGGTCTGATGACAGTGTCAAACCGGTCGCGTCGAGCAGGAGGTCCGGGTGGTCCGATTTCCGTGGTGGCAGGAGGCCGTCACCTACGAGATCTACGTCCGCAGCTTCGGGGATGCGAGCGGCGATGGCGTGGGCGACCTCGAGGGCGTGCGGCGTCGCCTCGATTACCTCGATTGGCTCGGCGTCGACGCGATCTGGCTCACGCCCTTCTATCGCTCGCCGATGGCCGACTTCGGCTACGACATCGAGGATCACACCGACGTCGACCCGCTCTTCGGGGATCTCGCCGCGTTCGACCGCCTCGTCGCCGACGCGCATCGGCGCGACATCCGGGTGATCGTGGATTTCGTCCCGAACCACACCTCCGAGCGGCATCCGTGGTTCGAGGAGTCGCGCGCGTCACGGACGAACCACCGCCGCGACTGGTATTTCTGGCGCGAGCCGCGCGACGACCACGCGCTGCCGAACAACTGGCTGAGCCTCTTCGGCGGCCCGGCCTGGCAGCTCGATCCGGCGACCGGCGAGTACTACCTCCACACGTTTCTCAGGGAGCAGCCGGACCTCAACTGGCGCAACCCCGAGGTCGAGTCGGCGATGCACGACGTCGTCCGGTTCTGGCTCGACCGGGGTGTCGACGGGTTCCGGATCGACGTCGCCGGCGCGATCGCGAAGGACCCGCTTCTCCGGGACAACCCGCTCAACCCCCAGCCGACGGCCGGCGGCTTCGGCCGGCACTGGTTGTCGCAGGTGCACGTCCACGACTTCGCTCATCCCGATGTCTATCGGATGTACCGCGACTTCCGGCGGATCCTCGACGCCGCCGGACCGCCGGACCGGATCTCGATCGCCGAGGTCTCGAGCCACGATCTGCCGAAGTGGGCGGCCTACTACGGCGACAACCTCGACGCGATCCACATGCCGTTCGGGTTCCATCTCATCCGCGCCGACTGGCAGGCGGACCGGCTGGTCGAGACCGTCCGTCGTGTCGAGGAGGTCCTTCCGTCCGGCGCCTGGCCGAACTGGGTCCTCGGCAACCACGACCAGCCGCGGATCGCGTCGTGGGTCGGGCCCGAACGCGCCCGGATCGCGATGCTCCTCCTGCTCACCCTCCGCGGGACCCCGACGCTCTATTACGGCGACGAGATCGGAATGACCGACGTGCCCATCCCCCCGGACGCGATCCGCGACCCATGGGAACGCAACGAGCCCGGCCAGGGCCGCGACCCGGAGCGGACGCCGATGCGCTGGACGGCCGAGCCGAACGCCGGGTTCTGCCCTCCGGGGGCCGAGCCGTGGCTGCCGATCGGCGACCGCCGTCCCGGCGACGACGTCGCGAGCCAACGCGCTGACTCGTGCTCGATCCTGTCGTTCACGAGGGCCCTCATCGCGTACCGGCGAGCCTCCGAGGCGCTGCTGCGCGGCGACTGGGCGCCAATCGAGGCGCCGCCGTCGGTCGTGGCATTCACCCGGACCGCAACCGCGGATCGGGTCGCGGTCGCGCTCAACCTCGCCCCCGACGAGGCCGTCGTGACCCTCCCCGCGGCAGGCTCCGTCCGGCTTTCGACCGCCGGCGTGGGTGATCGCGAGGGAGAGCGGACCTCGGACGGGGGAGCTGTCCGCCTCCGCGCCTACGAGGGCCTCGTCGTCCAGCTCAGCTGAGCGCGGACCGCATCGAGCGGCGCGGTCGCGTCGGCGTTCACGTCGGCGAGCGGCAGCGCCGCGGCCTCGCCGCCGATCGGCAGGCCGAGGCCATCCGCGAGGCGCCTCGCGACGCGCTGACAGGTGACGGTATCCGCTCTCGCCTCGGTCGTGCCGGCTGCCGGGGGCGTGCCGTCGACGACGAGCCGGTGGAACGCGACGAGCTCCTCCTCGAACGCCTCCACGTACGACGTGAACTCGGTGTCGCGGCGGCTCGCGCCGTCGCGCTCGACGAGCCGGATCGAGGTCGGGGCGTTGAGGAGGTACGGCGCGGGAAATTCGAGCTCGGCCGAGCCGTCCTCCCAGACGAGCCGGACGATCTCGCGATAGGCGGGATAGCCGGGCAGGTAGTGCCAGCGGATCGAAAGGCGGGCGCCGCCGGCGAGGCGGCCGTCGAGCTCGACCGATGGCGGCCACGTCCCGGACGACCACGCCCCTGCGCGATCGATCGCGACGGGGTCGCCCGCGAAGTCCCGGACGAGCGCCAGCTCGTGGACGACGCTGCCGAGGAGGACGTCGGTGTAGAGCCTGGCGAGCCATTCCGGTGCCTCGCCGAGCGCCTCGGCGCGCAGCCGCGACGTCTCGCCGGCGAGCGCCCGGAGCGGCTCCGGCGGCGCGTCCGACGCGTGGACGAGGTGGGCGTGGGCCAGCTGCGGCTCGCCGGGCGGGTGGAGGACCGTGATCTCGATCGACCGGAGCGAGACGCCGCCCTCACGGCGCCGCGAGGCCGCCTCGCGGACCCTCGCGACCGCGGGGTCGTAGAGCTTCATGTAGCCGAGCTCGAGGCGGCCCGCGCGACGCTCGAGCGCCGCCGCGAGCTCGTCGATCTCGGCGGTCGTGTAGGCGAGCGGCTTCTCGACGAAGACGGGCAGGCCGCGTTCAATGGCCGCCGCGCAGATCGAGCCATGCGAGCCGGGCGTGAGGACGAGGACGGCGTCGAGCCCGCCGGCCTCGAGGAGCTCCTCGCCGGTCGGAAACCGCCGCTCCGGCGGGACCCGGTGGCGCGCCCCGAGCTCCGCCCGGAGCGTCGGCGACAGGTCGGCGACCGCGGTCAGCTCGAACCGCTCGGCGAGCCGGTCGAGGAGCGGCAGGTGGCATGCCTGGGCGACCGTGCCCAGGCCGATGAGGCCGACGCGAACACGATCGAGGGGGCGGTCCGTCTCGGGTTTCACGGGCACGGGGGCGAGGATAGGGGAGGCGATCGTACTGTCGACGGCGGGTCGGCCCGCGCTGGTACGATGCCAGCGCCTCGACCCTTCCGCTGGAGACCGCGTACCGTGCCGCTCGATTTCCTCCGCCGCCGCCCGGGGAGCGACGAGCAGGCGACCGCCGCGCCACCCCCGCCCACGGCGTCGGTCACGCTGCCCGAGGAGATCGTCGCCCAGGACTACCAGCTCAAGCTGTACTACGCCGGCAAAAGCAGCGAGGCGGTCCGGATGAAGGCCGGGCCCGGGGCGATGAACGAGCTGCCGTCGATGCTCGCGGGTCTCGCGAAGAGCGAGATCGAGGTCGTCGACCCCCTCCCGATCGAGTTCAGCCAGGCGACGCCGGTGATCAGCCACCCGTCCGAGGCGATGCAGTGGCTCAACGCGCACCACGTCCACTCGCCGATCACCCGGCACGCGCTCGTCGTCCTCGAGTCGATCGACGCGATCGACCTCGCCTTCGACACGTTCTGCTGCGCGCTCCTCGACGGCGAGATCGACACGTCGGGTTACCCCGAGTACAACGCCGTCGTCGGCGGGGTGGCGTCCCACTGGGACGAGGCGACCGGCGACATGGTCGTCCGGGCCGTCGTCGGCTGGGGTGGTCGCGGAGTCCGCGGCGACACCGACCGGATCGGCCAGCGGCTCCTCGGCGGGCTCCTGACGAACGTGCTCGCGAACCAGAACGCGATCGGCCTGACCGCGATCGAGCGCCCCGTGCCGGCCGCGGGCCGGGGCGGCCTCGTCTGCGCGCACTGCGGCTTCGCGTCGGCCCACGAGCGGGCGTTCTACTGCCCGAAGTGCGGCATGCGCCTCCTGCGCGGCTGACGATGCGCCGCGTCGCGCGCCCGACCGCGCCTCCCACCGCTCGTCGCTGAGTCAGCCCGCGATGCCGACCTACGACTACCGCTGCTCGTCGTGCGGCGCCCGGCTGGAGA
>DASTSC010000269.1:0-2706 GCA_035760905.1 Candidatus Limnocylindrales bacterium | reverse complement strand
GACCGCGACGACTCCGCCGAGGGCTGCGTCCTGCGCCTGCGCTACCGCCTCGGCTCGGTCGAGGCGACGAGCGAGGGCGAGGGTGAGACGGTGGTCGCCGCGCACGCCGCCCTGCGCGAGGCCGTCGTCCTCGATCGGATCTCGGTCGCGCTCCGGGCCTACCTCGCCGGCTGAGCCGGCCGCGCCGAGGGCGCGCGCTCCGTTGTCGCGACGGGTTCCGCCGGCACTGGCAAGACGTGCGTCAGGCGCGGCAGGAGAGGGTCGCGTGCCGTCGATCGTGCTCACGGTCACTCGCGGCGAGCGGGAACTGCGGCATGCGCGGCCCTCGAGATGCCGCTGCCCCCGGACTGCCGCTCCCACCGGGATCGGGTGCGACAGCCCGAACCCGGCGCGACAAGGCCGATGAATCGCCGCCGCGCGACTGGCCTTCACGCGCCGGGCGCTGTGAGCCTCAGTGCTGGGCCCGGGCGGCGCGGGCCTCCCAGCGGACGTGGTCCGGCGTCTCGAGCTGGAACGTCGAGTGGTTGACGTCGAAGTCGTCGGACAGGCATTCGCCCAGCTCGTCGAGGACGTCGCCGGGCTCGGCGTCCGGCGTGAGCACGACGTGGGCCGATACGACGTTCATCCCGCTCGTGATCGTCCAGGCGTGGAGGTCGTGGACGTCGCCGACCCCCGGCGCGCGGAGGATGTGCGCCCGAACCTCGTCGAGGTCGATGCCCTTCGGGCTCGCCTCGAGCAGGACGTCGATCGAGTCGCGGAGGAGCGCGATCGTGCGCGGGACGATCAGCGCGGCGACGACGAGCGAGGCGACGGCGTCGGCCTCGCGCCAGCCCGTGGCGAACACGACGACGCCGGCGACGAGGACGGAGGCCGAGCCGAGCAGGTCGCCGGCGACCTCGAGATAGGCGCCCCGGACGGTCAGGCTCTCGTGCCGGCCGGAGGACAGGAGCCGGAGCGAGACGACGTTCGCCGCGAGGGCCACGATCGCGACGACGATGATGATGCCCGGTTCGACGTCGGGCGGGTGGGCGAAGCGCTCGAGCGCCTCCGCGACCACGACGATCGTGATCCCGAGCAGGAGGATCGCGTTCGCCGCCGCGGCGACGATCTCGAGGCGGTAGAGCCCGAAGCTCCGTCGCAGCGAGGGCGGCCGGGCCGCGACCCAGACCGCGCCCAGGGACAGGGCCACGCCGGAGACGTCGGCGAACATGTGGCCGGCGTCCGCGAGCAGCGCCAGCGAGTTCGCGGCGATGCCCGCCACGATCTCGACGACGAGGATGAGCACCCCGAGGCCGAGCGTCGCGGCGAGGTTCCGGGCGTGGCGGCCGGCGGCGCTGTGGGAGTGGGGCACGATCGGAGGGTAGGGCGCCGCGTGCCTGCGCGTGCGCGAGCGGCGCGGGCAATCGGCGTGGCCGTTGACGCTCCGCAGCGTAATCCCGATAATTTCAGTCGGAATTAGATCGCGACCGACCCGACCCGTCGATCCCCACGGGAGACCTCATGACCGCAACCCGGGACGCCGTCCAGGACCGCCGAGAGGAATACGCCTTCCACGACGACATCGTCTACCTCGCCGAGACGAAGCGCGGCCTCAGCCGCCAGACCGTGGAGGAGATCAGCCGGTTCAAGGACGAGCCCGACTGGATGCGCGAGTTCCGGCTCCGCGCCTACGACCACTTCGTCGCCCGGCCGATGCCGCTGTGGACCGACGGGCTCGACAAGATCGACTTCGACAAGATCGTCTACTACCGCAAGCCCTCGGAGCGCGAGGAGAAGTCCTGGGACGACGTCCCGGAGCAGATCAAGCAGACCTTCGAGCGGCTCGGGATCCCGGAGGCCGAGCGGAAGTTCCTCGCCGGTGTCGGGGCCCAGTACGACTCGGAGGTCGTGTACCACTCCGTGCGCGAGGAGCTGGCGAAGCTCGGCGTCGTGTTCATGGGCACCGACCAGGGCCTCAAGGAGTACCCGGACATCTTCCGCAAGTACTTCGGCACCGTCGTGCCGCCCGAGGACAACAAGTTCGCGGCGCTCAACAGCGCGGTCTGGTCGGGCGGCTCGTTCGTCTACGTCCCGAAGGGCGTCGAGGTCCCGCTGCCGCTCCAGGCCTACTTCCGGATCAACGGCGAGAACACCGGCCAGTTCGAGCGGACGCTCATCGTCGTCGACGAGGGCGCGAAGGTCCACTACATCGAGGGCTGCACGGCCCCGATCTACGCGACCGACAGCCTCCACGCCGCGGTCGTCGAGGTGATCGCGCTGCCGGGGAGCAAGGTCCGCTACACGACGATCCAGAACTGGTCGAACGACGTCTACAACCTCGTCACGAAGCGGGCCCACGCCTACGAGGACGCGCTCGTCGAGTGGATCGACGCCAACACCGGCTCGCGCCAGACGATGAAGTACCCCTCGATCTACCTCCGCGGGCGGAACGCGACGGCGGACATCATCAGCGTCGCCGTGGCCGGCAAGGGACAGCACCAGGACACCGGCGCGAAGGCGATCCACCTGGCGCCGGACACCCGGAGCCGGATCGTCAGCAAGAGCATCTCGAAGGACGGCGGCCGGGCGACCTACCGGGGCAACCTGAAGGTCGCGCCGGGCGCCACCGGGGTCGTCGCCAGCGTCCGCTGCGACGCGCTCATGCTCGACGACGAGAGCCGGAGCGACACCTATCCCTACATCGACATCCAGGCCGACGACACGACG
>DASTSC010000268.1:0-72360 GCA_035760905.1 Candidatus Limnocylindrales bacterium | reverse complement strand
TGCGAAGGTAGGCGGCGGCGTAGCGGGCGCTCATCGGAGCGCCGCCTCGGCCTCGGTCGGCGTGGCGAACGTCAGGTCTCGCCACTGCGACTCGAAGCGCGGCCCGGCGGGCCACCATTCACGGCCGCCCATCCGGTAGCCGTCGGCGTCGAGCGGGCTCGACATGTCCGCGCGGATGATCGAGCCGGCCCGTTCGTAGACCTCGCACAGCCCGCGCTCGATCGTGCGCGTGTAGCCGACGTGGCCGTTCGAGCGCTCGAACGCGTAGCGTGGCCGCTCCGGCTCAGGCTCGGCCGGCGTCAGGCCGTAGGAGCGGCGCCAGCGGTCGGCCATGGCTCGATCCTCGGCCGACAATCCGGCGTCGATCCGCGCCACGTCGGCCGCGTACTCGGCCGGCCCGTAGGCAGGCGCGATCATGGCCCGCTCGTCGTGCTCGACGACGTCGGCGCCCGCCTCGCGCATCTCGCGGACGTTCGTCGCGTAATCGGCCTCGGCCTGATCGAGGCGCGAGCCTGAGTACTGCCAGCATCCGAGCGTGCGGCCGTCCATCTTGACGACGAGCCATCGGTGAGGCGTGCGCGCGTAGCTCGTCTTGTATCCCTCCGACGCGTCGGCGGCGTAGATCGCGGACGACCAGCCTCGGCCCGCGTTCGGGCCGGTCGGGATCGTCGCAGTGGCGCGGCGCACGAGCGCCGCGTGAGCCGGGATAGAGTCTCGACGGGACATTGCCGTGTCCCTCCGTGCTATCGGGCGGCCGAGCGGCCCATCCGCTCGGTTCGCCTTGCACGGGTCACGATGAGGGAAGTACTCGCAACCGTCAAGTGCCGCTGCGGCTACTTCCTGTCCTGCAGCGACTACTACTGAGCGGGCTCACCCTCGGGCGCCGGTGCGGCGACCGGCAGATCCGCGTCCGACAGGGCGAAGGCGACCGCGTCGGACGTCTCGAGCTCCCGGCCGGACGCGAGGGCGACACGCGCCGCCTCGGGCGCAACCTCCATCCCCGCGACCGCGACGATGTCGAACTGCTGGGTCAGCATCGGCGGCGCGCCGCCGGCGATCCGGTCGCGGAGCGCGAGGCTCGCCCCGGCGAGGGTCAGGGCACGCCCCGGGTGGCCGGTCAGCGCCGCCAGCTCGCCGAGGTCCCAGAGCTGGGTCGCGACTCCGCTCGGATCGCCGGCCTCGTGGAAGAGCACGAGCGCTTCGCGCTGGACGGCCCTGGCTCGGTCGTCGTCGCGGAGCGCCATCCTCGCCCGACCCTCGACGCCGAGCGCGCTCGCGAGCCAGTACCGATCCCCGATCCGCCTCGCCTCCTCGATCATCGGGCCGACCGCGGCGAGCGCCTCCTCGGCACGTCCCGACAGATGGAGGACCATCGCCGAACCGATCCGCGCGGAGATAGCGCCCCTTCCGCCCGACTCCGCGAACAGGTCGCGGCTCTGGGCGTACTCGGCGAGCGCGCGGTCGTAGTCCCTGGCGATCGCGCTCATGAACCCGAGGTTGAGGAACGCCTCGGCGAGGGCGGTCCGATCGCCGAGGCTCCGGACGAGCTCGAGGTACTCCTCGTAGTAGGCCTGGGCGACCGGGAAGTCGTTCTGCCAGTACGCCAGCCCGCCCGCGCCGTTGAGGGCCTTGGCCCGGCCCGGGGTCGGTGCGGCCGCGCCCGGAGCGGCGAGCAGCTCGCGGAGGATCGCCAGGCCCTGGCCCAGGTGGCCGCGCTGATGCCAGAACCGCCACAGCCGGCCGCCGAGCGCCATGCCGGCCTCGACCTGGCCGGATTCGATCGCCCAGCGGAGCGCCGCCCGGACGTTGTCGTGCTCGATCTCGATGACGTCGAGCCAGTGCCGGGTATCGGCGGCGACGAGCTCGGGCTCGGCGCGCTCCGCGAGCGCCCCGAAGTAGGCGAGGTGGCGATCGCGGATCGCCTCCAGCTCGCCCGACGCCGCGAGCTGCTCGAGCCCGAACTCACGGATGACGTTGAGCATCCGGAACCGCGGCTCGCCGTCGACGCCCTCCTCGGAGCGGATCAGGCTCTGGTCGGCCAGGGTCGCGAGGCCGTCGAGGACGTCGATCCCGAGAGCGCCGTCGGCATCGACGATCGCCTCCGCGGCGTCGAGCGTCGAGCCGCCGGCGAACACCGAGAGGCGGGCGAACATCGTCCGGCTCGTCGGGTCGAGCAGGTCGTGGCTCCAGGCGACCGCGCCGCGGAGCGTCCGCTGCCGATCGGGCAGGTCCTGGGCGCCCCCGGCGAGGAGCCCGATCGACCGGTCGAGGCGCTCCCGGATCGCGGCCGGCGTGAGGAGCCGCACCCGGGCCGCGGCGAGCTCGATCGCGAGCGGCAGGCCGTCGAGACGGGCGCAGATCGCCGCGACGGCGGTCGCGTTCGTGGCGTCGAGCTCGAACGCCGGTCGCACCGCTCGAGCGCGCTCGACGAAGAGGGCCACGGCCTCGCTCTCGCCGATCGAGGTCGGATCCGCGGCCGGATCGGGCAGGCCGAGGGCCGGGACCGGGTACTCCTGCTCGCCGGCGAGATGGAGGAGGCCGCGGCTCGTGACGAGGACGACGAGCGCCGGACACGCCGCGAGGAGCTCGCCGACGAGCGCGGCCGCCGGCGCCACCTGCTCGAAGTTGTCGAGCACGAGAAGGATCCGCTCTCCGCCGATCCGCTCCGCGATCGTCTCGCCCAGCGGCCGAAGGCCCTCGTCGAGAACGGCGAGGCCCGCGGCGATCGCCGGCCCGACGAGCGCCGGATCCGAGATCGACGCCAGGCCGATCCAGGCCGTGCCGCCGGGAAACTCGCCGAGGACCGACTGCGCGGCGGCGATCGCCAGCCGGGTCTTGCCGGTGCCGCCCGGCCCGGTGAGCGTGACGAGCCGGCGGCCGAGGAGCAGGCTCCGCACCTCGCCCACCTCGCGGGCCCGGCCGACGAAGGCCGTCCGCTGGGCCGGCAGCCCGGAGAACGGCGAGCCGCCGCTCCGTAGCGGCGGGAACGACGACGGCAGGCCCGCGGCGACGACGTCGAAGAGCCGGCCGGGATCGAAGTCCTTGAGCCGGTGGATGCCGAGGTCGCGTAGCTCGATGTCCGTGTCACTCCCGGCCGTGGCGTCGGAGAGGAGCGCCCTCGTCACCTCGGAGACCACGATCTGGCCGCCGTTCGCGGCGGCGGCGACGCGTGCCGCCCGGTTGATCTCGATGCCGATCAGGTCGCCGTCGACCATCGACGTCTCGCCCGTGTGGATGCCGATCCGGACCGCGACCTGCCGCCCGTCGGGCCACGGCTCGGCCGCGAGCGACCGCTGTCCGTCGACGGCCGCCCTGAGCGCGGCATCGGCCGAGGTGAAGACGACGAAGAACGAATCGCCCTCGGTGCCCTGCTCCTCGCCGCCGGCCCGCCGGAACGCGTCGCGGAGGAGCTCCCGGTGGCGCGATCGGACCCGGGCGTAGACCTCGGTCCCGAGCTCGCGCTCGAGGCGGCTCGAGCCCTCGATGTCGCTGAAGAGGAACGTCCGGGTCAGACGTTCCATCGGCGGTGGGGCGACCGCCGCTCCGGGCGCGACCGGGGCGTCGCTGGCGCTCACGGTCCGCCTAGTGGCGGCTCTCCTCGGTGAGCGCCCGGAGACGGGCCGCGACCCCTCGCAGGATCGCCACCGTGAGGGCCGGTTCCTCGAGCATGATCGCCTCGAGGTCCCACGACGCGAGGGCGAGGCAGCGCGTCGGCTCGTCGGCCACGACCTGGGCGATCCGCGGCCGGTGGTCGAGGATCGACAGCTCCCCGAAGAAGTCGCCCTGTCCGAGTCGGGCGACCGTCCGCCCGTCGCGGATGACGCTGACCGATCCCTCGACGACGACGTAGAAGCCGGTCCCGACGTCGCCCTCGCGGACGATCTGGCGGCCCGCCTCGAAGTCCACCTCGACGACCCGCTCGGCGATCTTCTCGAGGTGACGGGGCTCGACGCCGCCGAACAGCTCGACCCGACGGAGAAGCTCGAGCTTCGTGTCGCTGCTGACGGTCATCGCTCGCGGTCCCTCGATCGTCCGGCCATGCCCGGGAGGGACCGAGCATAAGCGACCATCTCGTCGAGCGAGAGACCGGCGATCTCGGCCACGATCTCGTCGTACCGGCCTGGCGGCAGGTCCTCGGGCTTCGTCGCGTACCAGACTCCAGGGAAGGCGGCCACCGAGGCGTCGAGGAGATTCGCGCCGATCGACCGGGCGAGAGTCTGGGCCATGAGATCGAGCCTGGCGGCCGAATCGGGCTGGCCGAGAGCGCGAGCAGCGAGCGCGAAGTCGCCCAGCGAGAGGGCGATGCCCGAGACGTCGCCGACCGCCTCGAAGTGGTCGAGAGCGGCCCCGAACGTCCGGGCCGCCTCCTCCGGCCGGCCGAGCACGGCGTAGACGGCCCCGAGCATGTGGTCGGCCCAGGCCTCCATCGTCCGGTCGCCGGCCCGTCGAAACCGCTCCCGGGCCTCCGCGAAGAGCGGCTCCGAGCCCGGCGCGTCGGTCCCCTGGAGCATGTTCGTCCCGGCGGCCCACAGGACGTTGCCGAGCCCGACGTCGTCGTCGAGCTCGCGGTAGATGGCCGTCGCCTCGTCGAGCAGGGGTCGCGCGCTCTGCGGCTCCTCCACGCCGCGCGCGTAGGACTCGTTGTAGAGCGCGTTCGCGAGTTCCCGTCGATCGCCAAGCTCACGCCAGGTCGCGGTCGCCTCCGCGTACGGTCCGGTCGCCTCGGCCAGCCGTCCCTGCCAGTACCGGATCCCGCCGAGCGCCTCGAGCGCCTTCGCCCGGAGGGCCGGATCGTCCCGCGACCACTCCGCGGCGAGCATCGTCGTCAGTCGCGCGCCGCCCTCGTCGAGGTAGCCGCGCTTCTGCCAGAACCGCCAGAGCGCGGACCCGAGGCGCAGGGCGGTGGCGGGGAGCGGCCGCTCGATCGCCCACCCGACGGCCGCCCGGAGGTTGTCCCGTTCCGCGTCCAGGCGGTCGAGCCAGGTGGCCTGATCGTCGCCCGCGAGGCGCGGTTGGGCCTCCTCCGCGAGCGCGAGGAATCGCTCGGCCTGGCGGTCGCGGCGCGTCTCGAGCTCACCGGCCGCGGCCAGCAGCTCGACCGCGTACTCACGGATCGGCTCGAGGAGCTGGAAATGGCCCGGCATCTCGGCCGAATGCCGGACGAGGCTCTGGTCGACGAGCGCGGCGAGCGCGTCCTCGATCGCGAGCCCGTCGAGGTCGTCGCCTCCGGCCACCGCCACGACGTCGGCCAGGTCGAAGCCGCCGACGAACGCACCGAGGCGGGCGAGCAGGGTCCGCTCGGGCGGCGCGAGCAGATCAACGCTCCAGGCGATCGCGCCGCGGATCGAGCGCTGTCGCTCGGGCAGGTCACGCGCCGACGAGGCGAGGAGCCCGAGCTGATCGTCGAGTCGTTCGAGGATCGAGCCGGGCGCGCGGAGCTTGACCCGCGCCGCCGCCAGCTCGATCGGGAGTGGCATGCCGTGAAGCCGCGCGGTGATTCGCGCGACCGCCGAGGCATTGGCCGCGTCGAGCTCGAAGTCCGGCCGGACCGAGCGGGCCCGCGCGACGAACAGGCGCACGGCCTCGAAGCGCCCGATGGCGTCGGGATCGGACCGGCGGATCGGTCTGGGCAGACGGGCGAGCTCCGTCGCGGGCAGGCGGTCGACGTCCGGGGGCGCCGGGAGTCCCGGCACCTCGTACTCCTGCTCCCCGGACACGTGGAGGACCGCCCGGCTCGTGAGGAGGACCGTGGTGTTCGGCGTCCGGCGGAGGATCTCGGCGATGACCGGGGCCGCCGACAGGACCTGCTCGAAGTTGTCGACGACGAGCAGGAGCCGCTGGTCGCCGATGTGCTCGATGACGGCCTCGATCGCCGGCTTCGCGCCGGTGTCGGCGAGCGAGAGCGCACGGGCGATCGTCGCCGGCACGAGCATCGCGTCGTCGATCGGCGCGAGGGGAACGAAGACGACGCCGTCAGGGAACATGTCGGCAGCGCGGCTCGCGAGCGCGATCGCGAGACGGGTCTTGCCGGTCCCGCCAGGTCCGACGAGGGTGAGGAGCCGGCTCGTCGCGAGGAGCCGCTCCGCCTCCGCCAGCTCGGATTCGCGACCGACGAACGACGTCAGCTGGACCGGGAGCGAATCGCCGACCTGGCCCCGGAGCGGCGGGAACTCGCTGGGCAGCCCGCCGACGACCAGCTGGAACAGTCGTTCCGGCTGCGGCAGGTCCCGGAGCCGGTGTGCCCCGAGGTCGCGAATATCGACGCCGTCAGGCAGCGCGTCGCCGACGAGCGACCGTGTCGCGGCCGAGAGGAGGACCTGGCCGCCGTGGCCGGACGCGGCGATCCGGGCGGCCCGGTTGATCGCAGTCCCCACGTAGCCCATCTCGCCCTGGCTCACCTCGCCCGTGTGGATCCCGATCCGGACCCGGATCGGGGCGTCGGCCGGCCACGGTTCCGCGGCCAGGGCGCGCTGCCCCTCGACGGCCGCCCCGACCGCGGCCGTGGGTCGCTCGAAGACGACGAAGAACGAATCGCCCTCGGTCACGACCTCGACGCCGTCGCCGGAAGCCCAGGCGGCGCGCAGCAGCGTCCGATGTCGATCGAGAAGCGCCGCGTACCGGTCGGTCCCGATGGCGAGCTCGAGGCGGGTCGAGCCCTCGATGTCGGTGAAGACGAGTGTCAGCGTCCCGACCGGCAGACGACGCGGGGCGCGCGGGGTCCGGCGGCTCGTGATCATGGTCCCTCGGCGCGATCGTGGGGCCAGACGGCGCCACCGTCAACGTGCAGAATGCGTCCGTCAGGGAGCCACGGGGAGGTCGCGGCCGATGGCCGATCGGGATGAGATCGTCGACGCACTCGCCAGCTTCGGAATCTTCGCCGACCTGCCCAGGCCGGAGCTCGAGGGCGTCGCCCATCAGTTCGAGGAGGCGTGGTTCCCGGCCCAGGAGCGGATCCTCCGCCAGGGCCTGACCGGCTCGGGCTTCTACGTCATCCTCGACGGCGAATGCTCGGTCCGGGTCGACGGCGAGGAGCGGGCCCGGCTCGGCCGGGGCGAGTTCTTCGGCGAGATCTCGATCCTGCTCGGTGAGTCGCCGGTCGCGGACATCGTCGCGCTCAGCCCGGTCCGCTGCATCGTCCTCGGCGGCCCCGACGTGGAGCCGTTCCTCGTGGCCCATCCACGGGTCCAGTTCCGGATGCTCCAGGCGCTCGCACGTCGCCTTCGGAACGCGAATCGCTGGCGGAGCTAGGGCGGTGACGTCGTCCGATCCCACCCGTCCCGGCGGCGCCGAGCCGCCGTTCCCGCCAGGCGACTACCCGCTCGTCGTCGTCGGCTCGGGGCCGGGCGCGATCCAGGTCTCGTACGCCCTGTCGCGCCTGGGCATCGACCATGCGGTCATCTCGCGCGACGAGACGCCCGGCGGCATGTTCCGTCGCTTCCCCGTCTTCCAGCGGCTCCTGTCGTGGACGAAGCCGTACGCGCCGGTCGATCGCGGCTCGCGAGCCTACGAGCGCTACGACTGGAACAGTCTCCTCGCCGACGAGCCCGAGCACCGCTCGCTCCAGCCAGGCTTCATGGACGGCTCGTCGGAGTTTCCGGCCCGGTCGGAGATGGAGGTGAACCTCGCCACGTTCGCCGAGCGGACCGGCGTCCGCGTCCGCTACGGCACGACCTGGGAATCGACGCGTCGCGAGGACGGCCCCGAGGGAAACCGGTTCGTCCTCGAGACGACGGCCGGCGAGTACCGGACCCCGATCCTCGTCGTCGCGGTCGGCGTGGCCGAGCCGTGGTCGCCGGCGACGCCGGGGATCGAGCTCGCGCGTCACTACGCCGACACGCAGCCGGCCGAGACCTACGCCGGCCGGCGGATCTTCCTCATCGGCAAACAGGTCTCCGCGTTCGAGCTCGCGACAGGCCTGCTGCCGTGGGCGTGCGGCATCGTCCTCGTCTCGCCGAGCCCGACCCAGCTCTCGGTCGTGACCCGCTCGCTCGTCGGCGTTCGGGCTCGCTACGTCCAACCGTACGAGGACTTCGTGCTCGGCGGCGGCGTCTCGGTCCTCGACGCGGCGATCGACTCGATCGAGCGCGTGAGCGGCGGGGACGCCCTCGTCGTCCGCGTCCGGCCCTCGACCCCGGCCGGCGCCGAGCAGGCGGCGGAGCTCGCGATCGAGGCCGACGTCGTCATCTCCGCGACGGGCTGGACGGCACCGCTGCGCGATCTGCCCTCGCTCGGCGTCGCCACGTTCGGCCATTCCCGGCTGCCGGCCCAGACGCCGTGGTGGGAGAGCGCGACCGTCCCCGGCATCTACTTCGCCGGCACGATCGGCCAGGGCGCGCAGGGGCTCCGAAAGCACGGCATCCCGTCGAACTCGGGCGCCGTCCACGGCGCGCGCTACAACGCCCGCGTCCTCGCCCGCGAGATCGCCCGTCGCCATTTCGGTCGAGCGCCCGATCGGAGGCCGATCGAGACCGCTTCGGTGGCCCGGTTCCTCGGCGACGAGATCTCCGGGGCCCCCGAGCTGTTCCACCAGCGGTCGTACCTCTGCCGGGTCGTCGAGCTCGATCCGTCGAGTGGCCCCCACGACGCCGGCGTCGTGCCCCTGACCGCGTTCCTCGACGAGGGCGGCCCCGACGCGGTCGCGGTCACGCTCGAGGCCGACGGGAGCGCGGCGATCTATCCGGTCGTCTACGTCCGGCGCGGCGGCCGGACGACCGAGCACGACCTCGACCCCGATCCGCTGCTCGACTTCCGGGCGCCGGGCTACGCGACGGCCCTCGGTGGGATCGTCCGTGAACTCCATCCCGGGCTCAACTGATAGCTGCCACCGGCTAACTCGGGCGAGATAGCCGTTGACGGCTAACTACGCATCGGTTAGCCTCCCGCGAGTGACACGGAGCGACCGGGCGATCGTGCTCGTCGGGGACGTCGTCGGCTCGCGCCGCAGCGCCGGTGAGACGGCCGAGTGGCTCCGGGCCGTCGCCGCGGACCTCGAGGCCCGCTTCGCCGACGTTCGTCTCGCCCCGTTCGGGTTCACCCAGGGCGACGAGCTCCAGGGCCTGCTCGACCTCGCCGCCGACCCGTTCCTTGCCGTTCTCGCGACGGGTCTCCGCGACGACGCTCGCCCGATGCGCTGGGTCGTCGCGGTCGGGCCGGTCGAGGCCGGACGTGGACCCGCCACGGAGCGGGGAGGCGAGGCGTTCGTCGTGGCCCGCCAGCGGCTGACGGCGGCGAAGGCCGCTCGGGACGGGCTGGCGGTCGTGACCGGCGACGCGGCCGCGAACGCGCTGTTCGACGACGTCGCACCGCTGCTCGCGACGCTCGTGACGGACCTGACGCCGCGGCAGCGAACCGTCGCCCGGCTGATCCTCGTGGACGGTGTCCGCCAGGCCGACGCGGCGGAGCGGCTCGGGGTGAGCCGGGCGACGGTCTCGGTCGTCGCCGGACGGGGTCGGATCCGCGAGATCGGCCGCCTCGCGCGGGCGTTCCGGCGCGTGTTCGCGGAGGCCGTCGCCGCGCCGGCCGCCACGCCGGTCGCCGGATCGGCTGCCGGGTCCGTGCTCATGGCCGCGGATCGCCCGACGTGAGCGACGCCGTGACGGTCGTCGCCTGGCTGGTCGTCGCCCACCTCGTCGCCGACTTCGTCCTCCAGACCGGCCGGATGGCGGTCGACAAGCAGGGTGACGGGGGGCGCGCCTGGCGTGCGCTTCGCGATCACTCCGCCGGCGTCGCGGTCGCCCTCGTCCCGGTCGTCGTCGTCTTCGGGCTGCCCGGTCTCGCGTTCCTCGTCCTCGTCACCGCGAGCCATGCGCTCGTCGACCGGACAAAGGTGCTTCTCGCTCGGCGGGCCGAGGCGCGGGCCCTCGCCGCGGCCCTCGCCCGGTACGGGACGCTGCGCGGCGCCGGGGGGCTCGGCACGGCCTGGACTCCCGTGCCGGCCGCGCTGTTCGTCGTGGACCAGCTGGTCCATGGCGGGATCCTCGTCGCGGGTTGGGCGCTGCTCCTCCGCGACGTCGCGCCGACGGATCCGTGGCTCGCCGCGGTCCGATTCGTGACGGCCGGCCTGCCCGACCCGACGATCCGGGCCGTCGGCCTCGACGCCGCGCTGGGGGTCGCCCTCGCGATCGTCAACGTCCGCGCGGCGTCGCTGCTCATCGGAACGCTCGTCAGCCCGCGCGAGGTCACGCTCGGTCGAGCCCCGGTCGAGCCGGGCGGCGACGGACCGGGACGCCGTTCGGGGCCGGCCAGCGCGGATCCCGGCGGCGGGCCGGAGCAGATCGCGGAGCGTCCGCTGACCGAGCCGACAGGGCCCGCCAGGATCGGCGAGGCGATCGGGGTCCTCGAGCGCCTCCTCGTCGTCACCTTCGTCCTCACCGGCCAGCTGGCGGCGATCGGATTCGTCGTCGCGGCGAAGACGCTCGCGAGATTCAAGCAGCTCGACGACCGCGCATTCGCCGAGTACTACCTGCTCGGGACGCTCGCCAGCGTGTCGGTGGCGCTCGGCAGCGCGCTCCTCGCCGCAGCCGCGATGGCCGCGACGCCGTAGCTCGTGGGCGACGCCGAGCGGCCGAACCCGTGGCGCCGTCTCGCCCGGCGAACGGTCTACGAGAACCCCTGGATCCGGGTCCACCACGACGACGTCGTCCGGCCCGACGGTCTGCCCGGGATCTACGGCGTCGTCGAGTTCCGGAGCGTCGCCGTCGGGATCGTCGCCCTCGACGAGCGCGACCGCGTCCTCCTCGTCGGCCAGTACCGCTACACGCTCGATGCCTACAGCTGGGAGATCCCCGAGGGCGGCGTCCCGTTCGACGAACCGCCCCTCGAGGGCGCCCGGCGGGAGCTGGCCGAAGAGACCGGCTATCGCGCCGCCGAGTGGCGCGAGCTGCTCCGGCTCGCCACGTCGAACTCGGTCACGACCGAGGTCGGCGTCCTCTTCGTCGCCCGCGGCCTGACCCCCGGAGCAGCGGAGCCGGACGGTACCGAGCAGCTCGAGCTGCGCTGGGTGACGCTCGACGAGGCGGTGGCGATGATTGACCGCGGTGAGATCACCGACGCGTTGAGCCAGGCCGCGCTCCTGCGATACGCCCTCGAGCGCCGGCGCTGACGATCAGAGATCGCCGGGCGAGGCCGGCGTCCGCGACAGCTCCGCCTCGGGCAGGAACACGAACCGGTAGATCACGGCGATGATCCCGGCGCCGATGAGCGGGCCGATCCACCAGACGTACCAGTTGTCGAGCGTGCCCGAGGCGATCGCGGATCCGAACCAGCGGGCCGGGTTCATGGCCGCGCCGGTGAGCGGCCCGGCGAACAGGATGTCGGCGGCAACCGAGAGCCCGATCGCGAGGCCGCCGATCTTCGGCGCCCGCGGATCGACGGCCGTGCCGAAGACCGCCATCAGCAGGAGCATCGTCGTGAGCGCCTCGAGGAACGTCCCGGCGCCGATCCCGACGCCCGGCGCGAGCGCCGGCGTCCCGAGATGGCTCGGATCGGTCGCCGGGTCGATGACGACCCGGAGGGCGAACCCGGCCGCGACGGCTCCCACCAGCTGGGCCACGACGTAGGCGATCGCCCGGACGCCGGACATCCGCCCGGCCACCCAGACCCCGAACGTGACCGCGGGGTTGACGTGGCCACCCGAGATCGCTCCGAGCGACGAGACGACGATCGCGAGGGCGAGGCCGTGGGCGAACGCCACGCCGACGAGCCCGCCGGGCGGGTTCCCGCCCGTCAGCGCGCCGACGGCGATGCTGCCCGCACCGACGAGGACGAAGAGGAACGTGCCGACGGCCTCGGCGACGATCGAGCTCAGGGTTGGACGGTCCATCGGGTCTCCTCCTGGGGCGAGCGGATCAGTGTGGGCGGTTCGACCGGCCGGCGTCTCACGGCGGCGCCGGCGCCACCGGCGGCTCGAACCGGGTCGTCGGCGCGAGCAGCCGAGCGTCGCGCCAGACCCGGCAGAGCACGTCGACCAGCTCGAGCCGATCGACGGCCTCGACGAGGTCCGCCCCGACCGCGATCGCGCCGTGGCGCTCGAGCAGGACGGCTCTCGGCACGTCCGCCGGGCCGCTGCCGTCGGCGAACGCGGCCGCGACCCGCGCCCCGAGGTCGTCGCTGCCCATCGCCCCGAAGGCGACGAGCGGTAGGCGAGGCAGCAGGAGCGCCGTCTCGGGCAGGACGGCCGGGTCGGGCGTCTCGCCGGCGAGGCTGAGCGCGAGCGCCGCCGGGACGTGGGCGTGGGCGATCGCGCCGATCTCCGGCCGAGCGCGGTAGACGGCGCGGTGGATCGCGAGGTCGGACGTCGGCCGTCCGGCGCCGACGACGGCCCCGGATTCGAGATCGACGACGACGAGGTCGTCCGGAGCGAGCTCGTCCTTTCGCCGCCCTGCGGGCGAGACGAGCAGCCGGCCCTCGTCGAGGCGGATCGACAGGTTGCCCTCGGCCGCGGTCACGAGCCCGCGCGATCCCAGGCGACGGCCCGCGGCGACGAGCGCCAGTCGGTGTGCATCCTCCACGGCACCGGATCGTATCCTCGGAGCGACCGCCGCTCGAGGTGGATGGGCGGCGGCCGGCCCGAATGACGCCGGGAGGCACGGATGCGGATACGACCCGCCGAGATCGCGGGTCTCGGTCTGATCATCGTCGGAGCGGCGTTCCTCCTGCGCAACGCGGGCCTCGTCCGGCTCGACTGGACCGTGCTCGGCGCGCTCCTGCTCGTGGCGCTCGGGATCGTCGTGGTCCTCGGCGCCTCCCGGGGCCCGTCGGCGGCTGGATCCCGGGTGCGTCTGCCACGCGGGCCGAGCCAGCTCGAGGTCAACCTCACCGCGGGCGCCGGCCGGTTTCTCGTGGGCGGCGGCGCGAGCGACCTGTTCGAGCTCGACTCCAGCGACGACGACGTCCGCTGGTCGGCCGAGCAGCGCGGCGATCGCGGTCGCGTCCGCGTCCGCCAGGAGCCGGCCTGGATCACCCGCTGGGGCGCCGGCGTCGACTGGGGCGTTCGCGTCGCGACCGACGTGCCGGCGGCGCTCGAGCTGACGATCGGCGCTGGCCGGCTCACGCTCGATCTGCTCGACGTCCGGCTCGTCGGCGCGAAGCTGTCGCTCGGCGCCGCGGCCGGCTCGATCCGGCTCCCGCGACCGGTCGGCGACGTGCGGCTCGCCGTGTCGCTCGGCGCCGCCTCCCTCACGGTCACGATTCCACCCGGCGTCGAGGCCCGCGTCACGACGAGCGGCGGGCTCATGTCGCTGGCCGGCCCAAGTGAGACGGCCGGTTACGCGACCGCGCACGACCGGGTGACCGTCGCCGTCTCCGGCGGGGCATCGTCCGTGCGAGTCGAGCAGGCCTGATCAGGCCGCCCGAGCGTGGACGAGCGGCTCCGGATCGGCGAACGGGACCTCGACCCGGCACTCGTCGCAGCGGATCGCCGCCACGCCGTCCGGCGCCTCGGTCCAGCAGCCGCACCACGGGCATTCGACGACGGCGACGACGCGGAGCTGGGGAAGGGACTGGTCGTTCATGCCGCCACGATCCCGCGCGCCCGTGACAGCTAGCCTGTCACGCCCGTCGAAGCCGACATGACCGACGCGGCGATCGACACGCGAGACCTCGCCAAGGCCTGGGGCCGGACCGTCGCCCTCGAGGCGCTGACGATGCGGGTCGAGCGCGGCGAGGTCTTCGGCTTCCTGGGTCCGAACGGCGCCGGCAAGACGACGGCGGTCAAGCTGCTCCTCGGCCTGGCCCGCCCCACCGGCGGCGGCGGGACGGTCCTCGGCGCCCCCCTCGGCGACCGCGAGACACGAGCGCGGATCGGCTACCTCCCCGAGCTCTTCCGCTACCAGCCCTGGCTTCGGGCGCGGGAGGTCCTCGCGCTCCACTGCGACCTCGCCCGGATCCCGGGCGCGGCGCGCGGGGCGGAGATCGAGGCAGCCCTCGCCACGGTCAACCTCGCGGAGCGCGGGAACGATCTCGTCGGCACGTTCTCGAAGGGAATGCAGCAGCGGCTCGGCCTCGGCGTCGCCCTCCTCGGCTCACCCGACCTGGTCGTCCTCGACGAGCCGACGTCGGCCCTCGACCCGGTCGGCCGGACCGAGGTCCGGTCGATCGTCCGCGCGGTCGCCGACCGGGGCGCGACCGTCTTCCTGAACTCGCACCTGCTCGGCGAGGTGGAGCGCGTCTGCGACCGCGTCGCGATCGTCGACCGGGGTCGGGTCGTCGCGGCCGGGCGTCCGGACGAGCTCGGCGCGGAGGAGGGCGTTCGGGTGGTGGTCGCCGCGGCGTCCGGCGGGCCCCGCCCGGCCGGCGGAGCCGATGCGGTCGACGTCGCGGCCGCTGCGGCCGAGGTCGCGGCCCGCTTCGGGCCGGTCGCGGTCGACGGCGACGCGCTGCGCGTCGGCTGCCCGCCCGGCTCGGTCCCCGACCTCGTCGCGGCGCTCGTCGCCGCCGGCGTTCGCCTCGCCGAGGTGACGCCCGTCCGCTCGTCGCTCGAGGACCGCTTCCTCGAGATCGTGGCGGCGGACCGATGACGACGATCCTCCGGCTCACGATCGTCGAGGCGGCGCGCCGCCGGCTCCTGTGGGTCCTGCTCGCCCTCACGATCGTGAGCGTCGCGATCACCACCTGGGGCGTCGCGCGGCTCGTCGACCTCGCGAGCGCGGATCGGGCCGGTCTCAGCCCGCTTCAGCTGGCGCTCGGCGTGTCGCAGGTCCTGATCCTCGCGGCGTTCATGTTCAGCTTCGTGCTCGCGATGACCGGCGCCTTCCTCGCGGCCCCGGCGATCGCCGGCGACGTGGAGTCGGGCGTCGTCCTGGCGCTGCTCGCCCGACCAGTCCGCCGAGCCGACGTCGTCGTCGGACGCTGGCTCGGGCTGGCGATCGTGGTCGGCCTCTATGCCCTCGCGGCCGGCCTGCTCGAGATCGCCGCGGTCGGCGCGGTGACCGGCTACCTGCCGCCCAACCCGCTCGCCGCGTCGCTCCAGCTGGCCGGCGTCGGGATCGTGCTCATGACGTTCGTCCTCGCGCTCTCGACGCGGCTACCGGCGATCGCTGCCGGCGCGATCGCGGTCGTCGCCTTCGGTCTGGCGTGGATGCTGGGCGTCCTCGGCGGGATCGGCCAGTTCTTCGGCGTGGCGGCCCTCGAGGCCGCGGCGACCGTCGGCCGCGTCCTCCTGCCGACCGACCTGCTGTGGCGTGGGACGGTCTTTGCGCTCGAGCCGCCGGCGGTGCTCCTCGGCAGCCGGATCGCAGGGCCTGCCGCCCAGGCCAATCCGTTCTTCGCGCTCGCCCCGCTGTCCGGCCTCGAGGTCGCCTGGGTCGGGGCCTGGCTGGCGATCGTCCTCGTGATCGCGATCGTGTCACTCGAGCGGCGCGAGCTCTGACGGGCCGGCGTTGCCGGCGCGATACCGGAAGCAGCCGGGAACGTGGTCGTCGACGAGGCCGACCGATTGCATGAAGGCGTAGACGATCGTCGAGCCGACGAAGCGGAAGCCGGCGCGGCGCAGCGCGGTCGAGAGATGGTCGGAGACGAGCGTCCGGGCCGGGACGTCGGCCGCCGTCGCGACCGGGGGAAGGGTCCGGCCAGCGTCCGGAACCCGCAGGCGCAGCCAGGTGCCGAACGACGTCCCTTCGGCGCGGATCGCGTCGACGGCCGCGGCGTTGGCAATCGTCGCCTCGACCTTGGCCCGGTTCCGGACGATCCCGGCGTCGGCGAGGAGCCGCTCGACGTCGGATGCGCCGAAGCGACCGACCACGGCCGGATCGAACCCGGCGAAGGCCTGCCGGAAGGCCTCCCGCTTGCGGAGGATCGTGATCCAGGCGAGGCCGGCCTGGAACGACTCGAGCGCGAGCCGCTCGAACAGCTCGACGTCGTCCTCGACCGGCGTCCCCCATTCCTCGTCGTGGTACCGGGCGAGGCGCTCGTCCCAGCGACCGTCGGCCGTCGGACGGGCCCAGCGACAGCGCGGCAGCGAGGCGTCGAGCACGGCGCGGAGTCTGCCAGCCCGCGGCTACGCTTGCGGCGTGGATCCCGTCTATCTCGGTCACGGCGCGAGCGGCGGGCCGGAGACGATGGCCCCCTGGATCGACGCGCTTCGCGCCCGCGGTTTCGACGCGCGAGCGCTCACGCTGCCGCGACGGCGCGCGGAAGAGGCCGTGCCCGCGGTCGTCGGCCAGGTGCCGTCGGACGAACCGTTCGTCGTGGGCGGTCATTCGTTCGGCGGTCGGGTCGCCAGCCTCGCCGCCGCCGGACCGCTCGCCGGACGGGTCCGCGGCCTCGTCTGCCTCAGCTATCCGCTCCATCCGCCCGGCCGCCAGGACGCGGCCACGGCCCGGGCCGCGCACTGGCCCTCGATCGCCTGCCCGGTCCTTCTGCTGAGCGGCGAATCGGACCCCTTCGCCCGGCTCGACCTCCTCCGGGCCGCGGTGCGGTCGCTGCCGGACGCGACCCTGGTGACGTATCCCGGGGTGGGCCACGGGCTGCGTCCGGTCATCGACGATGCCGTGTCGCGGATCGTCGCCTTCCTCGAGGCGGTCGCCGCCGCCTGATCGGCGGCTTGCCCTCGCCGTCGCCGCTCCCTATCCTGAGCCTCCCCCAGCCGCCGTCGCCGGCCCCCACCGCGAGCGATCGCCCAGTTCCGCGATCCGCGCCCCTCTTCCGGCACGGCCCCGCCCAAGGGCGTGCCGTCCATCCGACGGACGCGCCACCGAAGGAGGCACGTATTGCCGAATTCACGCCGCCCGCGGGCGGTCATCGTCGCCGCGCTCGCCGCGATCCTGCTGCTCGGTGCGGCGAATCCCGCGTTCGCCCGGACGCCGGCCGGCCTCGACCGATTCCTGGCCGCCCTCGGGCATGTCGAGTCGGGCGGCCGCTACGACGCGCGCAACCCGACGTCGGGCGCGTACGGCAAGTACCAGATCATGCCGTCGTCGTGGCGAGCCTGGGCCGAGCGCTACCTGGGTGACGGCGGCGCCCGTCAGTCGCCGAAGAACCAGGAGATCGTTGCCCACGGAAAGGTCACCAGCCTCTTTCGCCGCTTCGACGCCTGGGCCGTCGTGGCCCACTGGTGGCTGACAGGCAGCCCGTCGACGAAGCGCGCCGGCTGGTCCGCCTCGTCACGCCGCTACGTCGCCCGCGTCCTCGCGCTCTACCGGCTCGGCATCGGGCGGTTCGTCGACGATGCCGCGGCCCGGGTTCGGTACACCGGTCGCTGGCGCAACGCGGGCTACTCGGCCTACGCCCGCGGCAAGGCCCACTACGCGACCCAGGGCGGAGCGACCGCGACGCTCGCGTTCAGGGGCCGCTCGATCGTCTGGGTCGGCCCCGTCGGACCGACACGCGGCCGGGCGGCGGTATCGATCGACGGGCGGACGGCGACGATCGTGAACCTGCGGCGGTCGAGCTTCGAGGCCGGAGTGCGGCTGTTCGCTCGCCACTGGTCGAAGGTCGGCCGCCACACGATCTCGATCCGCGTCCTCGGCCCGAGCGGCCGACCGGTGGCGATCGAGGGCTTCCGTATCCGCACCTAGGGCGGCACCGGCGGCATCGGCGGCTTCGAGGGCGCACCCTTCAACGGAGCCGGGCCGGTGGATTCCAGGCCACGCGCCAGACGCGCCAGAGCGCTGACGGATCCGAGAGCGGGTCGCCGTGGACGAGGAAGAAGTCGGCCGGTCCGCCCTCGCGGATCGTTCCCGCGTCGGGCTCGTCGAGGAGCTCGCCGCCCCGCCAGGTCGCGGAGGCGAGGGCCGCCCATGGCTCGAGGCCGGCCGCGACGAGCGACTCGACCTCCCACGCGAGCTGGTTCGCCCGGGTCGAGCCGCCGCCGAAGTCGGTGCCGGTCGCGATCGGGACACCGGCGCGGCGGGCGGCCGATACGCTCGCCCGTGCCGCCTCCTCGCGAGCGTCGAGGCGGGCCACGCCCTCGTCCGAGGCAAAGCGCGGCAGGCTCGTCGTCCGACCGAAGGTCCGCCACGACCGGAAGACCGCCAGCGTCGAGACGAGGAACGTGCCCCGACGCGCCATCTCCGCGGCGAGGTCGTCGTCGAGCTCGAACCCGTGCTCGAGAGCGTCCACTCCTGCGGCCGTCCCGGCCCGTGCCCCGTCGAGCCGGCCGGCGTGCGCGGTGACCTTCGAGCCGCGCGCGTGGACCGCGTCCACGACGCGCCGCAGCTCGTCGACCGACCAGGGGCAGGCGGCCGGGTCGTCCGGCCCGTCGAGATAGAGCTTCACGAGGTCCGCGCCGTCGTCGAGCTGGCGGATCGCGAGCGCGAGCAGCTCGTCGGCGTCGTTCGCGGCGGCGGTCCGGCCGCCAGGGATCGTGCCGGCCCGCTCGACCCACGTTCCGGCGGCGCGGACGTACGGGTAGGCGTCCGTCCCGCCGATCGCCGCGGCCCACCGGTCGCGGACCCCGAGGCTGAGCGCGCGGCGCCTCCCGTCGACCGGGTCCTCGACGACCGGCGCGCCGACGTCCCTCGCCCAGCGGACTCCGGCGCCGGTCATGAGGCGGGCGTTGCGCTCGGCGACCTCGGCGAGGACGGCCGCGTCGTCCCCGATGCGGTCGATCCAGTGGCCGCCACCGGGCAGCGTGAGGTGGCTGTGGGCGTCGACCATCCCCGGCACGATCGTCGCGCCGCTGGCATCGACGATCTCGGGCGCGCCGCCCTCGCCGCCGGTGCCGCCGGCCGGGCCCTCGTCGTCCGCCGGCCGGATCCAGGCGATCCGTCCGCCGGCCACGAGGACGGAGACGCCGAGCTCCAGTCGATCGGAGCGCCCGTCGGCCAGGGCGGCCCCCCGGTAGAGCGTCCGACTCCCGTCCATCGCCGGAAGGGTACGACGACGCCCCCGGGGAGGACCGGGGGCGTCGGCGGGTGGCGGGGTGCGTGGCCGTGGTCAGCCGGCGACGAGCGTTCCCGTCATGTCGGGATGCACGTCGCAGCGGAACCAGTACGTGCCCGCGGCGAGCGCCGGGACCTGGTACGTGACCGTCGATCCGGTGACGACGTCGCCCCGGAAGACGACGCTCGAGAAGCCGCCGTCGGAGGCGATCGCGACGTTGTGCGGCGCGCCGTCGCGGTTCTCGAAGACGAGGCCGAAGGCCGTCCCCGCCGTGACGCTCGGCGCCGGCCCGAACTTCAGGTCCGCGGCGACGATCCGCGGTGCACCGGGGTCGGTTGTTGCCGACGGTGAGGACTGGGCGCCGTTGGCCCCGCCGCAGGCGGCCGCCGAGACGGCGACCGCCAGCGAGGCGACGGCGAGGAGGACGGAGCGTTTCATCGGATGGCTCTCCTCTCGCTCGGGCGTGATCAGGCCCGCGAGCCGGCCGCGGCCGGCCGAAGCCCGACGAACGCGAGGGCGTCGCCGACGACCGATCGCACGTAGGCGAGCGGGTTCCCGTCGGCCCGCACGAAGTCGACCGCGAGGACCGCGATGAGCAGGAGCTCGTCGGCCTTCGCGAGGTAGGCCGTCGGATAGCGGGGACCCATGAGCGCCCAGCCGACGATCGTCGTCGCCGCGTAGGCGATGAGCCCGAGCCGAACGACGCCCCGGTAGCGGATCGCGATCCCGAGCGGGACGATCATCGCCAGGGCGGCGACCGCGTAGCCGACCGCGTTCAGCGAGAAGAGCGGCCCGCCGAGCGTGGAGTGGATGTAGCCGGTGACGAGCGTCAGCCCGACGATGATCGCGCGGAGCGCGACGCCGGCCGGGGTGAGGCGGCTCTCGGATCCCTGCATCGTGTGTGCCTCCGTCCTTCCTGTCGTCCGGCCGCGGCGGGGTTGCCGTCGGCCGTTGCCCGGATCGTCGGGGCGGGCTGGTCCCGGGGTCAGCGGCGGGCGTCCACGGCCCGAGCGGACGAACGCGCCGTCCGTCGCGCCCACCGCCGACGGCCCGAACGCGACGAATGACGAGGGTTCGCTCGCGACATCGGTCGAGGCCGATCCGCGCGCGCGCCCGCGTATCCTTCCCGCGCCGTGCACGATCCCGAGACGATCACCCCGTCGGCCGACATCGACGCGCTTCTCCAGCGCGCCGTCGAGGAGGCCGCCCGGCTCCTCCACGCAGACGGCGGCATGGTGTACCTCGTCGACGACGCGGCGAAGGAGCTTCGGCTGAGCCACGACGCCGGCATCACGAGCGAGCGAAGCCGGGCCTGGGTCCGCGGCCTGCGTCTGCCGATCGGGGCGGGGATGTTCGGCACCGCGTTCGCCGAGCTGCGGGTCCAGCTGACCGGCGACTATCCGAACGATCGGCGCTTCCCGCACACGCCCGAGGCCGACCGGGTCGTGGCGGAGGTTGCGATCCGGTCGATGGTCGTGGCGCCGCTCCTCGACGGCGACCGCGCGCTCGGTGCCCTCGGCGCGTTCGCGACCCGGCCCGACGCGTTCGGCGACGCCGACGTCGCCCTCGTCCGCGCGCTCGCCGAGCACGCCGCCGCGGCAATGGTGAACCGGCGGCTCATCGAGGAGCTCGCCCGGAGCGAGGCCGAGCTCGCCGAGCAGGCCAACGCCGAGCGCGCGCTGCGCGAGCTGGCCGCGCGGATCACGCGGTCACACGACCGGCCCGAGATCCTCGATCGGATCGCGAGCGAGGCGACGGCCCTCCTCGGGGCCGAGGTCGCCGCGATCAACGTGATGCCCGACCGCCGCGACGCGATCGGCTGGGGTCGGGCGGTTCGGCCCGAGCTGCAGAAGAGCCTCCGCCTCCTCGACGGGATCCCTCTCGACCCGACGCTGGGCATGTCCGGGCTCGCGATCTCCGAGGACCGCGTCGTCTGGACCGACGACTACCTGTCCGACCCGCGGTTCGGCCACAGCCCCGACCGCGACGAGTACATCCGCGCCTCGGGCGTCCGCTCGGTCATCTGCGCCCCGCTCCGCGACGAGCTCGGTCCGATCGGCGTCATCCAGGTCCATGCCACCAGGGCCGCCGCCTTCACCGAGCGCCATGCCCTGCTCCTGCGCGCGCTCGCCGACCACGCCGCGATCGCCCTCACGAACGCCCGCCTCATCGAGGAGCTCGATGCCAGCCGGGAGGAGGTCGCCCGGCGGGCCGACGTCGAGCGGAGCCTCCGTGAGATCGGTGCCCGCATCACCGCCCTCCGCGACGTCGACGACGTGATCAACCGAACGATCGGCGAGGCCGTTCGCCTCCTGCGGGGCGAGGGCGGCCGGATCGACGTCGTCCAGCCCGACAGCGGCCTCCTCCGCGGCCTCTACCTCGCCGGCGACAGCCCGCCGTCCGCGGAGGTCTGGCCCGAGACGCCGGACGAGCGGCCCGAGGACGGGATCGCCGGTCAGGCCGTCGTCCGGAACGGGGTCGTCCGGACCGGCGACTACCTCGCCGATGCCTCCTTCCCGCACGCGAGCGGGGTCGACGCGTACGTCCGCGCGAGCGGCATCCGATCGGTGATCGCCGCGCCCCTTCCCGGGGAGGCGGGGCCGTTCGGGGCGCTGACGGTCTACAGCGCCGCAGCGGGGGCGTTCGAGGCCGCGGACGAGCCGACCCTGGCCGCGCTCGCCGAGCAGGCCGCGGTCGCGCTGACGAACGCCCGGCTGATCGCCGAGCTCGCGGCGTCGCGGGAGGAGCTCATCCGGCGCGCGGCCGCGGAGCACGCCCTCGGCGAGATCAGCGGCGCGCTCGCGGGCATTCGCCAGCCCTCGGCGGTCCTCCAGCGTGTCGTCGACGAGACCCACCGGCTCGTCGGAGCGGACGGGACGATCCTGTCGGTCCTCGATCCGGACGGGGTCACGCTCCGGTGGGCCTACGACGACGGCCTCCAGTCGCTCTTCGACCCGGTCTACGTGGCGAACCTCACGCTGCCGCTCGGTGTCGGGCCGACCGGCGTCGCCGTGGCCCAGCGGCGAACGGTTCGCGTCGACCGCGATCTGATCGCCGCATTCCCGGCCGGACCCGAGAACGACCGCTTCTTCGAGACGACCGGCTTTCGTTCGATCGTCTGCGTTCCGATCGTCGCCGAGGACGGTCCGCTCGGAGCGCTCGAGGTCTACTCGTGCCGAGAGTCGGCCTTCGGGGAGGCGGACGAGGCGCTCCTCGCCTCGCTCGCGGCGCAGGCGGCGATCGCGCTGACGAACGCCCGGCTCCTCGAGCGTCTCCGGGCCTCCGAGGAGCGCTACCGGTTCCTCGTCGAGAACTCGCCGGACGTCGTGTTCGCGACGGACGCGGACGGGCGTTTCACGCTGATGACCGAGACGATCGAGGCGATGACCGGCTACGCGGTCGCCGAGTGCCTCGGGAGCCACTTCTCGCTGCTCGTCGACGACGCGTCGATGCCGAGCGCCGCGGCGGCCTGGGAGGCCCTCGTCGCGGATCCCACGTCCGCCCGCATCACGCCGCTCCTCCTCCGCCGGCGCTCCGGCGGCGTGGTCCCGGTCGAGGTGAGCTCCGTCGGCACGACCGACGAGGCCGGCCGGTTCACGGGAATCCACGGGGCGACGCGCGACGTGAGCGAGCGCGAGCGGCTCGAGCGCGACCTGCGGGGCCAGGCCGCCGAGCTCGCAGCGGGCGAGGAGCGCGCGCACCTCGCCCGCGAGCTCCACGACTCGGTCACCCAGGCGCTGTTCAGCATGACCCTCATCACGCGGAGCCTGGAGCTCCTGCTCGACCGCGATCCAGGCGCGGCGCGCGAGCGGCTCGCGAGCCTGCGGGATCTGCAGCGCGACGCGCTCGCCGAGATGCGGTCGCTCATCTTCGAGCTTCGACCCGGCTCGCTCGAGCAGGACGGCCTCGTCCAGGCCCTCCGGACGCACGCGACCGCGGTCGAGGGGAGGGTCGGGCTGCCGGTCCTGTTCGACGCCGACGGCGTCGACCGGCTGCCGATCGAGGTCGAGGAGGCGCTCTACCGGATCGCCCAGGAGGCGCTCCACAACGTCGTGAAGCACGCCGCCGCGCGGCAGGTCAGGATCGCCCTGCGGCGCGACCGCGACGTGGTCCACCTACGTGTCGAGGACGACGGCAAGGGCTTCGATCCCGCCGCGGTGCCGCCGGGCCACCTCGGCCTGGCCGGGATGCGAGCGCGGGCGGAGCGCGTCGGCGGCGCCCTCGTCGTCGCCTCGGCTCCCCGGTCGGGGACGCGGGTCGAGGTGACCGCGCCGACGTCGGGGGCGAGGCTCGCGCCGCCCGAGTCGACGATCGCCGTCTAGCGTTCCGCGCCATCGTCATTCGGCCCATTCGCGGCGTCGACATCCGTCGCTACCGCCGGCCGGCGGAAGCGTCGAGATTCGGTCCCGTGACCGGCCGATCCCGCGCCATCCGCCGCCTTCGGGTGGTCGTCGTGGACGGCGACCGGCGTGTCCGCGACAGTCTCGCCGAGCTGCTCGGGCTCGGCGACGAGCTCGAGGTCGTCGGTCGCGCGGCCCACGGCGGTGACGCGCTCGAGCTGTGTGCGGAGGCCGCGCCGGATGTCGTGGTCATCGACCCGCGGCTGCCGGACCCGGATTCGGGCCGGGCGCTCATCGAGGAGCTGCGGAGGCGCTTCCCGGCGACGGCCGTGCTCGTTCTCTCATGGCCGGGCGATGGCGATGGGGAGGATCGCCCGATCGACGGGCTCGTCGACGGGTTCGTCCCGAAGTCCGACCCGCCCTCGGAGCTCGTGAGCCGGATCGTCGAGCTCGCCGGCGGTGCCGGGCGGAGGACCGCGGGAGGCGCCGATCGAGCGAGCGGCCGATGCTAGACTCGCCCGCGGCGCGGCCGACCGCCGCCGTCTCTCGCGCTCGCGCCGAGGGGAAGGAGCCGCGGGAGGGCCACGTGGACGACGCGAAGATCCGGGTCCTGATCGTCGACGATCATGCCGTGGTCCGGATGGGCCTCCGGTCGTTCTTCGAGCTGCTCGACGACATCGAGGTCGTCGGCGAGGCGGCCGACGGGTCCGAGGGTGTCGCGCTTGCCCGCCGCCTCGAGCCCGACGTCGTTCTCATGGACCTGCTCATGCCGAACATGGACGGGATCACCGCGATCGAGCGGATCAAGGCCGAGCGCCCGGAGACCGAGATCGTGACGATGACCTCGTTCATCGAGGAGGCCAAGGTGACGGCGGCGCTCGAGGCCGGCGCCTCGGGCTACGTGCTCAAGGACGCCGAGGCCGAGGAGGTCGCCCAGGCGGTGCGGGCGGCGTACCACGGCGAGGTCCACCTCGACCCTCAGGTCGCCCGGCTCCTCGCCCAGCGGATCCGCACGAAGAAGACCGAGCCGGATCTCGCCGAGCCGCTCACCGAGCGCGAGAAGGAGGTTCTCGCGCTGCTCGCCCGCGGCCTGTCGAACAAGGAGATCGGGACGGAGCTGTTCATCACCGAGCGGACGGCCCGGACCTACGTCTCCAACATCCTCGGCAAGCTCGGACTCCAGAGCCGGACCCAGGCCGCCCTCTGGGCAGTCGAGCACAAGGTCGCGGAATCGTAGGCGAGCCACCGCCACGACCCGACGTCCGCGCCGACCCATCGTGACGCTCCGCCGTCTCGCGCCCCCGCTCGCCGCGAGCCTGGCCCTCGCGCTCGTCGCCGTCAGCTGCGGTGCCACGCCACCGCCTGCCTCCGGGGCCCCCGCGTCCGGGGTCCCGCCGTCGAGCGCAGTGGCGCTCGGGACGGCGAGCCAGTCACTCCCGCCGGGCAGCCGGCCCGCCGTCAGCCTGTCGCCGAGCGCGACGGTCGCGTCGCCGAGCGCGACGGTCGCGTCGCCGTCGCCGCCCGCCTCGCCCGACGGGACGGTCATCCCCACCGCCCGGTTGCAGGCAGCGATCGACCGGTTCGTGCGCCGGACGGGCACGCCGGGTGTCTCGGTCACCCTCCGCTGGGCGGACGGTCGGTCGTGGACGGGCGTCTCGGGTCTGGCCGACGTGGCAACCGCGCTGCCCGTGACGCCGCAGACCGCTTTCCCGATCGCGAGCGTCAGCAAGACGTTCACCGCGGCCCTCGTCCTGCGGCTCGTGGAGGAGGGCCGGCTCTCGCTCGAGGCGTCCGCGGCGCGCTTCCTCCCCGATCTGGGGCTCGACCGCCGGATCACGATCCGGATGCTGCTCGACCACACGAGCGGCCTCGCCGACGTGTTCCTCGCGCCGGGGATCGACCGCGCCCTCCAATCTCACCCCGCACGGCGCTGGACCGTGCAGCGGTCGCTCTCGTACCTCGGCCGCCGGTGGTTCGCGCCCGGGAAGGGCTGGCGCTACTCGAACACGAACTACCTGCTCCTCGGGCTCATTGCCGACAAGGTGACCGGCCGATCGCTCGCCACGGAACTCCGCAGTCGCTTCCTCCGTCCGCTCGGCCTGCGCGAGACCTGGGACGAGGCGGCCGAGGCGCCACGGACGCCGCTCGCACATGGCTACGCCGTGTCGGGAACGACCGGGAACTGGCGCGCTCGGGACCTCGCCGACGGCACCGACCGCTCGCCGTTCACCTCGGTCGTCACCGCGCTCGAGGGGGCGGGCAGCATCGCGGCGACGTCGGCCGACCTCGCGGAGTGGGCGAGCGCCCTCTACGTCCCGGGCGCGGTCCTGTCCGCGTCGACGCTCTCGGCTGCGCTCGCCGACGCCCACGTCACCCGCGATTACGTTCCCGGCGTGCGCTACGGGCTCGGCGTCCAGGAGCTGACCGTCGACGGCTGGGCGACGCTCGGCCACAGTGGCCGGATCCTCGGGGCACGGTCGCAGATGCGCTACGTGCCCGCAGCGGGCCTCGCGATCGCGATCGTCACGAACCAGAGCCGGCGCGACCTCCGACCGCTCCTCGCCAGGCTGCTGGGCATCGTGCTTCCGCCGACGGCGCCCGTGGTGGACGAGGGATGACGGAAGGGCCGAGCGCCGCCGACGATCCGAGGGTCGATCCCGCCGACGTCCGGCCCGAGCTGGTCGGCCGCCCGCCGCTCGCGGTCGCGCCCGTCGTCCTCGAGGGCTCGATCGTCCGGCTCGAGCCGCTCTCGCTCGCCCACGTCGCCGGGCTCGCCGAGGTCGGCCTCGACCCTGCCGTCTGGCGCTGGGTGACGATCGACGTCCGAACGAGGGGCGAGCTCGAGGCGTGGGTCCGCGAGGCGCTCGCCGAGGAGGAGGCCGGCACGTCCCTGCCGTTCGCGACGATCGACCGGGCGAGCGGTCGCGCCGTCGGCAGCACCCGGTACCTCAACATCGATCGGCGCAACCGCCACGTCGAGATCGGCTGGACGTGGGTGGCGCCGGGCTGGCAACGGAGCGGCGCGAACCGCGAGGCGAAGCTGCTCATGGTCGGCCACGCCTTCGACACGCTCGGCTGCCTCCGGGTCGAGTTCAAGACCGATTCGCTCAACGACCAGTCGCGTGCGGCGCTGCTCGGCATCGGCGCGACCTTCGAGGGGATCTTCCGCAACCACGTGATCAGCCAGGGCGGCCGGATCCGCCACTCGGCCTGGTACAGCGTGACGGATCGCGAGTGGCCCGCGGTCCGCGACCGCCTCGAGGCGAGCCTGCGGCGGTAACGGGGTCATGGTCGCTCAGGCGCAACGTCGACGCGGAGGAGGCAGTGGTCGCCAGTCGTCGGACAGGCGATCGTCTCGGTCGTCGCATGGAGCGCGGGGTCGGTCATCACGACGTCGATCCGGAGGAGACCGAAGCCGAGCGGCTCGAGCCGGCTCGGGCGCCACGTCCAGCCGGGACCGAGGCCGGCCTCGACGTGGGCATCGGCGAGCCCCGCCGCGAGGTCGGCGAACCCCCGCTCGGTCGGTGCCGCGTTCACGTCGCCGACCAGCACGACGGGCGGCCCGTTTCGCCCGACCTCGATCTCGGCTCGAATCCGCGCCAAGTCAGCGTCGCGGCGGGTCGTATCGAGCCCGACGGGCAGCCCGAGCGGACCGCGCTCGATCGTGGCCGGCAACGGATGCACATTGGCCACGCGGAGTGGCCGCGTCGTCCGTTCGACGGTCGCCCACAGGCGAGCCGGCCCGAGCTCGAAGCGCACGTCTCCGAGCGGGTCGCTGCTCAGCAGGCCCAGGCCCTCGGGATCGGACCGCGGGACGAGGACGCGATACGGGTAGCGGCTACCGAGGGCGGTGTCGGCCTTGATCGCGGCGGCGACGTCCGGCGTCAGCTCCTGGAGTGCGAGGAGGTCCGCGGGATGGGCCGCGAGCACCGCGACGGTGTCGGCCGCCGATCGGGACCCGACCTCGAGGTTCCAGGTCGCGACCGACGGGCCGCCGACCGAGCGGATGAGACCGGTCGGTCCGCCCGGCCGCGACAGCCACTCGTCGCCGAACCGGAGCAGGCCGATCGCGACGAGCACGAGCAGTGCGATCCGAACGACACCCGAGCGTGGCCCGCGGACCGCGAGAGGCAGCGCGAGGAGCCCGAGCAGCGTCAGGTGCTCGGAGAGGAGAACCGCGAGACCGACCGGGCCGGGAGGCTCGAAGCCGAGCCCTCCGAACACGTCGACGGCCGCCACGACCAGGACGAGCGCCCCGACGGCGGCCCGGGTGATCGAACCGATCCCCGCCGCGGGGATCCTGCCCCTGCGCCGCGTTCCCTCCATGAGGGGTGGACGCGCACCGAGCTCGCGCCGTGATCCGCCGGGCGCTGCCGACCTCGTTGAGCCGCCGAGTTTCGGTGCCGCCGTAATCGCCGGCACAACGCTGCCCCGCAGCGATGGTGGGGGCCATTCGTTCGAGCCGGCACGGATCGTGGACTGGGCTCGTCACGCTCGGCGGACCGCTCGACGCCCCAGTCGTGTGACGGAAGCCCGCTGTATGTGGTGTCGGTACACGGGGTATTACGGCCGGGTCGAAATCAAGCTCGCGAAGGGGTCGCCCGGGGCGAGGCGCAGCGGGCGCTGGGTCCGCGTCAGGGCGCGCGGGGCGCGAGGGACAGCGACGGCGCGAGGGGCGCACCCGACGCCCTGCTCCGACGCGGCGCTCAGGCCGCGGCTTCGGCCCTCCGCGGCCGGCGGCCACGACCCGAGCGGCCCTGCCCGCCGCGCTTCGCGCTCGGTGCGTGCGAGGCCGCCCGACCCGGCACGCGGATCGGCCGGGGCTCGACGTTCCGGTCGGGGACGAAGCCGGGCTCGGTCGTCCAGGGGATCGCCATCTTCAGCATCCGCTGGACGCCGCGCAGGAGATCGGCCTCGTCGATACAGACGAGGCTGATCGCGTCGCCGTCGAGCCCGGCCCGAGCCGTTCGCCCGATGCGATGGATGTAGTCCTGGGGATCGAACGGGAGCTCGAAGTTCACGACGTGGGGCAGGTCCTCGATGTCGAGGCCGCGGGCCGCGACGTCGGTCGCGACGAGGACCCGGACCTCCCCCGACTTGAACATCCCGAGCGCCCGGAGGCGGTCCGCCTGCGAGCGATCGCCGTGGATCGCGGTCGCCTCGATGCCACGCCGGTCGAGCCACGACGCGAGCCGGGCGGCGGCGAGCTTCGTCCGGGTGAAGACGAGGACCTGGCGCATGTCGCCCTTGCGGATGAGGTGGGCGAGCAGCTCCTCCTTCCGATCCCGATCGACCGGGTAGACGAGCTGCCGGACCCGGTCGGCGGTGGCGTTCTTCGGGGCGACCGCGATCCGCTCGGGCTCGTGGAGGATCTGATTCGCCAGCCCCCGGACGTCGTCCGAGAACGTCGCCGAGAACATGAGGTTCTGGCGCTGCGCCGGCAGGGCGTCGAGGATCCGCCGGATGTCGGGCATGAAGCCCATGTCGAGCATCCGGTCCGCCTCGTCGAGGACGAGCACCTCGACCGCCGACAGGTTCACCGTCCGGCTGCCGAGGTGATCGAGGAGCCGGCCGGGCGTGGCGACGAGGATCTCGACGCCGGCGAGCAGCTCCCTGGCCTGGGGCTCGACCGGAACGCCCCCGAAGGCGACGGATGAGCGGAGCGGGAGGTGGCGACCGTACGACTTGACCGAATCCGCGACCTGGACGGCCAGCTCGCGAGTCGGGGTGATGATGAGCGCCCGAACGGGGTGGCGGGCCGGAGAGAAGCTCGTGTTCGCATGGGCCTGAAGGCGCTGAAGGATCGGCAGGACGAACGCGGCGGTCTTGCCGGTACCCGTCTGGGCGGTCGCGATGACGTCGTGGCCGGCCTGGACGACGGGGATCGCCGCTGACTGGATGGGGGTCGGGGCCTCGTAACCCTCGTCGGCCACGGCCTGAAGGAGCTCGGCGGAGAGGCCGAGCGTCTTGAACGTGCTGGTCAAGCGTTCTCTTTTCGACTGCGTCGTCCGGCAATTCGCGCCGCGCCGGACCTGATCACGGGGACCGGTCCGAGGCGACCCCGGCGGTGCGGGGCGACGACTCCTCCGGACTCAACGTCCGGGCGCGCCTATGGTCGACCCAGCGGCCGGTCCGACAACGAGCATAGCCTGCCCGGGCATCACTCCGCCACTCCGACCCGTTGTCGGCGTGCACATGACGATTGCAGGCTGGCAACGTCACCCGCTTGGGGCATGCAGCCAGCCTTGCAACCCTGCCATACTCGGCGCCGTCAGCCATTCCGCAGACAGGCACGACAACAGAAGATCGCCGCCCCCGGCAGTCTCCGTCGATCGACCTGTCGCGCTCCGGGAGCGTCGCCTGCTCGTGGGGCCCGCCCCCATCTCGCGGCCGACGCCGTGCGCGACGAACTGGTTCTCGCATCTCGATCGCGCGCGCTCACCGCGCGTCGTGTCGCACCGTCTCAATCGTCGTCTGCTGCTGCCGCTCGACGTGCCGGGAGCGAACGGTCCATCGTCGCCGTACCCCAGTACGGCGTCCGGAAGGGAGGAGGCAGGATTTTGCGGCTGTTTCACCACGGTGCCCAGGGGGCGCCCTCCGCATCGGGACGACCCGCGGCCGGCCGCACGGTCGCGCTCCTCGCGTCGTCCCTCGCCCTCGTCGGTCTGCTGGCCGTGCCGGCCACGGCGAGCGCGTCCTCGAAGAAGGTCGTCGTGGTCGTCGGACCGGTCGGGTCGCAGACGAGCGACTACAGGGACAGCGCCCGGCGCTACGCCGACTACGCCCGCTCGCTCGGCGCCTCCGTGACCGAGATCTACAGCCCCCGCGCGACATGGCGGCGCGTCAAGCGCGCCCTCCAGGGGGCGAACCTCCTGATCTACCTCGGCCACGGGAACGGCTGGCCGAGCCCCTACTACCCGTTCAATCCCTACACGAAGGACGGGCTGGGGCTCAACGCGAGCGCCGACAACGGCAACTCGAACACCAAGTACTACGGCGAGTACTACCTCGACACGAAGGTCCAGATGGCGACGAACGCGGTCGTCATCCTCAACCGGCTCTGCTACGCGTCGGGCAACAACGAGTGGGGCTCCGGCTACCCGACTCGGAAGACGGCTCGAAAGCGGGTCGACAACTTCGGCTACGGCTTCCTCCACGCCGGAGCCAAGGCGGTCTTCGCGACGGCGATCGACTCGGTCCACCACGTCATCCACGACCTGTTCCGGACGAACCGGACGATGCGCCGGATCTTCCGCACGGACCCGGCCTACAACGGGAACTGGGTCGGATCGTTCGACTCAGGTCGGACCGGTTGGGCGCGAGGCATGCTCGACCCGAGCCACCACGATCACTTCTATCACTCGCTCGTCGGCAAGCTCGGGATGACCGCCGCCGACTGGCGATAGCCCGGGAAATCCAGCCACCGAACGACCGAAGGCCCCGCCGACGAGGCGGGGCCGCTTCGATCTAGACGAACGCCGCGTGAGCGACGACGCCGAGCGCGGTCAGGATCAGCACGACCAGCAGGAGAACCGTCGGGAAGATCCCGCTCGCCTCGGGCTGGTACGTCGCGTATCCGGCAGACATGGCGGCCTCCTTTCGGTCGTCCTCGATCCGGTCGCCCTGGTGACGGCCGCCGGTCTCGATGCCCGAATGGTCGACGAGCCTGCGCCGCCGGTCCGCGGACGGGCGTCGCCGATCGGAGCGTCCGAACGGCGGGCGGCGGACTCGACGGATGTCGCATGCGCCGGCTCCTGACGGCCGGGCCGGCCCCCGGGCGAGCGTCGCCCCGGTCAGCGCCGTCGAAGCGAGACGGAGTCGCCTGGCGCCGTGGCGGCGACGTGCGTCTGGGGGGCCTCGACGAGAACCCGATCGCGGAACTCGAGCGCAGGCCCCGAGAGACGATGGGGCCGGATCCGGCCGAGCCCGCGGGGCCAGAACGTGCCCCAGTGGATCGGCACGATCGTCCGAGCCCGGACCCGCGCCGCGGCGGTCGCGGCCCGTTCGGGGTCGAGGTGACCTGGACCCAGCGTCGGTCCCCAACCCCAGACCGGAAGGAGCGCGACGTCGAGCTCGAGATCGCCGAGCGCGCGCATGCCCGCGAACAGGTCGGTGTCGCCGGCGAAGTAGACGCGGCGGGACCCCGAGTCGACGACGTAGCCGACGGCTGCGGCCGTCGGTCCGAACGGAGGCCGGAACCCGGAGTGGGCGGCCTCCGTCGCCGTGATCGTCAGTGGGCCGGCGGCCGCGGTCTCGCCCGGCGCCAGCTCGACGACGTCGTGGTAGCCGTGCGCCTCGAGGAGCGCGCCCGCGCCACGCGGGACGATGATCGTCGGCTTCGGCCGGAGCAGCCTGAGCGATCCGAGGTCGAGATGATCGCGGTGGAGGTGCGAGAGGAGGACGACGTCGCCGCCGGCCCAGGCCTCGGGCCCGAGTGGCGGGCCCTGGCGCAGGAGCGGGCCGATCCGCTCGCGGAGCAGCGGATCGGTGAGGACGCGGACTCCGGCGAGGTCGAGCCGAACCGTGGCGTGGCCGAGGTAGGCGAGCCTCGGCTCGTGGGCCTGTGACACGGCTCATTGTCGCGCGACGGCGCCCGGCGAGCCGCGAGCGACGCTCGGTCGATCCGAGCCGCGTACGATGCCCTCGTGCCGACGACCCCCGACGCGCTGCCGTTCTCGGGCGACGCCGAGGCCGACCGCCTCCTCGCGAGCGACCCGGTCGCGCTTCTGATCGGGTTCGTCCTCGATCAGCAGGTCACGCTCCAGAAGGCCTTCTCCGGACCGCTCGAGCTCCGGCGGCGGATCGGCACGCTCGATCCCGGCGCGATCGCCGGCCTCGATCCGGCCAGGCTCGAGGCGGCGTTTCGCGAGCGGCCGGCCCTCCACCGCTTCCCCGCGAACATGGCCCGCCGGGTCCAGGAGCTGTGCGCGGCGCTCGTCGCCGACTACGGCGGCGACCCGAATCGGATCTGGGGCGAGGCGAGCGACGCGGCCGAGCTCGAGCGCCGGCTCCGGGCGCTGCCCGGCATCGGTGACATGAAGGCCGGCACGATCCTCGCGATCCTCCACCGTCGCTTCGGCGTCCAAGTCCCGGGCCTCGAGGCGCGGCTGCCGAAGGGGCCCACGCTCGGCGACGTCGACTCGGACGAGGCCCGCGATCGCTACCAGGCCGCGAAGCGCGAGAGGAAGCGCCAGCAGCGAGCCGGGTCGGTCGCCTAGCTCCCGTCAGCGCGGATTCGTCACGGCCACGCGCCCCGCCACCGGCGACTCGTCGTCGACGTCGAGGTACGGCTGGAGGGCGAACCCGAACTCGGAGCCGCCGTCGGGTCGCGGCTCGGCCCACAGCCTGCCGCCCATCGCCCGGACGAGCTGCTCGCAGACGAAGAGGCCGATCCCCGCGCCGCTCGCCTGGCTGGCCGTGGCCGGCGATCGGTAGAAGAGCGAGAAGAGCCGGTCGCGGTCGCCGGCCGAGACCCCCGGCCCCCGATCGAGGACGCGGACGACGACCTCCCCGTCGGCCGTCGTCGCGGCCTCGATGTCGACCGTGCTGCCGGTCGGCGAGTACTTGCCGGCGTTGCCGATGAGGTTGCGCAGCACCTGCTCGACGTAGTTGTCCTCGCCGACCGCCGTCGGCAGCATCGCCGGCAGCCGGAGCCTGAACTCGACGAGCGGCCAGTGGGCCCGCTCGGAGGCGACGACGCGCTCGGCGAGGCGGCTGACGAGGACGGGTTCGCGGCCGATCTCGAGGTCGTTGCGCTCGAGGCGGGTCAGGACGAGCAGGTCCTCGGTCAGCCGGTAGAGCCGGTCCGCCTCGGCCTCGATGTCGCCGGCGATGTCGCGCCGCTCGCGCTCGTCGGCGCCCGCCCGACGCAGGAGCTTCGCCCCGGCGTAGATCGTCGTGATCGGCGTCCGGAGCTCGTGCGAGACCACCCCGATGAACGCCCGGCCGATCTCCTGCGCCCGTCGCTCCTCCTCGAGCCGGCGGACTCGGTCGATGGCCTCCCCGAGGACGGCCGCGACCTCGGCCACGGACTCGAGCGCCTCGATCGGCCAGTCGTCGCTCGCGCCGCCGACGACGATGAGGCCCCACGGCCCGGCCGACGTCGCGATCCGCGCCAGCACGGCCCGGTCGCTCACGATCGGCCCGCCCTCGGCGAGGGTACGGGCCACGAGCGGGTCGTCGGCTGCGGGGAGCCCCGTGAACGCGGATCCGGCGCCGGCCGAGACGCCGGCGATCCTGATCCCGTCGTCGACGAGCTCGAGGATCGCCGCTTCGTCGACCTCGCGGACCGCCGTCACGAGCTCCTTTGCGGCCGCGGTCGCCAGGGACTCCGGTCCGGCGCCGACCCCGATCGCCTGCTGGCCAAGCCTGGCGATGGCCGAGCGGCGCGCCTCGCGAGCGGCGAGCTCGCGGTAGAGACGGCCGTTGTCGATCGCCATGGCGGCGCGCTCCGCGAGCTGGTCCGCGAGCTGGCGCTCGCTCGGGCCGATCTGGCGGCCCGACGTGTCGGTCATCAGCGAGACCGACCCGAGGACGCGGCCGCGGGCGACGAGCGGGACGATCGCGTAGGCGTTCGGCGGGAGGTCCGTAGCCGCGACCGGCCATCCCAGCGCCGCGAGCGCCCGCGTCGCGGCGTCGGGCGAGAGGTAGGCGACGTGCTCGACCGCGCCGGTTCGGATGACCGCGCCGACACCGCGCTCGTCCTCGAGCTGGGGCCGGGCCTGGTTCGCCGCCGTCGCGAGCTGCGCCCGCTCCACGTCGACATGAGCGACCTCGGCGAGCCGGATCGACCCGTCGGGCTCGAGGAGGTGGACGGCACACCCGTCGGCGAGCTCGGGCACGACGAGTTCGCAGGCGCGACGAATGATCTCGTCGACGTCGAGCGAAGCGTTGAGCTGGCCCCCGGCGCGGACGAGGAACGACAGGCCCGCCGTCGCGGTCCGCTCGGCATCCGCCAGGCGGGCCCGGACGAGCGCGGATGCGCACTGCCGGCCGAGCGTCAGGAAATAGGCTCGATCGTCCGCGTCGAACGTGCGGACCTCGTCGAACCGGAAGTAGAGCGCGCCGATCGGTTGCTCCTCGAAGAGGAGGGGCAGGACGACGCCGCTCCCGCCGTCGCCGATCGTGCCGGCGAGTGACGGATAGCGCGCCCGAAGCTCCGCGGCAGTGGAGACGACGATCGGCTCGCGGAGCCGGATCGCCTCCGACATCGGAAGCTGGTCGCTGACCGCGAACGTCCGAAAGCTGTCGATGCGCGCTTCCTGGTAGCCGCTCGAGGCGATCACGCTCACGGTCGACCCGTCGGGGCTCGTCACCCCGACGACGCCACCCCCCGCCCCGAGCGACTCGAGCCCCTCGCGCAGGACGACGCGCGCGACCTCGTCCGGCGGGAGGCCGCGCGAGACGGCGTTGGACACGCGGCCAAGCTGGGTCGCCCGAATCTCGTTCCGACGAGCTCGTTCGCGATCCGCCACCAGCTGGACCGTCAGCAGGGTCACGACGGCCGACACGAGGACGAAGAGGACGAGGGCGACGATGTCGCGCTGCAGCTCGGCGGCGATCGAGCGCTGGTCGACGCCGATCGCCACGGCGCCGGCGGCTCCGAGCACGATCGCCAGCACCGCGGGACCGGCACCGCCGATCCATGCCGCCACGGCGACCGCGAGCACGAACGGCAGAAAGAGCGCGCGGTCGCCGAGGACCGGCTCGGCTGCCAAGCGCAGCACCGCGATCAGGGCGACGGCCGCGATCGCCGCCACGTAGCCCGAGGCACGGCGCTGCCTGGCGGCGGTCGGCCGAACCGGGCTTCCGATCGTCATCCTCGTCGCAGCCTACTCATCAACCCCGGTCGCGGACCGCCGTGCAACGAACTTGCAAGGGGCAGCCCGGAGCGTCCGCTCCGGTCGGGGGAGCGTGGAGTACAATCGTTGCCAACGCAACGAACGTGCCTGAGAACGAGATGAACGACGACATTCGAACCGCGCTCGGGGAGCCCCGGGTCATCGACATGACGACGATCGGGCGGCGCACGCGAGCGCCACGCCGGATCGAGATCGTCACCCACGTGATCGATGGACGGCTCTACATCTCCGGCGTCCCGCGGCCGCGAAAGCGGGCCTGGCTGGCCAACCTCGAGGCGAACCCGCGGCTGACGATCCACCTGAAGGGCGACGTCCGGGCGGACGTGCCCGCGATCGCCCGGGTGATCGTCGACGAGGAGGAGCGGAGAGCGATCCTCCGCCATGTCGCTCGCGCCTGGAACCGGACCGATCTCGAGACGATGGTCCGTGACAGCCCCCTCATCGAGGTCGAGGTCGACACAGCGGAGGCAGCAGCCTGACGAGGCCGCCGGGCGCCCGCGTCAGGATCGGTTCGGGTCGGACGGCGTCGTCGCGGGGGCGGTGACCGTCACCCGGACGAGGGCGGGTTCGGATCCGGTCGCGACGAGCGAGGGCGTCTCCGGGGTCGCGACGTCCACGAGGAGGAGCCAGCTACCGGTCGTCGTCGGGGCGATGACCGCGATCGTGCCCTCGACGCGCTCGCCCGGCCGAATCTCGCGGAAGACGCGGAGGCTCGCGTCGGTCGGGGTGCCGGAGGCGTCTCCGCCGTCGGTCGCGGCCGGCGGGTCCGGATGTGAGGACGGCACCGCGCCAGCCTCGGTGCCGAGACCGACCCAATGGGCGATGACGCGGACCGGCTCGACGGTCGCCGACGTCGATCCCGGCCGCGCGCCAACGGGCTGGGGGACGGCCCAGGCCGTGTTGCCGGTGTTCATCACGGCGACGGGCAGCTCGAACGCCGAACCGGCCGTCGCGTCGACGGTCGCCGGCGCCACGATCGTCGCCGACGTCGCCGAGACCACGCGGACGAGGAGCCGTGGCACGAGCACCTGGCTCGCCTCGTCGAACGCGACTGCCGTCGAGTCGTGGAGCCGGACCGTGAGCGAGTAGAGGCCGGGCGTTTCGGGCAGCACGGTCCGGATGCGCCAGCCCGCCTTCGTCGCCTTCGCGGCGGCGGGGTCCACCACCTCGCCCAGCACCTCGGGCGCGACGAGGGCGAACGGGTCGACCTCGGCCGGCGCCGCGCTGTCCGCCGGGCCGGTCGTCCCCGCGCTCTCGGTCGGCGCCGGCGTCGGGGACGCCGCCGGGGACGGCGTCGGGGGCGCCGTCGGGGACGCCGCCGGGGGTTTCGCTGCGGCGACGTCGAGCGGATCCCAGCGGACCGAGAGCTCGAGCCCGTCGAGGAGCGCGCCGGCGTCGCTTCCGGCGACGTCGATCGGGAGCGTGAGGCGTCGGGTCGAGCCCGCGACCGGAAGGCCGGTGAGGGTCGGCGCCGTGATCGTCGCCCCGACCGAGGCGAGCGTCGGAGCCGGCGGTGCGGCCGGCTGCGCGACCTGGCCGGCGCCATCGGGGGCGCCGAGCCCGGCGGCGACGACGTCTGCGGCGGCGAGGTCGCCTCGGATGACGAGCGAGCGCTCGAAGCCCGATCCCTTCGCGTGGACCGGGTCGAGCAGGTCGACGTACCCGCTCCGTCGCTCGCTGGCGTAGCGGAGGACGTGGCCGTTCGCGGTGGGGGAGGCCCGCCAGGCCGCGGCCACCGAGCCGCGGCCGGAAAGCACCGCGGCGACGTACCAGGCCGGATCGAGATACGCCTCCGCGACGACGGCCCGGGCACCGGCCGCGATCCAGCCGGCGGCGAAGTTGTCGACCCGCTGGCGCGCCTCGTCGAGCGTGCCCTCGGGCAGCCCGGGCTCCGACAGCCCGCTCGCGTAGCAGAGGTGGGAGAGCACGACGACCGCGTTCGGGGCGAGCGTCACGTACCGCTCGAGGTACGCCTCGCCGAAGTACTGGTGGGCGCTGTCGTCGACCCCGGCGACCGGATTGAGCCCGAGGCCGTTCTGGGTCGGCGGGTAGAGCGCCGGCCGGTAGCGCGACGGCCAGCCGTTGCCATGGCCGAGATAGACGACGATCGAGGCATCCTGGAGGGCGCGTTTGACCGCCGGCCAGGTCGCGTTCGGGGAGGCGATCTCGACGACGTCGGCGCCGGCGCGTCGGGCGACGTCGGCCGCGGCGTCGCCGGCGGACCGGTAGCGGTCGGTGGCAACGCCCGCCGGACCGACGACGACGACGACCTTCGGGACGGGCCGGGCGGCGGCGACCTCCGCGGGCGCGACGAGCCCGATGGCGATCAGCGCGACGATCGCCGAGCCGGCCAGCGACCGCAGTGTTCGCAGAGGTCGCACGTTTCCCCCTTGCCGAGTCTCCGGGCACAGGATCCGCGGCGGAGCGTCACCGTACTCCAGTTCGCTTCACTTGGCATCTACCGATCAGCCCGGGCCGGAGTTCGTCGCCGCGGCCCGGTCGGATGGGCGCGTAGCATGCGACGGTGCCCCGAATCGTTCTCTACACGGGCAAGGGCGGCGTCGGCAAGACGAGCGTCGCCGCGGCCACCGCGCTTCTCGCCGCCGATCGCGGCCAGCGGACGATCGTCCTCTCGACCGACATTGCCCACAGCCTCGCCGACGCCTTCGAGGTCCCGCTCGGTCCCGAGCCGCGCGAGATCGTCCCGAACCTGTGGGGCCAGGAGCCGGACGTCTACTACAACATCGCCCGCTACTGGCGGACGATCCAGAGCTACGTCACGGAGCTGTTCAGCTGGCACGGCCTCGACGAGGTCATGGCCGAGGAGATGACGGTCCTGCCCGGCATGGACGAGCTGGGCAACCTCCTCTGGATCGCCGACCACGTCGAGAGCGGCGCCTACGACGCGATCGTCGTCGACGCCGCGCCCACCGGCGAGACGCTGCGTCTCCTGTCGCTGCCCGAGGCCAGCCGCTGGTGGGTCGAGCGGATTGCGCCGATCGGCAAGCGCGTGTCGCGGCTCGGCGGCCCGATTCTCCAGCGGATGGTCGGGGTGCCGATGCCGCAGGAGGAGGTCTTCCATGCCGCGGAGCGTCTCCTTCGTCGACTCGACTCGGTGCATCGCCTGCTCGCCGATCCGGACATGACCTCGGTCCGGATCGTCCTCGCCCTCGAGGCGCTCTCGATCGCCGAGGCCCACCGCTCGTTCACCTACTTCCACCTCTTCGGCTATCCGACCGACCTCGTCGTCGCGAACCGCGTCTTCCCGGAGGGCGTCGACGGCTACTTCGCCCGGCTTCGCGACGTCCAGCAGGCGCACCTGCCCCGCGTGGAGCAGGAATTCGGGCCCGTGCCGGTCCGGACGATCCCGTTCTTCGACCGGGAGATGGTCGGCGTCGACCGGCTGCGCGAGGTCGGTCGCGCGCTCTTCGCCGACGAGGATCCGCTGGCGGTCCACTATCGCGGGCGGCCGTACCAGGTCGTCCGGAACGAGCGGGGCTGGAGCCTTCGAGTCGAGCTGCCGTTCGTCGAGCGGGAGCAGGTGCAGCTGTCCCGCCACGGCGACGAGCTCGTGCTCACCGCCGCCGGCTGGCGGCGAACCCTCGTCCTGCCGCGCGCCCTGGTGGACGCCCGGACCACGGGGGCACGGATGGAGGACCGGATCCTCGCCGTCGAGTTCGAGCCGCGGGCTGCCGCGGCCACAGCAGGAGGACCACGCGGATGAGCGGCACTGGACGCGAACGGACGACGGGCCCGAGCGCGGGGCTGGACATGGCCGGTCTCGACCCGGACGGCGCCGGCACGGGCGATACGCGCCTCGTCGACCTGGAGGAGCGCCTCGCCCGGCTCGAGCGGCGGGTGACCTTGCGCGACCGCGGCCGGTCGATGGTGGCCCGGATGATGCCGCCCGAGGCGAGCGAGCACTTCCGCCAGGCGGGCCGGCACCAGCTGCTCGGGCTCCGATCGATCATCGACTTCTGGATCGACCGGGTCGACCGAGCGGCGCCGGGGCCCGACGCCGACGAGGCCGAGCGGATCGAGATCGAGTAGCGCCAGCCGCGAGTCGCGAGCGGACGGGCCCCGGGCGTCGAGGACCGCGGGCCGTATCGCCACGGATCGTCAATCACATTGGCGTGGTCTCGCGCTTCCGGCCGTCCGCGGCCGATTCGCGGACCGGTCGGCGGCGCCGATCGACGCAGAACGTCGATCACGTTGCCGAACCGGCGGTGTCCACGGCCGGCGATCACCGACCGCCCGCCCCATCGGCCGAATTGACGCCAATCACATTGCCGAATCGGCTGGCTCCGCTCGCCCGCGCGGCCTCGAATCGCCTACGTCACGAGGGCCGCGAAGAGCCGCTCGAGCTCGGCGGCCGGATCGTCGGTCAGGCCCGTGTGCGCCTCCGACGGCTGGATCACCGTGCTCGACGGCGCGACGAGCCAGTGGAACCGCTCGGGCGGCGACAGCCGAGCGATCGGGCCGGCGTCCTCGTCTCCGGCGGCGATCCGCTCGATCGCCCCGAGGTGGCCGCGGATCGCGTCGACGTCCGCGTCCGGGGCGATCGCCCGCAGCCGCGCCGCGTCGAGGCCGACACGCGTACCGAGGAACCGCCGCGGCCGGCAGAGCAGGACGATCCCGGCATTGATCGCCTCGCCCCGCTCGACGCGCGGCACGACGCGAAGGACCGCGTACTGGAACGCGGCCGGCAGGGTCTCAGGCGGCACGACCACCCTCCACGTCGCGCAGGAACGGCCTGGGTGCGTCGAGGCGCAGCCCGAGGTACCGGACGTAGGCCGCTCGGGCGGTCGCCGCGTCCTCGAACCGACCGTCGGCGACCAGCCACTCATCGGGGACGAGACCGACGACCTCGTCGACGAGCTCGCGGGTCAGGCGTGGCGCGAGGCGCGCATCCGCGTCGGCGAGCGAGCCGGCCTGCGGCAGGAGGAGGTGATCGCGTAGCCGGGGGAACGGCTGCCGGGCGTGAGCGTCCGGGTCGCGCCAGGTGTGGTGGACGTAGAGCGCCGCGCCGTGGTCGATGAGCCAGGCCCGCCCGTGCCAGGCGAGGATGTTCGGGTTCTGCGCCGTCCGATCGGGATTGGTCGTGAGCGCGTCGAACCAGACGATCTCGGCGGCGAGCGACGGCGCCATCGGCGGGTCGGCCGCAGGGTTGTAGGCGAGTGCCCCGGGCAGGAAGTCGAGCCCGACGTTGAGCCCGCCGCTCGCCTCGAGCAGCTGGTGGATCTCCGGGTCGGGCTCGGCCGCGCCGAGGCGAGGGTCGAGCTCGACGAGGACGATCTCCGGGATCGGCAGCTCGAGGGCACGACCGAGCTCACCGACGACGAGCTCGGCGATGAGGGCCTTGACGCCCTGGCCCGCGCCGCGCCACTTGACGACGTAGAGGCCGTCGTCGTCGGCCTCGACGAGACCGGGCACGGAGCCGCCCTCCCGGAACGGGGTGACATAGCGCGTCGCGGCGACCGTGCGGACCATCGAGCGCGAGTGTAGGGGCGCCTCAGCGCGTGCCGGGCGCGCCGCTGACCTCGACATGGGCCGCCAGTCGTTCGAGCAGGTCGGTCCAGGCGCGCTCGAAGTCGGCCGCCGTCGATTCGCTCCCGATCCGGCGGTGGCGCACGACGACCTCGGTCGCACCGTCGACGTCCGCGAGCCGAACCTCGACCTCCGTCGGCGGCATCGGCTCGTCCGTCCAGTGCCACGTCATCGCGAGCCGGGCCGGCGGTTCCACCGCCATGACCCGGCCGTCGACCGCGAGCGAGCCCGCGACGGGATGCTCGGCCTCGAACGCGTAGGCCGCCCCGGGCGTCGGGCTGAACGTGATCGTCGGCCGCCACGGCCAGAACCACGCCGCCAGCGCCTCGGGTTCGGTCAGCGCCGCCCAGACGCGCTCGCGATCCGCCTCGATGATTCGACCGACGACGGCCTCGTGCACCCGGCGATCATGCCGGACGCGGTCGAGCTCCACGGACCCCGGGTGCCGGCACCGGCCGTCGACCTACAGGTCGCCGCCCGGCTGGTGCTCGGTGTCGGGCGTTCCGCCGCGCTCGACCACGTCCTCGGTCGGCGCCGAGTCGGCGTCCGGCCGCGTCGTTGCGTCGGCGTGGCGAACCTCGGCGGGCCGGCCCTCAGCCCCCGGCCGCGTGCTCTCGGTCATCCCGCTCGGACGGCCCTCGCCGCGTTCGCCGCCCTCGCGCTCCCGGGCATCCCGGGCTCGGTCCTTGTCGGAATCCATCTCGCTCCTCCGTCTTGGCGTGGGCGAAGGGTCGGCCGGACGGCCGGGCGAACGCACCCCGACTGGCGGGTCTCGGGGTGGCAAGCGCGTGACGGATCGGGCCCTCAGCCCTCGTCGTCGCCGGCGTCGGGGTCCAGGTCGCGCAGGAGCGCCGCGAGCTCGAGCGCATTCGTCGCCCCGTAGTTGCCGTAGCAGTTGTTCATGAGGACGTGCGTCTCGCGAGCCTGCTTCGCGGCGTCGCGGATCCGCGGCACCCACTCCTCGAGCTCGTCGCGGCCGTAGAGGTAGCGGAACCGCTCGACGGGCGTGACCCCCGAGGCCTCCCACGTCGCCGCGCGACGGCCGTGGAACCGGACGACCGCGAGGTCCGGCGACGGGGCGGCCACGATCGGCGGCACGCTCGATTTCGTGCCCTGCGGCGCATCGACCATGACGAGCGGGACGTGCTCGTCCTCGAGGAAGCGGAGGGTTCGCTCGACGTTCTTCTCGTTGAACCAGCTCGCGTTCCGGAACTCGACCGCGACCGGCAGCCCGAGCTCGCCGAGCCGCCCCTTCGCCTCGCGGATCGCGTCCCGGTTCTCGGACGAGGTGAAGAACCACTTCGGGTACTGGAGGAAGATCGCGCCGAGCTGACCGTGCTCGCGGAGCGGCTCGACCCCGTCGGCGAACGCCCGCCAGACCTCACCGGCGAGCTCACCGGGGAGGTCCTTGAGGTAGATCCGCGGCTTCGTCGCGAGGTCCTCCGGGAGGGCCTCCCGAATCGCCTTCGGGAGGCGTCGCGTCTCGGTGCCCTGGCCGGTCAGCAGCGCGTGGGCCTTGACGTCGAACGTGAAGTCCGGCGGCGTCCGCTCGACCCACAGCTCCGCCGTCCGGCGTTGAGGAAGCGCGTAGTAGGTCGCGTCGACCTCGACGACCGGGAACCGTGAGGCGTAGTAGGCGAGCCGCTCCTCGGCGGTGTCGGCGGCGCGGGGATAGAAGACTCCGGCCGCGGTCATCGTCGGATCCGTCCAGCTCGCCGTCCCGACCCGGACGAGCCCGGCTGCCCCGTCCGGGCCGCCCCGAACCTCGATCGGCTCGCTGGCGACATCCTCGGCCAGGTCCGCGACCCGCTCGGCCGCGACCTCGTAGCCCGGGTCGTGGGGCCGGTCGAGGTCGTCGGCCCGCGTCTCGAGCGTCCGTCGCGCGGCCGCGGCCGCTTCGTCCCGGCTGGCGCCGGCCCGACGGCGCGCGGTGGGTGGGCTCATCCCCTGATGATGCCGCGGCGCGTGCCGAGGGGCGTCAGGATCCGCGTCGGACTCCTACGGATTGCACTGCCCCGCGTCGCCGGTCTGGAACCCGACGGTCAGCCAGTGCTGCCGTTGGGCCGACGAGCCGTGGGTCCAGGTCTCGGGGTTCACCCCGCCCCCGAACTCCTGCTGGAGGCGGTCGTCGCCGACGGCTGCGGCCGCATCGAGGGCGTCGGCGATCTGGGCGTCGGTCGGTCGCTCGAGGAAGCCGGTCTCGGCGGCGTGGCCGATCCAGACGCCGGCGAAGCAGTCGGCCTGGAGCTCGGTCTTCACCGACGCGCTGTTCGCGCCCTGTCCGCCGCTGCCGGCCGAGAGGAGCCCGAGCAGGTCCTGGACGTGATGGACGTACTCGTGGGCGATGACGTACCCCTCGGCGAGCGGGCCGCCCTTCGCGCCGAACTGCGTCCGCAGCTGGTCGAAGAAGCCGACGTCGAGGTAGACGTGGCGATCGTTCGGGCAGTAGAAGGGCCCGACCTGGGTCGTCGCCTGGCCGCAGCCGGTGTCGGTCTGGCCGCTGAAGACGACCGTCTTCGAGTCCTCGTACGTCTCCCCGCTCGACGAGAACGCGTCCTGCCAGTAGGCCTGGACGCTGTTGACGAAGCCGACGATCCGGCAGTCCTCGCGCGCGTTCGCCTGGGCTCCGCTCGTGCAGTCGCTGCCGAACGAGCTCGAGACGCCGCCGCCGCTCGAGATTCCGCTTGAGGCCCCACCGCCAAGGATGCCGCTGTTGAGGACCAGGAGGAGGATCGTCACGACGAGCCCGAGGCCGCCTCCGCCGACGATCACCGGGCTGCCGCCGAGGCCCGCCGATAGCCGGCCGCGCCCGCCGCTCTCGACCTGCGAAGGATCGAGCCGGGCATTCGGGTTGAAGGTCATCGCATCCTCCCGTGAATTGGCCGGATCGTGCCCGATCGCGCGTCAGCGCGGAAGGGCGCGGCGGCGGGCGGCCGTGGCAGTTCCATGCCGACCGGCCGCGGACGCCGTCTACTCGACGGCGAGGACCCGGTAGACGACGTCGCCGCGTGGAGTCCGCACCGTCACCTCGTCGCCCGCCCGTGAGCCGATGAGCGCCCGGCCGACGGGCGAGGCATCGGAGATGCGGCCCGCGGCGGGGGCCGATTCGGCCGGACCGACGAGCGTCAGCTCGAGCTCGTCGCCGCCCGTCTCGACCCGGACGGTCGAGCCGATCGTCGCCCCGCTCGCCGCCGCGCCGTCGCCGCCCGCGTCGACGACGACCGCCGACCGGAGCCGGCCCTCGAGAGCCTGGATCCGGCCCTCGAGGAACGACTGCTCCTCGCGCGCCGCGTGGTACTCGGCGTTCTCGCGGAGGTCGCCGAGCTCGCGTGCCCGGCGGATCCGGTCGACGACCTCGGGCCGGCGGACCCGCATCAGCTCGTCGAGCTCGGCCTGGATCCGGTCGCGGCCATCGGCGGTGAGCCGGAGCGGTTCCGCGGCAGGCGGCGTCGACCGCGATGTGGACCGTGATCCTGATCTGGACGCGCCGGTACGCGCTGGAGGCGACGCTCGTGAGGCCGGCGGCGCGACGTTCGTCCGGCGGCGGACGCCCGACCCACGCTCCTCGACCCGCGCGCCCTCGGCGTCCCCCGCGGGCACGTCGACCACCCGGGTGGGTGGCGCTGGCGCGGGACGGTCGAGCGGCAGCGTGGAGCCGGTGATCCCGGTCGCCTTCCGTTCGCCGGTGCCGCGGCGGAGATTCGCGTAGGGCAGGACGACGCTCGTGTCGTGGAGCCGCTGCCGCTCGTCCTCGGGCACGGCGGCCGCGAACGCGTCGAGGAGCGCGTCCTCGTACTCCTCCGCGGCGCCGGTCTCGACCCAGCGGACGCGCAGGCCCGTCACCGACAGCGTCCTGAGCCATTGCCCGGCCGGGTGCGGTCGAGGATCCCCGAGGACCTGCTCCACGAGGGCCCGGACCCGGCCCGCCACCGTCCGCTCGGCGACGCCGACGAAGAGCACGGTCGTGCTCGGGATCCAGAAGGCCTCGAGTCGGGCGCGCAGGGCCCGCGAGGAAGGCCGCGCGCCGTCGAGCTGGAGCGACGGGACGCGTTCGATCCACTTGCCGATCGTCGTCAGCTCGATCGGCGCGGTCGGACGAGGCTCGGCGAGCTCGACGAGGTAGACCCCGGGCCGGCTCGACGACACGGGCCGGCCGAGCAGCGCGAGGCCGTCGGCGGCGAGGCCGACAGATCGAAGCAGGTCGCCGGCCGTCGTCACGCGGCGATCCTACCGGCCGCATCCGAACGGCGGCGCTGCGCGGGTCGAAGGCAGGCCCGGTTCCCGGCCGGGCCGCTGCGGTGGCCCGGCGACGCGCTCGCGACCATCCTCGTTCGCGCCTGCTAAACGGACAGTACCTGTCAGGTACTCACCCTACTGTGGTCCTTGACGAACGGACGACAGCGACGGGGAAAGGGGACGGCATGTCCACGATCGAGCTTCTGACGGTCATCGAGAACGAGCGTCGACGCGCGCTGCGACGGTCCGAGCTGGTGCGCGCGCTCCGCGCCGGGCGGATCCATCGGCGGACGGTCGGGGAACGCATCGGCCGGTGGGTGACCGGCGCTGACCGGCGCTGATCGGCCGCGCTGATCGGTCGAGGCGAACCTGGTCTCAGCGACGACCGCCTGGTGTGGCCGCGGCCTCGACCGGTCGGCGCTCCGACTCGGCGGGAAGGGCCGGGTCGGCACGCTGGGCCGCCGGGACGGGGCCGGCGGCGTGATGCTCGAGCGCCGTTCGGGCCATCCGCAGGAGCCGCGCCCGGATCGCGTCCGAGCCGACGAGCTCCACGCGTGCGCCGAGACGGAAGAGGGCCATGACGGCCTCGTCGTCCCAGGTGAAGCGGACCCGCACGAGGAGCGCATTCCCGGGAAGCTCGGGTCCGACGACGTCCACCCTCGCGGGACCGATGAGATCGGTGACGACCGCGAGGTTGCCGGGGTCGACCCGCAGCAGGATCTCGGTGGCGGGCTGCTCGCCCTCGTAGGCCGTGATCGACGCTGCCCAGTAGGCCGCGAGGTCGAAGTCCGCCGGTCGTTCGAACTGGCCGTCCTCGGGTCGGACCTCGGTCACGCGCGAGACGCGATACGTCCGGTCCTGGCCGTTCGTCCGGGCCACCAGGTACCAGACGCCGCCCTTGAGGACGAGGCCGAGGGGTTCGACCTTGCGCAGGACGGGGGCGTCGGCCCCCTGTCGCCGATAGCCGATCGCGATTCGACGCGACTCCCAGACCGCGTCGGCGAGCGCCCCGAGGTGCGGGAGCGCCTCGCCACGATGGAACCAACCGGGCGCGTCGAGGTGGAACCGCTCGTTGATCCGCGAGGCCCGTGCCCGGAGCTCGGGTGGCAGCGCGGCGAGCACCTTGAGTCGAGCGGCCGCCACGACGGTACCGAGTCCGAGCTCGGCGGCCGGCCCCGGCAGCCCCGAGAGGAAGAGGGCCTCGGCCTCGTCCACCGTGAGACCGGTCAACCGGGTCCGGTAGCCGTCGACGAGCCGGACGCCGCCCCGCGGCCCGCGCTCGGCGTAGATCGGGACGCCCGCCTCGGCGAGCGCCTCGACGTCGCGATAGACGGTCCGGACCGACACCTCGAGCTCGCGCGCCAGCTCGGCCGCGGTGAGCCCGCCGCGGGTCTGAAGGAGGAGCAGGACGTTGACGAGGCGGCTCGCTCGCATCGGCCGATGATAGGCCGGAACGGCCGGAGCCTGACGGATCCTGTCAGGTAGGCCATTGCCCGCGACCGGCTGGCCGGCTGCAGCTCGCAACGGAGCGGCAACGCGGCGACCGGGCGCTGTTCGCGTCGATGACGCCCCGCCCGCGTACCGTTCGACCGATGAGCGACACGCGAGAGCGGCCGGCCGGTGAGCGCGTCGTCGAGTGCGACGGCTGTGGCCGCGCCCTCCGGCTCGGCGGAGCAGGACTCGTCGAGGACGGCGCTGTCCTCTGTCCCGACTGCGCGCCGCTCGACGTCGCCGCGGATATCGATCCACTCTTCGCCTCCTGACGCCGAGCGGCTGACCGTGGTCGGGGCCGGCGCGCGGTCGCAACGGGGCACACGGGTCGGACTTCCCGCGCTCGCCGTCCATATCGACGCGGTCCGGGCCGCCGCCCTCGGCGCGTTCGCCTTCGGTCTCCTCGCCTACGTCCCGACGCTTCTGCCGGGCGTCGCGTTCGGCGATTGGGCCGAGATGCAGACGGCGCCCGCGCTGCTCGAGGTGCCCCACCCGACCGGCTATCCGCTCTTCGTGCTCGTCGGGCGCCTGTGGCTGTTCGTCGAGCCGTTCGGCTCGGTCGCCTGGCGGATGAACCTGTTCGCGGCCGTCTCGGTCGCCGCCGCGGCCGCGATCGCGTCGCTCGTCGCGGCGCGACTCGGTGCGCGTCCGCTGCTGGCGCTCGCGGGCGGGATGACGCTCGTCGTCACCGGAACGGTCTGGGACGCGGCGACCGTCGCCGAGGTCAACAGCCTCCACCTCCTGCTCGTCGCGCTCCTCCTCCTCCTCGCCGTCCGCTGGCGCGACGGCTGCCGCGAACCGACGTCCGGGAGGTCCGACCGCGACCTCCTGCTCGGCGGGCTCGTCGGTGGGCTCGCGATCGGCAACCACGTCCTGACGATCGCCGCGCTCGCGGTGCTCATCCCGGCTGCCGTCTGGGCCGGTCGCCGCCGCCTCGACCGACGGCCGGCGATTCTCCCGCTCGCCGGCCTGCTCGGGATCCTGGGTCTCGGTGTCTATCTCTTCATCCCGCTTCGGGTGGCGCTCTCCGGCCCGACCGACTACCCCGCGCTCCGGACGTGGGAGGGGATCTGGAACCACATCACCGGCGTCGCCTACCAGCACGACGTCGAGATCAGCTCCCCCGGAACGCTCGGGGCGATCGTCCGGGACCTGCCCGGTCTCGTCGGCTACGCGATCGGCGAGGCGACGCTCCTGCCGCTGCTCCTCGCCGCGGTCGGCGTCGTCGCCCTCGCCCGGCGCGACGGCTGGGCCGCGTTCGTGACCGGGGCCCTGTCCCTGGTGACGGTCTGGATCTTCGTCGGTTATCGCGGCGATCTGCCCCACTACCTCCTCGTCGCCTGGCTCGCGGTCGCGATCTGGGTTGCGCTCGGGCTCGAGGCGCTCGTCGCGGCGGCCGAACGGAGCCGCTGGTGGCGGCCGACGCTCCTGCCGCTCGCGGTCGCGGTGCCGTTGCTCGCGGGTGCCGTCGAGCTGCCGAACCACGATCTCGCGACCGACACGACGCCGACGGCCTTCGTCGACGAGGTCCACGCGCTCCTGCCCCCGAACGCGATCCTCTTCACCTACTGGGACGCGGGCGAGGCGCTCCATCACGCCCAGTGCGTCGAGCACGAGCGGCCCGACCTCGACGTCATCGCCCCCGACGACTGGGTCTCGTTCCGGCCGTGCACCGGGATGACGGCCGATGCGGCGATCCGGTCCGGGCGGCCGCTCTACGCGCTGGCCTACGCCGACCGGGGCCTCGAATCGATCCGCGGCCGCTACGTCGCCCGGGCCGTGACGCAGCTGGCCGTCCCGTTCGGCGGCCTCGCCCTCGACCACACGGCCACGCTCCTGCGGCTGACGCCGACGGGCTAGCTGTGGTCCCCAGTGCGCGTCAGCCGGCCGGCACTGCCGCCGGATCGGCGAGTGGGTCGACCCGAACGACGAGGTCCGTCGGGTTCGTCGGCGATCCGGTGGTCACCGCGAACGCCGAGACGAAGCCGTCCGAGGTCGCCGTGAGCCCCGAGTAGTCGCCGACGAACCGGCCGCCGGCGTCGGGAGCCGTCGACAGGTCGAACGTCCTGGTCAGCCGCCGCTCCCTCCACGTCGCGCCGCCGTCGGTGCTGACCGAGAGGAAGCGGTCCATGAGGAAGGGTCGGCCGGCGGTCGCGGCGCGCAGGTCGCCGTACTCGATGCCGATCGCCCCGCCGGGCGCGATCGCGATCGCGGGCAGGAAGACCGGCGTGTCGGACGGCCGGGGCAGCGACGCCGGCGTCGACCAGCTCGCGCCGCCGTCGCTCGAGGTCGCGAGCGCGACCCGGCCCTCGGCGTTCCGGCCGTCGGTCCAGGCGAGGTGGAGGACGCCCGACCCGGGATCCGCCGCGATCGACGGGAGACCGCCACCGCCCCGGATCCCGGGCGGCTGGGCGCCGAGGACGGCGTCGCTGGCGAACGAGGCGACCTCGACGGGCGCGGACCACGTCGCGCCCGCGTCGATCGAGCGGATCGTGAGGATCCGCGACGGACGATGGCGATCTGCCGGCACCGCCACGAACGCGTCGACGAGCGTGCCGTCGGGCGTGACCGCGACGACGTTGCCGACCGGCGTGCCGTCGACGCTTGCGATCGGACGGGCCTCGGACCAGCTCTGCCCGCCGTCGGTCGTGGTCGAGAGCAGGACCTCGCCCGCTCCGCCCGGCGCCTCGCCCGACTCGGATTCGCCGCCGCCGCCTCGATCCCAGACGACGTAGGCCGCGCCGGCGCGCGTGGGATCCGCCGTCACCGACTCCTTGTCGTTGAACTCGCGGCGGGTCTCGCTGCGGACGATCGCCACCGGCGTCGACCACGTCCGGCCGCCGTCGGCCGAGCGGCTCGCCGTCACCCAGGTCACGTCGGGCCCGGTCACCGAGAGCCCCGTCAGATAGCCCGTGCCGTCGGGTCCGAACGAGACCCACGGGTCCGACACCCGGACCGGAAGACCGGCATCGGGCGCGGCGCAGGCCGAGAAGGCCGGCGTCGACCGCCTCCAGGTCGCGCCGCCGTCGGTCGATGCCGCGACGACGAGACCGCGGGCGGCGCCGTTCGACCAGCGATCCTGCTGCCAGGTCGCCACGACCGTGCCGGTCCTCGGGTCGACGGCGACCTGCGGCTCCGCCTCGCTGTTCTCGAACAGCCGGCCCTGGCCGCCCAGCCCACATTCCGCGAACGGGCTGACGGGGGCGCTCGCGACCGTCGTCCGGCCGAGCGACGTCGGCGGGGCGAGCGGTGGGGCCGAGGCGGGAAACGAGATCCCGGGCGTCGCCGAGGCCGAACCCGACGGGCCGGCCGAGCCCGTCGGGGAGCCGGTCGGGGTCGCCGACGAGGACGAGGCGCCGCCGCTCGAGCCGGCCGTGGGGGTGGCCGCGGTCGCCGGTCCGGAGGACGGCGAGGAGCCGCCACCCGCGCCATCCCGGCTCACGGCGAGCCAGACCGCGGCGCCGAGCAGCGCGACGAGGAGGCCGATGACGACCGCGCCCGCGAGCGCCCGGACGACGAGGCCGCGGTCGCTCAATTCGGCCGCTGGCTCTGCCCCTGGCCGCCTCCCTCCCGGAGGAAGCGCTCGATCTCGCTGATCAGCTCGTCGCCGGATGGCAGCCGCGACTCGTCGACCATCGTCTCGAGCCGCTCGACGTACTGGCGGGTTGCGTCGTCGAGGGCGGCGGCCGTGTCGAGCCGCGTGCGGAGCTGGCGAGCCTCGGCCGGCAGCCCGCGCAGCGGCAGCTGGAGTCCGAGGTGCCGTCCGAGGACCGTGAGCAGCTCGACCGCGGCCGGCGGGTACGCGCCGTTCACGTAGTGGGGAACCTGGGCGAAGTAGCCGACGGACGGGATCCCGGCCGCCGCCACCGCGTGATCGATGACCGACACGCAGGCCGCGGGGACGCGGAGCGTGCCCGAGGGCCCGGGCTGGACGCCGCCGCGAAGCAGGTCCGGCTGGGACGCGGTCCCGAGGACCGGAACCGGCCGGGTGTGGGGCACGGCCGCCGGGATGGCACCGAGCGTGATCCACTCCGCGGCGCCGATCGCCGTTCCGAGCTCGGTCATCGCCGCGGTCAGCTCGTGCCAGCGGTAGTCGGGCTCGGCGCCGGTGATGACGACGAGATCGCGATCGGCCACCCGAGCCTGGCGGACGACGAGCTCGGGCCACGTCAGCTCGGCGGTGCGGCCGTCGACGATCTCGAGCGTGGGCCGGCGGGCGCGGTAGTCGAAGAGCGCATCGGGATCGAAGTCGCCGAGCGGCCGGCCGTCCTCGGCGATCGCGCCTGCGGCGGCGGTCGCGGCCGACCCGGCGTCGACCCAGCTGTCGAGCGCGATGATCACGCTCGGCGCAGCGAGGTCGGCCAGGTCGGCGGTCGGTCGGAACAGCGCCATCCGCGAAGGATAGGCGCCTCGGGGCCGCCCTCCTTCGGACGTGCCGGCAACCGGCGATGCGGCCGGTCACCACCAACTTCGGCGCGGCACGGGACGGCTGTTGCGGGAGAGTCGGCCGGGTCCGTAGGCTGGTGCTCCTCGCAGGCCCGAGCACTCGACAGGGAGGAGATCGATGCTCAGCCGATCCGCCATCTCCAGGCTGACCACGGCCATCGCGGCGCTCGCCCTGGCCGGCAGCGTCCTGGCCGGGAGCGCCTTCGCATCGTCCGCGGCGACGTTCGGAGATCCCGTCCGTCTCGGCTTCCCGAACGGGGACGACTGGGAGCCCTCGATCGCGGCCGATCGCCTCGGCCATGTCTATACGTTCTCGACCCATTACGTGGGCTATGCCGGCACGAACACGGGCGACATCGACCCGACCTGCCCCGACTGCGGCAGCCCGCACATGATCCTTCAGGTCTCGAACGACGGCGGGGCGACGTTCTCGGCGCCGCGCGCGCCGTTCCCGACCCTGACCCGCCAGGACGATCCCCAGATCGTCGTCGACCCGGCGGACGGGACGACCGTCTGGGCGTCGTACATGCAGGACAACAAGTCGAGCCAGTACGTCGCGAAGTCGACGGACTTCGGCGCCCACTGGACCACGACCCTCGTCGAGCCGCTCAAGCGCGGCACCGACAAGGACATCCTCGCGGTCCGGGGTGACGATGCATACCTCGTCTACCACACGGTCCAGAAGATCTTCGTCTCGTACACCCACGACGGCGGCGAGCACTGGAGCACCGGCAACATCCTCAACGGGACGACGAATTCGGCGTTCGGGCAGTCGCTCCCGAGCGGGGGCGCGGTCGCGGCCGACGGCACCGTCTACTTCGCCTGGAACGGTGTCCGGGCGTCGGGCCAGGCGAAGGGCGACATCAACCTCTACGTGACGAGATCGAGCGACGGCGGGGCGACCTGGTCGACGCACCTCGTCGACGTCTCCGAGGCACCGCCCCCCTGCGACTGCGGCGGCTGGGACTTCTGGGGCGGCCAGATCGCGCTCGACGTGGACGCGAACGGGACGGTCTACGTCCTCTGGAACGCCAATCGCGCGAAGTTCGGGGTCCAGCGGGTGTACTTCGCCTCGTCGACCGACGGGGCCGAATCGTTCTCCGACCCCATCGACGTCTCCGCCGCGCCGACCGGGGCGAACAACGCCTTTCCGGCGCTCGTCGCCCGGGGCGATGGCGACGTTCGGATCGCCTGGATGGACGACCGGAACGGCTTCGACGCCGGCGGCGACGATCCGGCGGCCCGGTGGAACGTCTACGAGCGGGAGTCGACCGACGGTGGCGCCACCTGGACCGACGAGGTCCGGCTCTCGCGGTTCGTCGCCGGCTACGCGTACAAGCTCGCCACCCCGAAGGACGGCTTCCTCCAGCCGTACGGCGACTACTTCGAGCTCGACGTCAACAGCGCCGGCCAGACCGTCGCCGTCTGGGGCGAGGGCAACAGCTACACGGGCCCCGGCAACGTCTGGTTCGCCAAGGAGCAGTAGGCCCGATCAGCCGAGCTCGACGCCGGCCGCCCTCGCGTCCTCGGCGAGGGCCGGCAGGTAGTCGTCGCTCGTCGCGGTGGCGCCGTCGAAGAACATCAGGCGCCGGACGCCGGCCGCCGCGTACTCGGCGAGCTGGTCGACCCGGGCCTGGCCCGGCGCGCCCGAGATCGAGGCCCAGACGTTCACCGAGAGCGGGAGGGTGGCAGGATCGCGGTCGATCTCCTCGCATCGCGCGGCGATCGTCGGCTGGGCCTCGCGGACCTCGGCCGGAGTCAGCCCGTCGAGGTTGAGCTCGTCGGCGAACGTCGCCGCCAGCCGCCACGTCACGTTCGGCCCATTCCCGCCGACCATGATCGGGACGCGCGGCCGCTGGACCGGCTTCGGGACGTTGATCGCGTCGCGGACCCTCGAGCGCTCGCCCTCGAAGGTCGCGTGCTCGTGCCGGTCGCCGGCGAGCATCCGAGTGATCACCTCGAGGTCGTCGCGGAGGCGGGCGAGGCGCTCCTTCGTCTCGGGGAACCCGTAGCCGTAGGCCAGCCACTCGTCGCGCTTCCAGCCGGCCCCGATCCCGAGCTCCATCCGGCCGCCGGAGATCGAGTCCATCGTCGAGATCATCTTCGCCGTCAGGGCCGGGTTCCGGAACGCCGTGCAGATGACGATGTGGCCGAGCCGGACGCGCGAGGTGAGCGCGGCGAGGGCCGCGAGCGAGGTGAACGATTCGAACGTGATCTCGTCGCTCGGCCGGGGGACCGTGTGGAAGTGATCGAACAGCCAGACGGACTCGAAGCCGAGCTCCTCGGCCTGGCGCGTCACCGCCACGGTCCGCTGCCACGCCGCGACGGAATCCCAGCCGTCGTACTCGCCCTGCCAGCCCTGGGGAACGATGGAACCGATCTTCATGGCGGGCAGGGTAGCCGGCCTCCCGGCCGATCTGCCGAGGCCGCTCCGCGACGCCTCGCCTCAGCCCGGGGGAGCGTCGTCGGCCTGGGCGTCGGCGGCCGGCCAGGCCGGCGGCCGGACGTCGAGGACCCGCAGCGCGGCCCAGTCGGCGCGGGTCGGGTTGAAGACGTCGACGACGACCGCGCCGTCGGGACCGGCGCGCACCTCGTGCGGGTGGTCGGACAGGATCCGCCACGTCCCGCCGGGTCCCAGATCGCGCTCCTCGTCGTCGATCCGGAAATGGACGCTGCCCCGGATGACGAGCCCGAGCTGCTCCGCCGGGTGCCGGTGTTCCGGGACGAGCGCGTTCGGGGCCAGCTCGACGAGCGCGAGCGTGATCCGCTCGCCCTCGATCCGGCGCGCCTGGACGGTGTCGCCCCAGACCTCGAGCGGGGCGACGGTCGAGATGTCGACGAGATTGGCCATGGTTCCTCCGAGTCCGTCATGCCCATCATGCCGGCGCGGCGACGCGTTCGCCGTCGCCGCCACGCGTCCCTCGTCGGGCATCCCCTGATCGCTCCGGTTGCTATCCGGTCGTCCAGCCCGGTGATTCGCGCCAGATACCAGCACGGGCGATACGCGGGCAGGGGGAAGCACGCTCCGCGACGATCCAACCCGGCGCCTCGACCGGTCGTTAGCCCTGGGCGGCTATCGAGGTCTTGTTGGCGATCGCCTTCGACGGCAGATTCGCGCCATTCACGAACGGAGCGACTATTCGGCACCGACAGTCAGCGCAGCGCCTCCTCGGCGCGGAGGCGGACCGGCGAGACGAACGCTCCGATCGGGCGCCGCGTCCACCACGCCCCGGTCTCGCGACGCTCGGCGGCGGTCGTGAACTCGTAGCGGAAGAGTCGCGCTCGGACGAAGCGCGGCGGCGCGTCGGGGAACGGGTTCGAGCGGAGGAGCGCGAGGGTCGGCTCGTCGTTCTCGAGGAGGCGGGCGAGGAAGGCGACGAACCAGCCCTCGCCGTAGGCGGGGGAGAGCGGCAGGAACCACATGAGCCAGTCGAGGCGGAGGTGGTACGGCGCGACCTGCGGCGGGCGCCGGCGAACGTCGCCCGGCTTGCCCCAGAACTCGTATTCGCGCCAGTCCGCGTCGTCGCCCGGGTCCTCGTCGGTCGTGCCTTCGACGATCACCTCGTCGCGGACCCGCCCGACGCTCCCGAACGCGCCGTACGTGTTGACGAGGTGGAGCGGGTTGAACGACGCGTTCATCGCCTGGCCCGGGCTCGCCATGTTCCGAACCGGCCACCAGGAGAGGACGACGACCGCGACCGCGAGGAGGACGACGAGGGCGTCGAACCAGGCCGGTGTCGGGGCGTAGGCCGCCGGCGCGATCGGGACGATCGCCCGAACGACGTCGTCGCCGAGCCCTGCGGCGATCGCGACGATCGTGAGCCAGTTGAGCCAGGCGTAGTTGCCGGTCACGACGAGGTAGAGCTGGGTGAGGATCATGAGCCCCGCCGCGACCGACGTCAGGGGCTGGGGCAGGAACAGCCCGAACGGCAGCACGAGCTGGGCGACGAAGTTGCCGACGGTCTCGAAGCGATGGAACAGGCGCGGCGACCGATGCGCGTACCAGCTGAGCGCGTTCGGCATCGGCTGCGTCTCGTGGTGGAAATCCATGCACGTCAGGTCGCGCCAGCACGGATCGCCGCGGAGCTTGATGAGGCCGGCCCCGAACTCGACCCGGAACGCGAGCCAGCGGAAGGCGAGGATCACGAGCCACGGGGGCGCGATCTCGCCGTTGCCGAGGAAGATCGCGAGGAAGCCGGCCTCGAGGAGGAGCGTCTCCCAGCCGAAGCCGTAGAACGTGCCGCCGACGTTGACGATCGACTGGTAGAGCACCCACAACGCGAGCCAGACGAGCATCGCGATCGGTAGCGGCGCGGTCTCGGCGAGACCGGCGACGACGGTCATCCCGAGGGCGATCCCGATGAGGCAGGTGGCGCGGAGCAGCGTGTCGGAATACCGCCAATGGAAGAGGCTCGGCGCGCGGCGGAAGGGAACGATCTCGAGGAAGCGCCGCGCCGGCTGGAGGCCGCGCTCGCCACAGAGGGCCGGGAACTGGTGGAGCGCGACGGCGAACGCGACGACGTAGATCACGCCGAGGCCGCGTTCGATGAGCAGCCGGGCGACCGTGGAATCGGCGGCGCCGAGGTCGGGCATCGCGGTCGTTATCGTCCCTCGGCGGCCGCGGCGCAAGCATCACGGGTCGCAGGGCGAGGTCAACGTCGCCTGTCGGTCCTCCCGCTCCGCCGAGCACGTCGCCACGGCGCCCGTGCGCTGCCGCACGCCAGGCGGGCACTGCGTGCCCGCCTGTTCCTTTCATCTGCACGCATGGGGAGCGTTAGGAACACTCGGCCGTCACGGCCCGCCCGTTCGAGGCTCTCCTGGCGTGCGTATGAGCCTTCGCCGCCGAGCATGCGCGATCGAGCACGGATCGACGAACCGCACCGCTCCGGACGGCCGATCGGGCGCCGCCCCAGACGACCGATCGGGCGTGATTCGGACGTCGAGTGGTCGCGGTCCCGGACGACCCAGCGGCTACCCCGCGAGCGTGCCCGTCGTCTCGACGCCGGTGCCCCGCAGCCGTCGACGCGCGATGGGTACGAACAGCCCGCCGCCGGCGAGCTGGGCGGCCACGATCAGGACGATGATCAGCCCGGGGACCGTCAGCGCGAAGCCCGGGACGAGCCAGATGGCGAACGCACCGATGTCGATCGGGACGCTGCCGACGCTGATGACGGCTCCGGGTTCGGAACCCGGCACGGCGAGCGGTCTGCCTTCGGCCGGGTCGTCTCCGGAGGGCCCGGACCCGCCGATTGATCCAGCGCCCGCGTCCGGCGGGGCGCCCGAGGCGGACGCGTCGCCGGGCAACGAGCCCGCGCCCGGCGAGCTCGCCGGCGCCGTCGGTGGCGGCGGGGACGCGAACGGCGAGGCGGTGGGCGCGGGCGTCGGTGTCGGCGACGTGAGTGGCGGCAGGCTGACCGGCGGCAGCGTCGGCAGCGGGCTCAGGCTCGCCAGCGGTGGGAGCGTCGGCAAGGGTGAGACCGTCGGCAGAGGCAGGGTCGGCAGCGGCGGCAGGCTGACGAGCGAGGTCGGCGTCGGAGTCGGGGTCGGTCGCGGCGTCGGAGTCGGGGTCGCCCGCGGGGTCGGCGAAGGCGTCGGCCGCGGCGTCGGCGAAGGCGTCGGGGCCGGGGTTGGGGTCGGCGGTGGGCTGACCGTGATCGTCACGGTCGTCGAGGCGGAGCTGAGCAGCCCGCAGACGACGTGGTACCTGAACTGGTCGGTTCCCGCGAACCCGCTCGCGGGGACGTAGGTGTACCCGCCGTCGGACCGCAGGGTTGCCGTACCGTGCGTCGTCCCCGAGTCCTGGTGCGCCGTTGCCGTTCCGAGCAGGTCGAGGCCGACGTCGTTCGCGAGCACGCCGGGCGCGGCCACCGAGAGCGTCACTCCCTCCGTCGTCGTGGCCGTGTCCGGGCTCGCCGTGAGGGTGAGTCCGAGGCAGTCGAGGAGTCCGGCGCGCGCCTCCCTGGGCGACGCACCCGCGAGCGTGAGCGCGGCCAGGACCGTCGCCACCGCGACGAGGCGTCGCATCAGGCCACCTGGAGGTCGGGCGTCCACAGCCGAGCCGAAGGCTGCTCGCCCGGTCGCGGTGCCCGTTCGGCCGTCCGCATCGCCTCGACGAAGAGGAGCGCCAGGTGCTCGTCGAGCTGCGTGCCGGCCGCGTCCTCGAGCCGGCGGAGGGCGTCCTCGACCGGCATCCCCTTCCGGTAGGGCCGCGTCGTCGTCATCGCGGAGAACGCATCGCCGACGGCGAGGATCCGGGCGATGAGCGGGATCTCCTCGGCGGCCAGCCGATCGAGGTAGCCATCGCCGTCCCAGCGCTCGTGGTGGTGGCGGACCCCGGCCCGGATCAGGTCGATGTTCGGAAGATCGCGGACGATCATGTCGCCGAGGGCAACGTGCTGCTTGAGCGTGTCGTACTCGCCGGGCGTCAGCCGGCCCGGCTTGCGCAGGATCTGGTCGGGGATGCCGATCTTGCCGACGTCGTGGAGCAGCGCCGCTGTGTGAAGCGCGCGCCGCGTGTCGTGGTCGAGCTCGAGTCGCTCGGCGATGAAGTCGGCGTAGCGGGCGACGTCCTCGGAATGGCGCCGGGTGTAGCGGTCCTTCGTGTCCACGGCGATGACGAGCCCGTGGAAGACGTCGAAGCTACGCGTGTCGGCGGCTCCGGCCCGGGCGCCCGCGACGCGGATCGTGTCGCCGCCGCTCGCCTTCGCCTCGTCGAGCGTGAGAGCCGCCACCGAGAGGAGCGTCGTCACCGACTCGCCGTTCGTTGGGTAGGCGCAGATGCCGGCACTCACCGTGACCGGCAGCCGCTCCGACGACTCGAAGGTCAGGGCCAGGTCGGCGAGCCGGTCGCGGAGCCGCTCGAGCGAGGGCTCGAGCTCGGCAGCTGCCGGCCCGGGCGCCACGAGCAGGAACTCGTCGGGCCCGTACCGGCCGATCGTCGCTCCCTCGGCGGCCGTCTCGCGCAGGAGCCGCACCACCTCGGTCAGGGCGCGATCGCCGGCGGCGTGGCCGTACGTCTCGTTGAGCAGGCCGAGGTTGTCGAGGTCGACGATCGCCACCGTGATCCCGCCGCCCCTTCGGCGGGCCTCGTCGACCTGTCCGGTCAACGCCTCGACGACGGCGCCGTGGTTGAGGAGCCCGGTGAGCGCATCACGCCGGGTCGACTCGAGGAGCTGGATCGTCTGCCGGGTGAGGCGTCCCTGGGCCGAGCGGAAGATGAGCCAGAGGAGGCCGGCCGTCACGAGCGCCGCCGACAGCGTGATCACGACGACGTGGATCCTGGCCTCGTCGAGGGCCGCGAAGATCGGCGCGGCGTCGCGCCAGACGGCGACGACCGCGACCACGTCACGCGCCGGGCCGTCGGCGATGACCGGGAAGAAGCTGCGCAGGAGCGAGCTGGTCGTCGACGGTGCGAGTGGCCCGAGCCGCCCGCGTTCGAGAACGGCCGCGTCGACGACCCGTGCCCTCACGGCGTGGTCGAACGCCGGATCCGCGCCCACCGCCCGCCCGACGAGCGCGGCGTCGCTCGCGGCGAGGACGCTTCCGTCCTTCGTCAGAAGGGCTGCCGAGAGGATCTCGCCGGGTCCGGTGATGATCGCGAGCTGGCGGCTCAGCTCGGCCCGACGGTCCGCGGGCAGCGCACCGCCGGCCACGTCGGCGGCGGCGAGGTGGAGGTTGACGACGCTCCGCACGATCGTCGCGTCGGCCGCGACACGCGAGCTCAGCTCGCTCGTGCCGCCGTCGATCGTCACGAGGATGGCCTGGCCCGTCGCGGTGGCCCCGACCACCGCGAGGAAGGCACCGAACACGAGGAGGAGCAGAAGCGGCCGAGCGCGCGCCGGGTGATGTGCCACGCCTTCCCGATCCTCGGATGCGACCTCCGAGTCGCCGACGATAGGGAGCCGGAACCGCCGATCGGGATGGGTCAGAGGTCCCGGTCGTGCGCGAGCGGCCGGAAATCGGTGCCGCAAGGCAACAGAAGCCGCTGGTGGCCGGCGGCCGGCGGACGGTTCCGCGGAATCGAAAAGGCCCGCCGCTCTCGCGACGGGCCTCGTTCGTGACCCCGGTGTCAGGCCGCGAACTCGCGGAGCTTCCGGCTCCGCGACGGGTGGCGTAACTTGCGCAGCGCCCGCGATTCGATCTGCCGGATCCGCTCGCGGGTGAGGCCGAACTCGCGGCCGACCTCCTCGAGCGTCCGGGCGTGGCCGTCGTCGAGGCCGAAGCGCAGGCGGATCACGCGCTGCTCGCGGCCGTCGAGGCTGGCCAGGACGTGCTCGAGCTGCTCGCGGAGCATGACGTCGGTCACCGCGTCGAGCGGCGAGACGGCATCACGGTCCTCGATGAGGTCGCCGAGCTCGGTGTCCTGTTCCTCGCCGACGGGCGACTCGAGCGAGACCGGGTCGCGGCCGAGCTTGCGGATCTCCTCGACCCGCTCGGCGCTCATCGCCGTCCGGGGGTCCTCGGACAGGACCGCGGCGACCTCCTCGGTCGTCGGCTCGCGGCCGAGCGAGCTCGTCAGGTCACGGGTGACGCGGGCGACCCGGTTCATCGTCTCGACCATGTGGACCGGGATCCGGATCGTCCGGCTCTGGTCCGCGAGGCCGCGCTGGATCGCCTGGCGGATCCACCACGTCGCGTACGTCGAGAACTTGAAGCCGCGCTCGTACTCGAACTTGTCGACCGCGCGCATGAGACCGGCATTGCCCTCCTGGACGAGGTCGAGGAGGCCCATACCGTGGTTCATGTACTTCTTCGCGACCGACACGACGAGCCGCAGGTTCGCCGAGGTCAGGTGGTCGCGCGAGCGCTTCCCGATCCGGACGAGCAGCCCGTCGTTCTCCGCCTCGGGCTCGCCCGGTCGGTAGCCCATCTCGGCGAGGACGTCCGCATCGCGGCCGGCGTCGATCCAGCGCCGGATCGCGGGCAGCGCGACCTCACTCCGGGCCCAGTCGTACAGGGCCCGGAGCGCCGACTCCTCGCGGAGGTCGGGCTGGCGCCGGCCGAGGACGCCGTGGACCCAGTCGAGCAGTTCGAGGAACGACTCGGCGTCGAGCCGCTCGTTGAAGAAGGCCCGCCGGCTGCGCGCCTGCTGGAGGATCTCCTTCGTCGCATCGGACTCGGCCGCCTTCTCGGCGTCGGCGAGCCCGAACTTCGGGGCGGTCACGAGCAGGTCGGCTGCGGCGTCGTCGGTGAGCGCGGCCCGGACGATCCGGTGCGCGTCTGGCCCGTAGGGGAGGGCGTGCTTGGCGGTCTTCGACCGGGTCTTCGCCTCGGTGTCGTGGAGCGTCCACTCGTGGAGGCTCAGGACGGCCCGCTCGGGGTGAGTCGTGACCTCGCGGCCGAGCTCCATGCCCTTGGCGAGGACGACCTCTTCCTCGGCGGTCAGGAGCGGGACGCGCGCGATCTCCCGGAGGTACATCCGGACGGAGTCGTCGGTGTCGGCGTCCGCCTCGGGCTCCGGGACCTCTTCCTCTTCCTCGGCTGGCGCGACGGCCGCGGCAGGGGCCACGACCGGGGCAGCATCGCCGAGGGTCGCATCGTCCTCGAGGTCGTCGAGCTCCTCTTCCTCGGCGACGACTTCGGCAAGCTCCTCCTCGGTGGGGTTCTCGGGCTCGTCCAACGGCTGGTCGTACAGGGTGGGAATCAAGATCACTCCGAAATCCGGCCGAGTCACAGCGCCCGGCAGGTGTCTCGCGTGGGTATCACCGGTCGCGTGCCGGGACCCCGCGCCGAACCCCGACACACGTAAGGGCGTGTCAAGTCTTGACACGCCGGTACAGGCATTATCCTACCCGATTCCGCCTCCGAAGGCAACCCCCTTGTCAATACTCCCGGGTGGTATCCGCCCGTTCGATTGCCCGCGCCGACGTGCACCGTGCCCGACGGAGGTGGCCTCAGCCGAGGGATCGCACGTCGAGGATCCGGCCCCAGTGGAGCGCGCGGACGGCGACGAGCACCCCGAACGCGGCGACGACGAGGATCACGCCGGCGGCGATCGACGCGTCGAGGCTGCCGGCCTGGAACTCGCCGTACACGACGAGCGGCAGCGTCTCCGTCCGGCCCTCGATGCTGCCGGCGAACATGATCGTCGCGCCGAACTCGCCGAGGGCGCGGGCCCAGCTCATGACGAGCCCGGCCGCGAGCGCGGGGCTGGCGAGCGGGACGACGATCGAGCGGATGAGGGCGAGCTCGGACGCGCCGTCAACGCGCGCGGCGTCCTCCACGTCGGGGTCGACCGCGGCGATGCCGGTCCGGGCCGAGCGGACGAACAGCGGCGCCGACACGAACGACTGGGCGATCACCACGGCCGCCACCGTGAACGGCAGCTCGATCCCGAGAGCGGCGAGCGGCTCGCCGAGAACGCCGCGCCGGCCGAGCAGCAGGAGGAGCGCCAGCCCGGCGACGGACGGCGGCAGGACGATCGGCAGGTCGACGATCGTCTCGAGGACCGCCGCGCCGCGGATCCGGCGGCGTGCGAGGACGTAGGCGAGCGGCCCACCGAGGACGATGGTGACGCCGACGCTGACTGCGGTCGTCGCGAGGCTGAGGCCCAGCGCGTGGAGAACGGCCGCGCTGCCGAGCTGCCCGGCGAGCGAGCCGTCGAGCGCGGCCCGCGCCACGAGCGCGGCGACCGGCAGCCCGAGACAGAGCGCGCCCACCATCGATACGAGGACGACGACCGGGCTGGCCGGCCGAAGGCGCGAGCCACCGCCGGCTGCACCTGTCGTGGCGAGCTCGGTACGACCGTCGAGCTCGGCGGGTGCGAGGTCGCTCACGAGGTCGGCAGGAAGCCGAAGGACGAGAGAATCGACTGGCCGCTCGGGCCGGCGAGCCACGACAGGAACGCCGTGGCCTCCGCCTGGCCCGATCCCCGGACCACGACGCCGCCATACGCGGCCGGGACGTTCGCGTCCTCGGGCAGGTCGATCGTCGCGACCTTCGTCGACGCCCGGGCGTCGGTCACGTAGACGATCCCCGCGTCGGCTTCGCCGAGCCCGACCTTCGCGACGACGCCGGCGACGTTGTCCTCGCGCGAGACGATGTTTGCGGCGTACCGCGCCGCGAAATCGGCCGGGTAGCCCGGCTCGCGGGCGAGGTTCGCGACGACCTGATCGGCGTACGTCGTGATCGGCACGGCATCGCCGGCTGCGACCACCTTCAGCCCGCGCCGGGCGAGATCGGCCGGCGTCCGGATCCCGGCCGGGTTCGCCGCCGGGACGACCACGGTCAGGTGGTTGCCGGCGAACGGCACGAGGGCGCCGACCGCGAGCCCTGCGTCGACCAGCTTCTGGGGGTTCGCGGTGTCGGCCGAGAGAAAGACGTCCGCCGGCGCCCCCTGCTCGATCTTCGTCTCGAGCGCGGCGGAGGAGTCGGTCGAGACGGTCAGCCTCACGCCCGGGTGGCTCGCCGCGTACGCGTCCTGTGCCTGGGCGAGCGCGGCCGTGAGCGAGGCGGCCGCGAACACGGTGAGGCTCGCGCCGGACGGTTTGGCACCCGACGGCGCGGCGCTCGATGGCGCGCCCGTGGCGCCGCAGCCGCCAACGACGAAGGCGAGGACCAGCGGCGCCAACCACCCGCTCGACCTCACCCGCCGGCCTCCCTCGGCGACGGCACCTCGACGATGACGTTCGTCGCCTTCACGACGCAGACCGCCTCGCTGCCGACCGCGAGCACGAGCTCGTCGACGGCCTCGGCGGTCATGAGACTCACGAGCCGGTGCGGACCGGCCAGGACCTCGACGACCGCGGCGACGCCGTCGCGCTCGACCCGGGTGACGATCCCGGGGAACCGGTTGCGGGCCGACTGGGCGACGATCGGCCGATCGGTCGTCGCGCGCCGCCGCTCGGCCAGGAGCCGGCTGACCTCCGAGATCGCGACGAGGCGCTGTCCGCCCTCCGAGCGCGACATCCGGAGCCGTCCCTCTGCCTCCCAACGCCGGAGCGTCTCGACCGAGACCCCGAGCATCTCGGCCGCCTGGCCCACGCGAAGCGGCGCCGCCCGCTCGTCATCACGATCCATAGGCAGGAATGATCGCCGGATCCCGCATCAATGTCTAGGGATCGCCGGCGGCGGCATGGCCGCGAGCCCGGAAGGCGGTCGGACCGCGAGGCGGCTACCAGGGGGGCAAGCCCCACCAGGCTGAGTCGAGGGGCCCGCCGCCCGTACCATCCCCTCGGTGCCCGACTTCGACCTCATCCTCGTCCTGATCGTCGTCATCGCGGTCATCGTCTCGATCGCGCGTCGGATCGGCGTCGCCTATCCGATCCTCCTCGTGATCGGTGGGATCGCACTCGGCCTCCTGCCGGGCGTGCCCGAGATCGACCTCGATCCGTCGCTCGTGCTCGTCGTCTTCCTGCCGCCGCTCGTCTTCGCCGCGGCCTGGGAGACGCCCGTTCGCGACTTCCGCGAGAACCTCGTCGCGGTCCTGCTGCTCTCGGTCGGGCTCGTGCTGTTCACGGTGGCGGTCGTCGGCGCGGCCGCGATCGCCGTCGTGCCCGGGCTGCTTGGCGCGGGCGCGTTCGTCCTCGGCGCGATCGTCGCTCCGTCCGACGCGCTCGCCGCGACGACGGTCCTCGAGCGGATCGAGGTCCCGCGGCGAGTCAGGGCCGTGCTCGAGGAGGAGAGCCTCCTCAACGACGCGACCGCGTTGACCGCCTACCGAACCGCCGTGATCGCCGCCCTGTCGGGGTCGTTCGTTCTCGGCGACGCGGTCTCGGCGTTCGCGGTCGCCGCGCTCGGCGGCCTCGCGATCGGCTTGCTCGTCGCCGCCGCGGTCGATTTCCTCTGGGAGCGGCTCGACGATCCGCCGGTCGAGGTGACGCTGTCACTCGTCATCCCGTACGTCGCGTTCCTCCCGGCCGAGGCCGTCGGCGCCTCCGGGGTGATCGCGGCGGTGACCGCCGGGATCATCCTCGGCTACCGCTCGGCGCGAATCCTCTCGCCCGAGACCCGCCTCCTCGCCACGTCGGCGTGGGAGATGCTGACGTTCGTCCTCAACGGCTTCGCCTTCCTCCTCGTCGGTCTCGAGGTCCGGCCGGTCCTGGCGACGATCGAGCGCCCGCTGCCCGAGCTGGTCGTCGCCGCGATCGCCGTGAGCGTCGCGGTCGTCGGGGCGCGGGCCGTCTGGGTCTACGCCGCGCTCTACGTGCCGCACCTCGTCGCCCGGTTCCGGGGCCGGCCGTCGAAGGCGATGCCGCCGGCCGTGCCGCTCGTCGTGTCGTGGGCGGGGATGCGCGGTGCGATCTCGCTGGCCGCGGCGCTTGCGCTACCGGCGTCGTTCGAGGATCGGAGCCTCATCCTCGTCATCACGTCTGTCGTCATCGCGGTCACGCTCCTCGGCCAGGGCCTCACGCTGCCCCTCGTCCTGCGCCTGGTCGAGCTGCCGCCGGGCACGATCGACGTCGAGGAGGAGGCGCTCGCCCGAAACCGGGCCACCGAGGCCGCCCTCGCGCGCCTCGACGAGCTGGCCGAGGAGTGGCCGGGCCACGTCCCGCTCGTCGAGAACCTGCGGGAGCGCTACCGACACCGTCTCGAGCACCTGCCGGACGAGGACGAATCGGGCGAGCGGATCATGAGCCCCGAGCGCCAGCGGGAGCTCGACGAGCACCACATCATCTCGAGCGCGGTCATCGCCGCCGAGCGCGAGACCGTGATCGGGCTGCGCGACCGGGCCGAGATCAGCGACTCCGTCCTCCGGGGGCTCGAGCGCGAGCTCGACCTGGAAGAGGCCCGCCTGGAGGCCGAGCTCTAGCCTCCGCCCGGGCCGCGCGTTCCATGACCGGGAACGAATCGGGCGTGTGGACGCGCGCCTGCCCGCGTCCGTTCTTCGACCGAGAACAGGAGCGGCATGCGGGGGGTCGCCCACCCGCGATCCGACGCTCAGACTGCCTCGGCGAGGGGCTCCGCGAACTGGCTGTTGTAGAGGTCGGCATAGAAGCCGTTGGCGGCGAGCAGCTCGTCGTGGGTGCCCTGCTCGACGATCCGGCCGTGGTCCATGACGAGGATCTCGTCGGCGTCGCGGATCGTCGACAGCCGGTGGGCGATGACGAACGTCGTCCGGCCCTCCATGAGCCGGTCCATCGCCCGCCGGATGAGGACCTCCGTCCGGGTGTCGACCGACGACGTGGCCTCGTCGAGGATGAGGATCCGCGGGTCGGCGAGGAACGCCCGGGCGATCGTGAGGAGCTGCTTCTCGCCGGCCGAGAGGCTCGGCGCGTCGTCGTCGACGATCGTCTCGTAGCCGTCGGGCAGAGTCCGGACGAAGTGGTCGACGTGGGCGGCCTCGGCCGCGGCCACGATCTCCGCCTCGGTCGCGCCGTCCCGGCCGTAGGCGATGTTGTCGCGGATCGACCCGTGGAAGAGCCAGGTGTCCTGGAGGACCATCCCGAACGTCCGACGGAGGTCGTCGCGGGTCAGGTCCCGCGTGTCGATCCCGTCGATCGTGATCCGGCCGGCGTCGATCTCGTAGAAGCGCATCAGGAGGTTGACGAGCGTCGTCTTGCCGGCGCCGGTCGGCCCGACGATCGCGACCCGCTCGCCCGCGTCGGCCCGGATGCTCAGGTCCTCGATCAGCGGTCGATCGGGGACGTAGCGGAACGAGACGTTCTCGAAGGCGACCTCGCCCCGGGCCCGCCCGAGCGTCCGCGGCTCGATGGGGTCGGGCACCTCCTCGGCCTCGTCGAGGAGCTCGAAGACGCGCTCCGCGGAGGCGACCGCCGACTGGAGAACGTTGATGACGCTGGCGGTCTGGATGATCGGGAAGGTGAACTGGCGGGAGTACTGGATGAAGGCGATGACGTCGCCGAGCGACATCTGGCCGGCGGCGACCCGAAGGCCCCCGATGACCGCGATCGCGACGTAGTTGAGGTTCGAGATGAAGTTCATCGCCGGCTGGATCATCCCGGTGATGAACTGGGCGCGATAGCTCGCCTCGTAGAGCTTGGTGTTCTCCCGGTCGAAGCCCTCGATCGCCTCGGCCTGGCGGCCGAAGACCTTCACGATCGCGTGCCCGGTGTGCATCTCCTCGACGTGGCCATTGAGCGAGCCCATCGACGCCCACTGGGCCACGAACTGGCGCTGCGAGCGGCTGGCGATGAGGACCGTCACGACGAGCGAGATCGGCACCGCGAGCAGCGACAGGAAGGCGAGGATCGGGCTGATCGTGAGCATGACGATCAGCACGCCGATCACCGTCAGCACCGAGGTGATGAGCTGGGTGAGGCTCTGCTGGAGCGTCTGGCCGATGTTGTCGATGTCGTTCGTCACCCGGCTCAGGAGGTCGCCCCGCGGGTGGTTGTCGAAGTAGCGGAGCGGCAGCCGGGCGAGCTTCCGATCGACGTCCGTGCGCAGCCGGTAGACGGTCCGCTGGGTGACCCCGGCCATCACGTAGGCCTGGATCCAGCTGAAGACCGCCGAGAACAGGTACAGGCCGACGAGCAGGCCGAGGATCTGGGCCAGCGCCGCGAAGTCGATCCCGACGCCCGGCGTGAGGTGCATCCCCGAGAGCATGTCGGCGAGCTGGCCCTGGCCGGACGCGCGCAGGCCGGCCTCGATCTGGTCCTGGCCGACGCCGGCCGGCAGGCTCTTCGAGATCACGCCCTCGAAGATGATGTTCGTCGCGTTGCCGAGGATCTTCGGCCCGAGGATCGCGAAGAGCACGCTCAGGAACGCGAAGACGATCACGAGGCCGATCCACGCCGCCTCCGGCCTGAGCCGGCCGACGAGGCGTAGGAACGAGCCCCGGAAGTCGCGGGCCTTCGCCGGCGGCATGCCCAGGCCCATCATGCCCATGCCGCCGCGGCGGGGGCCTCCGCCGGAGCGCCCCGGTCCACTCATGCCGCGGCCTCGCCTTCCGTGAGCTGCGAGTAGACGATCTCCTGGTAGGTCGGGTTCGTGCGGAGGAGCTCGGCGTGGGTGCCGGTGCCGACCACCCGACCCGTGTCGAGGACGACGATCCGGTCGGCGTTCATGACGCTCGCGATCCGCTGGGCGACGATGATCTGGGTGACGCCCGTCAGGGACCGCCGGAGGGCCGCCCGGAGCCGCGATTCGGTGCCGAAGTCGAGGGCGCTGAAGGCGTCGTCGAAGAGATAGACCTCGGCCCGTTTCACGACGGCGCGGGCGATCGCGAGCCGCTGTCGCTGGCCGCCCGACACGTTCGTCCCACCCTGCGTGATCTCGGCCTCGAGGCCGCCCATCTCCTCGACGAAGTCGCGGGCCTGGGCGATCTCGAGCGCCACCCAGAGCTGCTCGTCGGTCGCGGATTCGTCGCCGTACCGCAGGTTGCTGGCGACGGTCCCGCTGAACAGGAACGCTCGCTGGGGGACGACTCCGAGCCGCGCCCAGAGGTCGGCCCGGTCCATCTCGCGGACGTCGAGGCCGTCAACCCGGACGCTGCCCGACCGGGCGTCGTAGAAGCGCGGGATGAGGTTGAGGAGCGTCGTCTTGCCGCTGCCGGTGCTGCCGACGACCGCGGTCGTCTCGCCGGGCCGAGCGAGCAGCGAGATGTCGCGCAGGACGGGCTCCTCGGCGCCGGGGTAGCCGAACGTTACGTTCTGCAGCTCGACGAGGCCGCGCGGCGCGGCGCCGGGCTCGGGGATCACCGGCCGCTCGGGGTCGCGGATCGACGGCTCGGTCTGGAGGACCTCCTGGATCCGGCCGGCCGAGACCGCCGCCCGGGGCACGAAGACGAACATGAAGACGGCCATCAGGACGGCGAAGAGGATCTGCATCAGGTACTGGAGGAAGGCCGTCAGGTTGCCGATCGGCATGCCGCCCGTCTCGACCCGGCCCGCGCCGAACCACATGACGGCGACCGTCGAGAGGTTGAGGATCGCGGTCATCGTCGGGATCGTGATCGCGAACAGCCGGTTCACCGAGAGCGACGTCGAGAAGAGATCGAGGTTGGCCTCGTCGAAGCGCTCCTCCTCGTGGCCGCTCCGGACGAACGCCCGGATGACCCGGACGCCGGCCAGCGTCTCGCGCATCACCTGGTTGATCCGATCGAGCTTGACCTGCATCGCCCGGAAGAGCGGCACCGCCCGCCGCATGACCGTGCCGATGACGATGCCCATGAGCGGCAGGATCACGACGAGCAGGCCCGACAGCGGCACGTCCTGCTCGACCGCGAGGACGATCCCGCCGACGGCGAGGATCGGCGCCGAGACCATGACGGTCAGGGCCATGAAGACCAGCATCTGGACCTGCTGGACGTCGTTCGTGTTGCGGGTGATGAGCGAGGCCGGCCCGAAGCGGTTGACCTCGACCTGGCTGAACGCCTCGACCTGGCGGAAGATCGCGCTCCGGACGTCCCGCCCGAAGCCCATCGCGACCCGCGCGCCCCAGTAGACGCCGACGACGGCGGCGAGGCCGTTGAGCAAGGTCACAAGCAGCATGAACCCGCCGGTCGAGACGATGTAGCCGTTGTCGCCCCTGGCGATGCCGAAGTTGATGATGTCGGCGTTGAGCGTCGGCAGGTAGAGGTTCGCGATCGCCTGGACGAACAGCAGGACGAGCACGAGCGCGAGCTGGGCCGTGTACGGACGGAGGTACGTCCGCAGCAGGCCGATCACGCGGGCACGCCGGGCGGCTCGTCGTCGCCCGCCTCGGTCTCGCCGAGGTCGTCCGCGAGCAGCCGGTAGATGCTCCGACGGGCATCGACGAGGACACGCTGTGCCTGGCGCCGCGTTTCGGGCGAGCCGGCCCGCTCGACCTGCGCCGCGGCGGCGATGAGCGCGACCGCCAGGCGCCGCAGATCACCCTCGGATCGCCGACCCGGATCGCGCCACGGCCCGGGCGCCGCCTCGTCGGCTGCCGCTCGGCCGTCGGCGGTCAGCTCGTACGTCCGGCGACCGTCGACCTCCGCGCTGTGGACGAGCCCCTCGTCCTCGAGCTGCTGGAGGGTCGGGTAGACCGACCCGGCGCTCGGCCGCCAGCGCCCGCCGCTCTGGGCCTCCAGCTCCTGGATGACCTGGTAGCCGTGCATCGGCTTGGCGCGGAGGGCACGGAGGATGAGGGGTCGAACGTCGCCGCGCTTGACGCCCGGACGGCGGCCGCGCCGCGGGCCGAACCAGTCGCCGAGAGCGCGGAGCGTGCGCGGATCGAACTCCGCGTCGCGGTGGTGGGCGCGGAAGGCGTGGACGTGGTGGGGTGGGCGGAACATCAGGTGGTCCTCGTGCGGTGGTAGTTCACGTTGCGTCACGATATATCGCTACCACCTGAGGCGTCAACGCCTGCCTCCCGTGCGGCGGCGAGCTCCGTACGGGCCCGCCGCATCGCCTCGTGACCCGCTCGCAGGGCGCGCAGCTCGTCGTCCGACAGGCGCTCGAGGAGGCTCCTGAGACCCTGGCGGCGGCGTTCGTCGATGGCGCCGATGACCGCTGCGGCGTGACCCGTCGGATGAACGAGGACGACGCGCCGATCGGCCGGATCCTGGCGTCGCTCGACGAGGCCGCGCTTCACCATCCGGTCGACGATCCCGGTCGCGCTCGCGACCGACACGTCGAGGCCCTCGGCGAGGCGGCTCATCGGGAGCGGGCCGTCGACGTCGAGGATCGCGATGACGTTGAGGTGGAGGAGGCTGAACGCGTTCTGATGGAGACGCCGGAACGCGGTGATGAACTCGCGCGGGTTCCAGGCGAGCAGCTCGCTCTCGACGCGGGCGAGGAGGGCCGCGCGACTCCCGTCGGCTGCCGAGCTGCTTTCGGTGCCACTGATATTCAACCGCACACTGACAATCTATGACGCACGAAGGAGATCCGCAAGGGATCGGCAGCGAGGACGCCCGCGCCGCAAGCCCCGGATTGACGGCACAATCGCCCGGGCGTCGGGAGGAGGATGCGGTGTCGTTCAGCGGTGACGAGGGCGAGCGGAGCGCGCGCTACGTCGGCGCGGGCGACGCCCGGCGGATCGAGTTCCGGTCCGGGACGGTGGGTCGGCTCGTCGCGCCCGGTTCGACCACCGGCGGGCGCTACGGGCTGTTCCGCTGGGACATGCCGGCCCGGAGCGGCGGTGCCGACCCGCACTTCCACCGAACCTTCTCGGAGGCCTTCTTCGTTATCGCCGGCACCGTCTCGCTGTACGAAGGGACGCGCTGGATCGAGTCGAACGCCGGCGACTTCGTGTTCGTGCCCGAGGGCGGGATCCACGGCTTCCGCAACGACTCGGCGGACGCGGCGTCGATGCTCATCCTCTTCGCCCCGGGCGCGCCGCGGGAACGCTACTTCGACGAGCTGGCCGAGCTCGGCTGGTCGGGGCGATCGATGAGCGACGACGAGCGGACCGCCTTTCTCGCCCGCCACGACCAGTACATGGTCTGACCCTCGCGCCGGCCGCTGCCGCGGCTACCCTTCGGCCCGACCGACCCCACCGCCGGAGGCCGACGATGCCGACGTTGCGCGAGATCCAGCAGCCGATCAAGGAGCGCTATCGCGAGGAGCCGGATGCCGCCCGGATCACGCTCCGCGCGAGCGGCAGCACGACCGAGGGCGCGATGAGCTGCTCCGTCGACATCGGCCGGGCGATCTACGCCGCCCAGGCCCACGCCGGCGTCGGCGGCGCCGGGACGGCGGCCTGCTCGGGCGACCTGCTCCTCGGCGCCCTCGCGGCGTGCGCCCAGCTGACCTGCCAGATGGTCGCGGCGAACATGGGCCTCGAAGGGGTCGGGGTGACGGTCGACGTCGAGGGGGACCTCGACCTGCGCGGGACGCTCGGCACGGCCGACGTGCCGGTCGGGTTCGAGGCGATCCGGGTCCGGTTCACGCTCACCGGCGCCGACGACGTGGAACCCGATCGCCTCGGGCGGCTGAAGGACCGGGCCGAGCGCTACTGCGTCGTCCTCCAGACGCTGCTCGTCCCGCCGGCGATCGAGGCGACCTGGTCCTGAGGCCCGCCGGGGGCTGGCTATCCCCGGAGGAGATGCGGGCTCAGGCGGACCGCGAGCTCGGGCTTCGGCAGCGCGCCGACGATCCGGTCGACCGCCCGACCGCTCCGGATGACGACGAGGGTCGGGATGCTCCGGGCGTCAAACCGCATCGCCAGGGCCGGATTCTCGTCGACGTTGACCTTGACGACCTTGAGCCGACCGGCGTGCTCGGCGGCGAGCTGCTCGAGGATCGGGCTCACGAACCGGCACGGACCGCACCACGGCGCCCAGAGGTCGACGACGACCGCCGGGGCCGCGTCGATCTCGGCCTCGAACGTCGCGTCGCTGGCGTCGACGACCCACGGCAGGCGGGTGCCGCATTTGCCGCAGTGGGGAACGCCTCGCGGGCTCGCGGCGATCCGGTTCTTCGCGCCGCACGACGGGCAGGTGAGGACGGAGATCGGGCCCGACGTCCCGGTCGAGGCCCGCGTCGGCGCCGTTGCCTCGTCAGCCATCGCCTGAGAGCGTACGCCGGTCAGGATCGCGAGGCCGCCGCCGGCGGGCGATCGTGACTGGCGCGTGGACCGGGGCATGGCAGAATCCGCCTCTGCCACCCGGGGAGCTCGATGGCCCAGCTCGTGAACCCGTCACTCGCCGACGACGCGCCGCTCGTGGTGCGTGCGCGGGCCGCCCTTGCCGAGCACCGCTGGCGGGATGCGTACGACCTGCTCACCGAGGCCGACCGAACCAGCGAGCTCGCGCCCGACGAGCTCGAGCTGCTCGCCCAGGCCTCGTGGTGGGTGGGACGGCTGCCCGACGCGATCGCGGCCCGCGAGCGGGCGTACGCCGGGTTCGTCAAGGCCGGCAACACGCTGATGGCTGCGGCGACCGCGGGCCTCGTCGCCCGCGACAACCTCCTCCGGAACGCCCATTCCGTGGCCAGGGCATGGCTCAGCCGCGGCGATCGGCTCGCGGCCTCGCTGCCCGAGGGCCGGGTCCACGGCTGGCTCGAGGCGACGCGAGGTCTCGACGCCGGGCTGAGCGGCGAGTTCGCGAGCTCGCTCGAGCGGGCGTCGCGGGCCTACGAGATCGCCCAACGCGCGGGTGACCATGATCTCGAGGCGATCGCGCTCAGCAGCAAGGGCTTCGCGCTCATCCAGCTCGGCCGGGTCGACGAGGGGATCGCGCTCATCGACGAGGCGACCGTGTCCGCGGTCGCTGGCGAGATGGAGCCGCTCAACGCGGGCGCGGTCTCGTGCACGACGATCAGTGCCTGCGCGAGCCTGGGCGACTGGACCCGGGCCGGGCAGTGGATCGAGGCCCAGGACCGCTGGTGCCAGCGGGAGCACATCAACGGCTTCCCGGGGATGTGCCGGCTCCACCGGGCCGAGGCCAAGCTGATCCACGGCGCCTGGACCGAGGCCGAGACCGAGGCCCGCCGCGCCCACGACGAGCTCGAGGGGTTCATCCCGGCCGCGATCGGCGTCGCCCTTTACGAGATCGCGGTCATCCGCCTCCGCCGGGGCGACCTGCCGGCCGCCGAGGAGGCGCTCCTCCAGGCCCACGCCCGGGGCCGCGATCCGGAGCCCGCGCTCTCGCTGCTCCGACTGGCCCAGGGTCGCACCGCCGAGGCGCTCGCCTCGATCCGGCGGGCGATCGAGGAGCCCCCGACCGAGGCGGCCTGGGCGTCGGCCGTCCCGAGCAGCTCGCTCAACCGGCTCAGCCTCCTGCCGGCCCAGATCGAGATCGCGCTCGCGGC
>DASTSC010000267.1:0-19076 GCA_035760905.1 Candidatus Limnocylindrales bacterium | reverse complement strand
GCGCTCTGAGGTTCGGTCGAGCGCCCGCTGCTGGCTAGATCGCCGCGATCCGGCGCGGCGCCAGGCGGGGCCCGAACGCGGGCGGCCGGATCCCGCTCAGCTCGAGGAGACGGATGACCCGGCCCCGCTGGCCGCGGTACGGCTCGAGGAGCTCGAGCATCCGGGCGTCGTCGGCGCGTGGCTCGCCGGCGAGGGCCCAGGCCACGACGTTCGGCAGGTGGAAGTCGCCGACGCTCACCGCGTCCGGGTCGCCCCAGGCCCGGACCGCCACCTCGGCAGCGGTCCATGGGCCGACCCCCGGGAGCGCCCGGAGCCTCGGCTCTGCCGCCTCGAACGGGCCGTCGACGAGGGGTTCGAGCCGCGCCGCCTCCCGCGCCGCCCGCCGGAGCGTGTCCGCCCGGCGCCGTTCGACGCCGAACGGATGGAGCGCGTGGTACGGGAGGCCGGCGAGCACGGCCGGCGGTGGCGGAACCGTGAGCGGCCCGCCTGGCGGCAGCGGGCCCGGAGCCGGCTCGCCGAAGCGGCGGACGATCGAGCGGAACGCAAACCGCGCCTCGCCGCCGGTCACCTTCTGCTCGAGGATCGCGGGCAGCAGCGCATCCCAGACGAGGCCGGTCCGGCCGATCCGCGCGCCGCGCAGCCGACGTGCGGCCCCGGCGACCGCGCGGTGGCGCGGCACGAGGACGTCCGGCGCGTCGTCCGCGCCGACGAGCGCGGGGGCGCGGTCGAGCGCCCAGTCGGCGCCCACGCCCCACGCCTCCGCCGCGACGACGTTCGGGGCCCGTTGTTCGAGCCGGAGCGTCGCCGGACCGGCGGGAGTTCGGATCGCCCGCCACGCGACGTGCGTTCCGAGCAGCATCGTGGGATCGCCCACCCCACGAACGAGCGGCCAGAGCGTCGCCCGGAGGTCGAGCGGACCCTCGATCTCGAAGAGGCGCGCCGGCATGGGATGAGTCTGACACGCCCATGAGAGGCCCGGAGATCGCCGGGCAAGCGAGCGATAAGGCGGCCCCGGGATACTCCGGCCCTTGCGACCAGACCGCGTTCTCGCGGGGTTCGCGCTCACCGCGATCCTCGCCCTGGTCGCCGTTCCCGGCACGGTCGGGCGTCAGGCCCGCCCCACTCACGTGTCGATCGATCGGCTGGCGCCCGTCGTCGTCGACGGCGCCGCCGAGACGGCGACCCTGCCCGATCCGGCGACCGCCTCGGCCGCCCAGCTGGAACCGCTCGACCTGCTCGTCGAGCCGGGTTCGGCGCTGCCCGTGCGGGCCCGACCCCGCGCTCCCCTGGCTCGCGCCTCGGCCGACGCCATCGCTCGCGGCGGCACGGGCACCGGGGCGGGGGCCGCCGGATCCTGGCATTCGGCCGGATCGAGCTGGTACGGCCCTGGCTTCTACGGCAGCGGCACGGCCTGCGGCCAGACCTACACGAAGACGATCATCGGCGTCGCCCACCGGACGCTGCCGTGCGGGACGCTCGTCGAGTTTCGGAACGCGAAGAACGGGAAGGTCGTGCGGGCGAGGGTCATCGACCGCGGTCCGTACGTGGCCGGTCGGTCGTGGGACCTGAGCCGCGGCCTGTGCGAGGCGCTCGACCACTGCTACACGGCGCCGATCCAGTGGCGCTTGCCGTGATCGCGCCCGCGACGGTGGCCCGGCTGTCTGCGCTTCACGAACACAGTCTGCGAATGAACGTGCAGGGGATACGTCGGGAAGCGACGTTTCGGTGCGGCAAACGTGCACGCTCGTGCTGGAGTTGTGCTTGACGTACACACGGCGCGCCGCGGGGTCCGGCAGTGCGGACCGGCGCCGTGCAGGGGCGGGCAGTGCTGGACCGGAACGGCACGACCCACGGTCCGGGAGACGCCGTGCCGGCCCCGCGAATGCTGGCGCCGCCCCAGGATTGCTGGCGCCGCGCCACGAAATGCTGGCGCGACCGTCGCCGGCCCTGTAGCATCCCCGGCAATGTCAGCTCGCACGGTCCTGACCATGGCGATGCCCGGGCGGCCCCGCCGCGTGGAGGACGACGCCGTTCAGGCCTGAGGCGAGCCGATCGCAGGGGCCGGACGAGGTCCCGGGGCCGCGGATCCAGCAACGGAACCGCGGCTTTTCGATTCCTCCGCAGCGCGACGGCGGTCGCAAGACCCAGATCCGGGACCGCTCTCGCACGCCCGTCGGAGGACACCGTGACGACCCTGCTCGACACCCCCGCCCCGAACGCCCTCGGCACCGATCGCATCCTCGGCCTTCGCTGTCGTGGCTGCGGTGCGCTCCAGCCGCTCGGCCTGGCCTACGTCTGCAGCCGCTGTTTCGGCCCCCTCGAAGTCGCCTACGACCTCGACGCGATTGGGCCGATCCTGTCGCCGACGGTCGTCGCCGCCCGCCCGGCCGGGATCTGGCGGTACGCCGAGCTCCTGCCGGTCGAGCCGCCCGCCCGTTCGCTCGCGGTCGGTTCGAGCCCGCTCGTCTCCGCGGACCGGCTCGGGCCGGCGCTCGGGGTCGATCGGCTCTGGCTCAAGGACGACACCCGCAACCCGACGCTCTCGTTCAAGGACCGCGCGGTCGCGATCGCCACCGCAACCGCGACCGCCCTCGGCCTGCCGGTCCTCGCCTGCGCCTCGACCGGCAACCTCGCCGGGGCGACCGCGGCCGCGGCGGCGGCGGCCGGCCTTCGGGCCCTCGTCGTCATTCCGGCCGACCTCGAGCCGGCGAAGGTCGAGCACGCGCTCGCCTACGGCGCGTCGGTGCTGCCGGTCGAGGGCACGTACGACGACGTCAACCGGCTCTGCCTCGAGCTCGCCGACGAGACCGGCTGGGGCTTCGTCAACGTGAACCTCCGGCCGTTCTACGCCGAGGGCTCGAAGACGCTCGCGTTCGAGGTCGCCGAGCAGCTCGGCTGGCGGACGCCCGACGTCATCGTCTCGCCGATCGCCTCGGGCGCCCTCTTCACCAAGCTCGCCGAGGGCTTCGAGCAGCTCGCCGCGGTCGGCCTGATCGAGCGTCGGCCGGTCCGGTTCGTCGGGGCCCAGGCGGCGGGGTGCGCCCCTGTCGCGACGGCGTGGGCTGAGGGAGCGGAGGTCGTCCGACCGGTTCGGGCGCCCGACACGATCGTCCGCTCGCTCGCGATCGGTTCGCCCGCTGACGGCGCGTACGCGGTCGAGCTCGCGCGCTCGTCCGGCGGCTCGGTCGAGTCGATCCCCGACGAGGCGACGGCCGCCGCGGTTCGGCAGACGGCCGAGCTCGAGGGGATCTACGGCGAGACCGCGGTCGGGGTCACGGTGGCCTCCGTTGAGGCGGCGAGGCGCCGCGGCGTCATCCGCGACGGTGACGAGGTCGTCGCGCTCCTCACCGGCAACGGCCTCAAGACGCCCGACGCGCGCTGGCTCGGACTCGATCGCGGTCGCGTGGCACCGGGCGAGCGGGGGCTCGCGGCACCGGTCCGGCCGGTTGCCGACGACGTCCTCGACGCGCTACAGGTGGCACTCGCCGGGTAGCTCCCCGGGCGCTGGTCCGCGCCTGGAGCGCCCCGCGTGACGGCGAGCGACACGTCCTTCCAATGTGGCTGGCGTCATCCGGCCCCTGGCGGCGGGCGGAGCGACCGAGTGCCGCAGAACGGCAACCTCATCGCCATTCATCGCCATTCCGCGCCGCTGCCGCCCTCGAAACCGCTCGGCAGGAGCCTCGCCGGCGCCGGGACGCCAATGACGTTGGAGAATCGCCCCGATCCGGCATCAGGGCGTCTCGTCACCGGCCAGCTCGAACCCCGCGAACTCGAACGCCGGCGCGACGGTGCAGCCGACGAGCGTCCAGGCACCGAGCGGGCGCGCAGACTGCCAGGTCCCGGCCGGCACGACGAGCTGCGGGCGCTCACCCCCGGCGAGGTTCGGCCCGAGGACCGCGGGCGCATCCCCGATCGTGAGCTCGAGCGGATCGCCTGCGTACCAGTGCCAGATCTCCGTCGCGTCGACTCGGTGCGACCGCGACGTCTCGCCGGCCTGGAGCAGGAAGTAGATCGCGGAGCTCACGGCACGCTCGCCGTCGCCCACCGTTGGCTCGCGCCACGTCTCGGCGTACCAGCCGCCCTCGGGATGCGGCTGCAGGTCGAGTCGCTCGATCACCTCGTCGGCAGTCACCGCGAGACGATACGTTCGCCGCGTCCGCAGCGGCCGGCTAGAGTTCCGGCATGTGCCGAAGCATCGTGACCCTCCGCAAGTACGACGAGATCGCCACCGACCCGGAGATCGAGGCCGCGGCTCGTCAGTTCGTCCGCAAGATCAGCGGCTTCCGGACGCCGTCGCAGCGCAACGCCGAGGCGTTCGAGGCGGCGATCGCCGAGATCGCGGAGTCGTCGAGGCGGCTGCTCGAGTTGGTCTCGGCGCCGCGCCACCAGTCCGCGTAGGCGCCACCAGTCCGCGTAGGCGCCCCAGTCCGCGTCGCGCCTAGCCGAGGTCGCCCCAGCTCGCCACCCGCTCCACCGCGATCCGGATCTGCGGCCGGCCCTCGAGCCGCTGCGAGACGTACTGCGGGTACTTCCGGCGGAGCGCGACGAGCGCCGCACCGAAGCCCGGATCGTCCGGCCGGGCAACGGACGCCACGCCGTCGAGGCGCAACCATGCGAGGCGCGCCCAGTCCTCGTCCCACCGATCGACGAGGAGGCGGACGCGGGGCCGGGCGAGCAGGTCGCGCACGCGGGCGAGCGCGAGCGGATCGGTCGACCGCTTGGGTTTCTCGTCGAGCGGTGAGACGATCACCGGCCGGCCGTCCTCGTCGGCGGACGGCGAGAGGATGAAGCAGATCGGGACGAGGCGGGGCAGGCCGGTCGGGTCGACCGTCGCGAGCACCGCCCGCCGGGCGTCGGCGAGGAAGCGGCGTTCGGTCGGGGTCAGCGTGGGACGGAGCTGCCGACGGCTCCGGACGCAGCCGCCGGGGGTGCCCAGGGCGACCGAGCCGCCCGCATGGCCCCGCGCCAGGGGATCGCCACCGCCTCGATGAGCGCGATCGCCCAGAAGACGAGCGTCAGCGGATCGGACTGGAGCCACGCGACGAGCAGGTCGACGCTGTCGCCGGGCGACAGGAACATCGGCAGCGTGACGCCCGCCCCGGCGTCGACGAGGAGGTCGTTCACGAGGCGAACGGCGATCAGGTACTGGGCGACGACGAGGGCGACGAGCGTCCAGGCGACCGAAACGCCGACGAGGGCGATCGACCGCCGGCCGGCCGCCAGGACGACCGCCTGGCCGACGATCCAGCCGACCGCGATCGCGACGATCCCGGCCTGGATGTGGCTCGCCGTGACGACGAGGTACCAGACCGCGGCCGAGACGATCGCCCCGATCGCCCCGCCGACGATCCCGCCGAGCACGCCGAGCCCGGCATCAGGCTCGGCAGCAGATGGGAAGCCGACCTGGGGCGACGGGCTCTGCCCGGCAGCGGATTCCGTGCCGGCGAGGAACATCCCGCCCGGTGCCGGGGAGATCCCGAGTGGCTGGCCGCCGTCGCTGGCCGGAGCCGCCACGGGCGCCGCCACGCCCGCGCCGCCGCCCGCGTCGAACGGCGCGTACGGGGCGTGGCAGCTGTAGCACTCCTTCGCCCGCCCGCGGTTGAGCGAGCGGCACGATGGGCAGACCCAGTAGTCGTTCACGCGGCCCTCCCTCGGCAGCGAAAGCGGGGTCAGTGTCGGCGAGCAAGTGACGCCTGACAAGCCACCCATCCACACCGTTCGGCCCGATTAGACTCAGCGCATGCCCGTGCCGGACGTCGCCCGAGCCGTCGCGCCACCGCCCGGCGACGCCGATGCGGCCGCCGAACAAGAAGCCGTCGAACCCGTCCGCCACATCGCCAGCACGCGGATCGTGGCCGTCCGTGGCGGCGAGCTCGAGGTTCGGGCGGATCGCGTGGTCGCCGAGGAGCCGCTCGAGATCCGCGCCGCCGGACCGGGCCAGGAGCCCGTGGCCGTCGCCGTCACGATGCGAACGCCCGGCCACGAGGCCGAGCTCGCCGTCGGCTTCCTCCGGACCGAGGGCCTCATCGGCGACGGCGAGGTCGTCCGCGTCCGCTACGGCGATCCGGCCCGGCTGTCCGCGCCGGACGACACGGTCGTCGTCCGGCTCCGCGACCGCTTCGACGCCTCGCGGGTGGCCGAGCGCCACTTCGTCGCGACCGCGTCCTGCGGGATCTGCGGCAAGGCCTCGATCGACGAGGTCGCCGTCCGCTGCGATCCCCTGCCCGACGGGCCCGTCGTCGCGCGCCCCGTGATCCTCGCGCTGCCCGATGCGCTCCGCGCCGCCCAGCGAGCCTTCGAGGAGACGGGCGGGCTCCACGCGGCCGGCCTGTTCGCCCCCGACGGGGAGCTCGTGGCGGTCCGCGAGGACGTCGGCCGCCACAACGCCCTCGACAAGGTCGTCGGCTCGCAGTACGCGGCTGGACGCCTGCCGCTCCACGACCGGATCCTCATGGTCAGCGGCCGGGTCAGCTTCGAGATCGTCCAGAAGGCGGCCGTGGCCGGCATCCCGATCGTCGCGGCGGTCTCCGCGCCGTCGTCGCTCGCGATCGACGCGGCCGAGCGCCTCGGCGTCACGCTCGTCGGGTTCCTCCGCGGCGACGGTTTCAACGTCTACGCCCACGACCGCCGGATCGACCTGTCCGACCTCCTCGCCCACTGACCCGATGGCGACCCGCGCGCCCGTCCGCCGCCTGAAGGGACCTCGCCGGCCGAAACCATCGCTCTGGGTGAGCCCGGTCCCCTACGGCCTCGGCGAGCAGCACCCGAACCACTACCTCGACATCCTCCATACGATCCGGGAGAACTGGCGCCACCCGCTCTATGCCTGGCGGATCCTCTCGAGGGGCGTCTGCGACGGCTGCGCGCTCGGCGTCGCCGGCTTCGCGGACTGGACGATCGATGGGGTCCACCTCTGCACGACCCGGCTCCACCTCCTCCGCACGAACACGATGGACGCCCTGCCCGACCGCGCGCTCGAGGACGTCGGAGCGCTCCGCGAGCGTTCCGGCTCGGAGCTCCGCGAGCTCGGCAGGCTGGGTCACCCGTACGTGCGACGGCACGGCGAGCCGGGCTTCCACCGGACGACCTGGGACGAGGCGCTCGAGCTGGCCGCAGACGGGATCCGGACCGCGCGGGCCGCCGGCCGGACCGCCGCCGGCCACGACCGCTTCGGCTTCTACCTGACGAGCCGGGGGATCACGAACGAGGTCTACTACGTCGCCCAGAAGGTGGCCCGGTTCCTCGGCACGAACAACGTCGACAACGCGGCCCGTGTCTGCCACGCGCCGTCGACGGGGGCGCTCAAGGCGGCCGTCGGCGCGGCCGCGACCACGATCAGCTACACGGACCTGTTCGCGGCCGATCTCGTCGTCTTCTTCGGCGCCGACGTGGCGAACGCCCAGCCGGTCGTCATGAAGTACCTCTACCTGGCCCGCAAGAACGGGCTGCGGGTCGCCGTCGTCAATCCCTTCCGCGAGCCCGGTCTCGACCGCTACTGGGTCCCCTCGAACCTCGAGAGCGCGCTCTTCGGGACGCGGATGACCGACGAGTGGTTCGCGGTCCACGTCGGCGGCGACGTCGCCTTCCTCGACGGCGTCCTCAAGTGCCTGATCGCCCGGGGCGGGGTCGACGAGGCGTTCGTCCGCGAGCACACGACTGGCTGGGACGACCTCGTCGCCACCCTCGACCGGCTCTCGTTCGACGATCTCGAGCGCTGGTCGGGCGCGACGCGGGCCGACATGGAACGGTTCGCCGAGATGTACGCGAAGGCTCGCTCGGCCGTCCTCGTCTGGTCGATGGGGATGACCCAGCACGTCTGCGGCACCGACAACGTCCGCTCGATCGTCAACCTCGCCCTCGCCCGGGGCAACGTCGGGCGGCCGGGTGCCGGGCTCATGCCGATCCGCGGCCACTCGGGCGTCCAGGGCGGCGCCGAGATGGGCGCGTACGCGACGGTCTTCCCCGGCGGCGCCACGATCGACCCGGAATCGGCGGCCGCGCTCTCGGCCGCCTATGGGTTCGAGGTCCGGCCCGACCGCGGGCTGACGGCGGCCGAGCTCGTGGAGGCGGCCGGACGCGGCGAGATCGAGGTCCTCTGGTCGAGCGGCGGCAACTTCCTCGACACGCTGCCCGACCCGCGCGCCGTCCGCGACGCCCTCGAGCGGGTCCCCGTCCGCGTTCACACCGACGTCGTCGTCAGCAGCCAGATGCTCGTCGATCCGCCCCCGGGCGGCGCCGTCGTCCTCCTGCCGGCGATGACCCGCTACGAGCAGCCGGGTGGCGGGACCGAGACCACGACCGAGCGCCGGATCGCGTTCAGCCCCGAGATCCCCGGTCATCGCGTCGGCGAGGCCTGGCCGGAGTGGCGGATCTACCTCGAGCTCGCCCGGCGGGTCGAGCCCGACGGGTTCGAGCGGGCCGGCCTCGGCGCGCTCGAGGAGAGCGGGGCGATCCGCGACGAGATCGCCCGGGTCATCCCGGCCTACGACGGGATCCAATCGCTCCGCGAGAGCGGCGACCAGGTCCAGTGGGGCGGCGAGCGGCTCTGCGACGGGTGGGTCTTCCCGACGCCCGACGGCAAGGCCCACTTCACCGCGGTCGCACCGGCCGAACGGTCGCTGGCGCCAGGCGAGTTCCTCCTCGCGACCCGCCGGGGAAAGCAGTTCAACTCGATGATCTGGCGGGCGAAGGATCCGCTCACCGGTGGCGCCCGGGACGCGGTGTTCATCGCCGCCGCGGACGCGAGCCGCCTCGGCCTCGACGACGGAGCGCCCGTGACGGTGCGCTCGGCGACGGGAGCCGTGGGCGGCCGCCTGAAGGTCGCGCCAATCCGCGAGGGCAACGTCCAGATGTTCTGGCCCGAGGCGAACGTGCTCGTCGCCCCCGGGATCCGCGACGCATCCCATGTGCCCGACTACAACGCGGTCGTTCGGATCGAGCCGCGACGGGTGGACGAGGGGGCCTGGATCCGGCCGTCAGCGTGAGCGACGAGCGGCTCGTCGGGGTCGTGCTCGCCGGCGGCGCCTCCCGCCGGTTCGGCTCGGACAAGCTCGCGGCGACCCTCGCCGGGCGTCCGCTCGTCCTCCACGCCGTCGACGCGCTCCGGCGCGTGCCCGTCGACGAGGTCGTCGTCGTCGGGCCGCCGGAGCCCGCGATGCCGGCCTGGCTGACCGAGGTCACGGCGTCCGGCGCACGGCTCGTCCGCGACGACGAGCCGTTCGGCGGTCCGCTGGTCGGGATCGCGAGCGCGCTCCGGGTGCTCGACGCGGCCGACCTCGCGCTCGTGGTCGGCGGGGACATGCCGTGGCTCGAGCCGGCGGTCCTCGCCGCGCTCGCGCGGGCGGCGCGCTCGTCCGACGCCGTCGTCGCGTGCCTCGTGACCGAGGGACGCGATCAGCCGATCCCGATCGCGCTCCGCGTGGGCCCCGCCTCGGCGGCGGCCGCCCGGCTCCTCGCCGAGGGCCGGCGCCGACTCGGCGCGCTCCTCGAGGCCGATCCCGGCCGGGTTCGCCTGCCGGTCGACCCGCGGCTGGTCCGCGACGTCGACACGCCGGCGGACATGCAACCGGCCGGCGCCGATGAGGCGCCGGCCGGAGGGAGCGACGGACGAGGAGTCAGCGGACGGGGTACGGATAGCCGTCGAGCCGGGGCGTGACGATCGGGGCCGCGAGCGTCGCCCGCGACGAGCCGGATCCGTCGGGCTTCCCGTCGACCGCCGGGGCGGCCGCGAGACGCCGGGCCGAGGCTTCGGTCCGCAGCTCCTCGAGCTGCCGCGCGATGACGATGGACTTGTACGGGAACATCTCGTGACCTCCTTTCCCCGGGGTCGTCCGGGCGAATGCGCTTCTGATCAGGCCGCCGACTCGGCACCCCCGACGAGCGGGGGCAGCGACCAGGGTCGCGGCTCCTCTTCCTGGATGCCGCGCGGCCAGGCCGGAACCGACGATCGGACGAACGCGGCTCCGATGCCGAGGCCGCCGTCGAGGATCCGGACGATCGCGATCGCGGGCGCCGCGACGAGCGCCGCGCAGGCCGCGATCTCGACGAACGCTGTGATCTGATCCATCCCACGACCTCGGTTCTGCCTCTGCTCGCCGCACCGCGCGGTGAGCGACTGGATCGTCGCCTCGCCGTCGTGCGGCGCCGATGGACCGGGATCGAGAAGGCTCTACGACGGATGACGATGTCGCCGCGGCCACATTCGGCCGTCAGGCGCGGACGGCGTCCACGTTGAGACGGACGTAGTCGAGGACGGGCTCGCCGAGCCGTCGGGCGACCTCGCGAACGAACGCCGCTCGCTCGTCCGGCGGCAGGCGATCGAGCTGCGGCCCGAGGACGACCGTGGACAGGAACCGCTCGAAGGGTTCGCCCGGCTCGAGACGCGTCGGCTCGGGCCGGAGCCAGCAGCGGACCTCCGTCCAGCCGGCCTCCCGGAGCCGTCGTTCCGTCGCCTCCGGTGTCTCGAAGTGGGCCGGACCGAGCCAGCCGTCCCCGATCCCGGCGAGGACCCGCATCACCCGCTCGACGTTCCCGCTCCCGCCGAACTGGGCCGCCAGCCGGCCGCCGGACCGGGTGACGGCGGCGAGCTGCCGGAAGAGCGCGTCGTGGTCGGGCACCCAGTGGAACGTCGCGGTCGAGACGACGACATCGACCGGCTCGGCGACCGGCAGTGGCGCGGTCAGGTCGGCCACGACGAACGTGATCCGCTCGCCGAAGCGGGCGAGCCGCGCTCGGGCGGCCTCGATCATCGAGGGCGACGCGTCGAGCGCGATCACGCGGCCCTTCGGCAGCCTCTCGGCCAGGGTTTCGGTCACCCGGCCGCTGCCGCATCCGGCGTCGAGGGCCAGCTCGTCGCCGGCGAGGGCGAGTCGATCGAGGACGTTGCGACCCCAGCGTTCCTGCGGCGCGGCGACGGCGTCATATGAACGGGCGTCCCAGTCCCGGCTCATCGGGCGAGTATGCAGGGTGACCAAGGTGGGGGGTCCGGGCGGTTTGACGCCCGGTGTACGCTGCGGCCCGTCGAACCCCGCCGATCCTCGGGGCACGAGCTGCGACGGCGGGTGGCAGGGATACGGGAGGTGGCCGTGGTCCAGGAGATCTGGGCGAAATTCAATCCGAACGAGCGACTCGCCGCGATCGGCGCGGTCCTGATCGTCGTCGGCTGGCTCGTGGCGCTGATCAGCTTCGGTTTCGGCTCGAGCTTCATCGCGCTCCTCGGCGCGATCGCGGTGCTTGCGGTCCTCTGGCTCAAGTACTCGCCGACGTCGAACGTCACCTGGCCGGCTCCGGTGCCGGTGATCCTGCTCGTCATCAGCGCGGTCGTCGGGCTCGTCGAGCTGCTCGATCTCCTGCAGCTCCTCCGCGTGCTCGGCTTCGCCGGCGGCCTGCTCGGCAGCTTCTTCGGCGGTGGCTACATGCTGGCGCTCATCCTCACGATCGTCGGCGCGGCCGTGATGCTGTGGGGCTCCTACCAGGAGTGGAACGCGTCGAAGCGCGTCGCCTGACGACGCTCGCGCCGCTCCTTTCGAACCGGGTGGTCTCCGAACCGCCCGGTTCGTCGATTCAGCCGCCCGGCTCGTCGGTTCAGCCGCCCGGCGCCGAGGGTTCGGGGCCTTCCGCGCGATCGGCGCGACCGGACCGCCCGGGCACGCGGGTGGCACCGCCGAGGCCGATCCAGTTCACGGCGCCGCCGGCGACGAGGAGGACGGCCGTCGTGATCATCGCCAGGTGGAAGGATTCGGTCGAGGCGTCGGCCGAGGCGCGAACGACCTCCGGCGCCGGCGCCCCCTTGGGCGGGTTGAGCGGGGTGACGTCGCGCCGGAACTCGGGTCTCGAGACGTCGACGTTCGGGAGCCGGGTTGCCATCGACGCGTAGAACGACGACGTGATCACGATGAAGATCACCGCGCCGAGGAGCGGCTGGCCGACGCGCGAGACGGCGTTGTTGATCGCCGAGGCCACCCCCGAGTTGCGGACCGGCACGGAGTTCATCAGCGTCGACGTCAGCGGCGCTACCACGCACGAGATCCCGATCGCGAACAGGATCATCGACGGCAGGACATCGACGAACGTCGCCGCGGGCGGGATGAGCTCGGTCTTCCAGGCCTCGCTCGTGCTGGGAATCCGGGCGAGCCAGAGCTGTCCCGCGGCCATGAGCACCGGGCCGACGACGAGGAACGGCCGCGCGCCGTAACGCCCCGCGAGCGTGCCGATCCGGGTCGAGAGGAGCGTCAGCGCGATCGCGATGGGAAGTCCCACCGCACCGGCGGCCCACGGCGCGTAACCGAGGACGCCCTGGAGGTAGAGCGGCTGGTAGGACGAGCTCAGGTAGAGGGCGGCGTAGATGAGGAACGTCGAGAGGTTGATCGCGGTGAAGTCGCGCGACCGGAAGAGCCCGAGCGGGACGAGCGGATCGTGCCGCCGGGTCATGAGGATCGGGAAGGCGACGAAGGCGACCACGCCGATCCCGAGTGCGACGAACGCGACCGGGTCCGACCAGGCCGTCTGCTCGCCGCGGATGCCGCCGAACGCGAGCCCGCCGACCGCGAGCACGACGTCCGCGGCGCCGAGCCAGTCGAACCGTCCGCTCGCCTGCTCGTCCCGGGACTCGTCCATGTGGGCCCGGGTCGCCCAGAGCGCGACCGCAAGGATCGGGACGTTGATGAGGAACGCCGCTCGCCACGTGACGTAGTCGACGAGGAGCCCGCTGAGGATCGGTCCGGCGAGCGTCGTCGCGCTCGTCGCCGCCGCCCAGATCCCGAACGCGCGCGCCCGCTGCGGCCCCTCGAAGGTCGCCGTGATGATCGAGAGCGAGCAGGGGACGAGGAGCGCGCCGGCAGCGCCCTGGATGATCCGGAAGAGCACGAAGAGCTCGAGGTCGGGCGCGATCCCGCACAGGACCGAAGCGATCCCGAAGCCGGCGAGGCCGATCGAGAAGACCCGCCGGCGGCCGTAGTAGTCGGCCAGCGCGCCGGCGAGGATGAGGAGCGCGGCGAGCGTCGCCAGGTAGCCGCTCGTCGCGTAGGTCTGGCCCTCGAGCACGCCGATGACCGATGCCGGCAGCTCCTCGCCGATCTTCTGAAGGGCGACGTTCACGACGGTCCCGTCGAGGAAGACGGTCGCGGAGCCGAGGATCGCCGCGACCATCGTCCAGCGTTGGCGCGTGGTCATCGGCGGATCGTACGGCCTAGACTTGTCGATCGATGGTCGGCCCCGTCGCGCTCATCGGCGCCGGCGAGTTCCTGCCCCCGATGGCCGACATCGACCGAGAGCTGCTCGCCGGGATCGCCGCCCGCCGGCCACGCGTCGTCGTGATACCCACTGCCTCGTGGCCGGACGGCGAGGTGACCTTCCGGCGCTGGGCCGCGATGGGCGTCGAGCACTTCGCGGGCCTCGGGGCGGAGGTCGAGGCGGTGCTCGTCCGCGATCGGGCCGACGCCGACGATGCCGCCTTCGTCCAGGCCGTCGGCGAGGCCGATCTCGTCTACCTCTCCGGCGGCCACCCCGGCCATCTCCTCGAGACCCTCCGTGGGTCCGGCGTCTGGGCTGCCGCGCGGCGAGCCAACGAGCGTGGCGCCGCGCTCGTCGGATGCTCGGCCGGGGCGATGGTCCTCGGCGGGCGCCAGGTCGACTGGCGCCGGCGTCTGCGGCGGCTGCCCGTTCCGGTCCGCTACCCGGAGTCGCTCGCAGTCGTTCCCGGCTGCGCGATCCTGCCCCACTACGACCGGCTGCCTGAACCCGTGGCCGCGCTCATGGCCCTCCAGGCGCCCGCCGGCGTGACCGTCCTGGGCGTCGACGAGAACACCGGGCTCATCGGTCGCGACGGGTCGTGGCAGGTTCGCGGCGCGGGCCGGGTGACCGTCTGGCGCGGTCGCCACCGGACGCGCCACCGCGCCGGCGACGTCATCCCGATCTGGAAGGCGGAGCCGGCCGACTGAACCCTGTGCGGTCGGGACCGGTATTGGTGAGCAGCGAGTCGAGCCGGCCGGCACCGGGTCGGCTCGTGAAATCGAACGACCGGCCGGCCCTGGTGGGGCCGGCCGGTCTTCGTCTGCATCGGGATCGGGCGCGTGGGCGCCGGGACGATCTCAGTCGGGTCGGATCGTCCGGAAACAGTCCGAGCAGTAGACCGGCCGGTCCATCCGCGGCTTGAACGGCACCTGGGCCTGGTTGCCGCACTGTGAGCAGATCACCGCGAAGTACTCGCGGTTGGGGCGGTCGTCGCCACGCTCGTAGCCGCGTGGGCCGCCGATGTCGCGGACGTCATAGCCCGAATCGCGCATCTGCCGCCGGCTCGCCCGGCAGCTCGCGCAGCGCTTTGGATCCGAGGCGAACCCCTTCTGTGCGTAGAACTCCTGGTCGGCGGCGGAGTGAATGAACTCGACGCCGCAATCGACGCAGGTGAGGGTTCGGTCGACGTAGGTCACCAGATTCCTCCCGGGCGCGTGGTCGTGGCACGCCGCGACGGGGGATCGGTGGAGACGCGAGCCAAACAGGAGAGGTCCGGCGCCGCGACCCAGGGTGCCGATGTGTTATCCCCGGCGAAGGCGCACCGGTGTTGTCTGGCGTCAAGCATACATCGACCATCACGGACGACCCTCGGCAAGTCGAGGCCCCCCGATCGGGCCGCGTCGTTCGCGACCGCCGCCGGGACCCGGCCGGGGCGCGCCGGGACTGCCGTCCGACTCGCGGACCTGTCACAATCGGGCACCGAACGACCGCCGCCATGCCCCCTCGTGCGCCCGCGCGATCCGTCACAGGGAGGGAGAGCCCCGCGTGCTTCGGCTGCTGCACACCGCCGACGTCCACCTCGGCGCCCGCCACGCCGACCTCGGGGACGGAGCGTCCGCGCAGCGGGAGCGACAGCAGGCCGCGTTCACGGCGGCCCTCGACCTCGCGATCGCCGAGCGGGTCGATCTCGTCCTCATCGCCGGCGACCTGTTCGATTCGAACGTCCAGCCCAAGCGGTCCGTGGAGCGCGTCGCCGCCGACCTCGCCCGGCTGAAGGCAGCGAAGATCCGGACGGTGATCCTGCCCGGGACCCACGACGTCTACGACCGGGCCTCGATCTACCGGGCCTACGACCTCAAGGCGCTCGCCGGCATCGGTGTGAACGAGGACTGGCTCACGGTCCTGACGCCGGAGCAGCCCTGGGTCCACCTCGCGACCTGTCACGCGCTCGTCGTCGGCGTCGTCCATGACACGAAACGCGCGCCACGCGGCGCGCTTTCCGCCGCGATCGCGAACCTGCCCGACGACGCGGCCGCGACCTGGCGGATCGGCATGCTCCACGGCGCGGTCGCGATCGCGGGCAGGACCGACGGCGACGAGGTCGTGGTCTCGGTCGACGAGATCGCGGGCTCCGGCCTCGACTACCTCGCGCTCGGCCACTGGCACTCGACCCAGCAGGGGACCGCCGGCCCGACGACGTGGGCCTACAGCGGGGCGCCGGAGCCGGTCGCGGTCGACCAGGACCGGGCAGGGCAGGTTCTCCTCGTCACGCTCGACGACGCGTCCGGGGTCAAGCAGGTCGAGGTCGAGGAGCGGACCGTCGGCCGGACGCGCTTTCGATCGCTCGAGCTCGACGCCCGCGACGTCCTTTCCCAGCCGGCGCTCGTCGAGCGGCTTGGCGCGGAGGCCGACCCCGATCTCGTGCTCGACGTCCGGCTCGTCGGCGTTCGACCCGACGAGCTCGACCTCGAGCCGCTCGAGGTCGAGGCCCAGCTCCGGGATCGGTTCTTCCGGATCCGGGTCCGCGACCGCAGCGTTCCCGCGCTCACCGAAGGGAACCTGCCGCCGCCGGACACGGTCGCCGGGGCTTTCATCCGCGAGCTCGAGGCCCGGATCGCCGAGGCCGAGGCGGCTGCCGCTGCGCCCGAGGCCGCTGCCGCCGCGCCCGGTTCCACCGAGCCCCCGGACGCCGGGGAGCTCCGCGACGCCCTCCGACTCGGACGGCTGCTCCTGGCGGGCCACGAGGTGACGCTGTGACGGTGACCGGGTGAGGATCACCCGTCTCGCCCTGCGCGACCTGCGACGCTACCGCGAGCTCGAGATCGAGCTGGCGCCCGGCCTGACGGTCGTTCGGGGCCCGAACGAGGCCGGCAAGACGACGATCCAGCGGGCGCTCGAGCTGGCGCTCACCCGAAAGGCCACGGCAGCCGGCGCCGAGATGGACGCGCTCCGCCCGTGGGACGGCGGCGAGGATGCCAGGCCGGTCGTGGCCCTCGACTTCGTCCAGGAGGACGAGGAGTCGTCGCGAGAAGGCCGGCTCGAAAAGGCGTTCCGGGGACCGAAGGGAACGGTCAGGCTCGACTACGACGGCCAGTCGATCGCGGACCCGGCGCTCGCCGACCAGGTCCTCGCCGAGCTGACGGGGATCCCGAGCGAGGCCTTCTTCCGATCGACCGCCTCGGTCCGCCATCACGAGCTCGCCGACCTCGACCGCGACGAGGCGACCCTCCGCGACCGGCTCCAGGCTTCGATCTCGGGCGCGGACCGGGGGACCTCGCGGGCGAAACGGCTCCTCGAGCGCGCGCTCCACGACCTGACGACGAAGGGCGAGAAGAACCCCGGCCGGCTCAAGGTCGCAGAGGAGGCGGTCGAGCAGGCCCAGGGCGCCGTCGAGCAGGGTGAGGCCGCCCTCGCCCGCCTCGAGGCCGACCGGGACGCGCTCGTCGGCGCCCGTGAACGGCGGGCGGACGCGGACCGGGCGCTCGCGGAACGCCGGTCGCTCCTCGAGAAGGCCCGCCAGGCGGAGCGGCTGACGGTCGAACGCGCGGCCGCCCAGGACCGTTTCGAGCGCTACCGCCAGGCCGTCGCGGTCCACGAGGAGCTCGACGGGCTCGCGGACACCCATCCGTCGCCGAACCCGCTGCCGGTCCTCCGCCAGATCGTCGAGCGGCTTCGCGGGCTCGACGGCCGGATCCGGGAGCTCCGCGCGCTGCTCGCGGGCGAGGTCGAGGTCCAGTTCGAGGTGCCGCCGGCCCCGACCTGGCAGCCGCTCTCGCGCGTCGCGCTCGTCCTCGTCCTCGTCGGCGTCGTGGTCGCCGTGGCCGCCTTCGCGGGTCGGCTGACCGGACTCCTCGAGCTGCCCGAGTCGATCCTCTACGTCGGCGCGCTCATCGCCTCGGTCGGTCTGCTCCTCGCGGTCGTCGCGTTCTGGCTTCGTCGCTCCGACCGTCTCCAGCGGCAGCTCCGCGACGTGGAGATCGACCGCCGGCTGCGCGGCCGGTCGGAGATGGAGCTCGAGCTCAAGCAGGCCGAGGCCGACGCCGCGAAGCAGCTCGAGGCGCTCGGGCTGCCGGACGTGGCTGCCGCCGACGAGCTCCTCGGGCGCGAGGAGGCCCACGTCCACCAGATCGACACGCTGACCGCGCAGCTCGACGGCCTCGTCGGCAAGGAACCGCGGGAGACGCTGCCGACGCTCCGTGACGCGGCCGCGCTCGAGATCGAGCAGAAGGGCCACGCTCTCGAGGCGCTCGGGCCGATCGCCAAGGAGCCCCGGGCGCGGGAGCGGCTCGAGGTCGAGGTCACCGACGCGGAGGCGGCCCTCGAGCGGGCCCGCGACGACGAGGCGCGGGCACGGGCCCGGGTCGAGGCCGCGACCGTCGACGCGGAGCAGGTCGCGGGCGAGGCCGAGCGGCTGGCGACCTGGCGCGAGCAGCTGGCCGCGCTCCAGCGCCGGGCGCGGGTCTACGCAACGACGCTCCGGGCAATCGAGCAGGCGGAGCGGGCGACGATGCGGACGGCGACCCGCTATCTCGAGAAGCGGATGGTCGGCGACCTCGACGCGATCACCGGCGGGCGCTACCGGCGGGTGAAGGTCGACGACACGAGCCTCGACATCGAGGTCTGGGCGCCCGAGAAGCGCGACTGGGTGGACGTCCGCCAGCTGAGCCAGGGGACGGTGGACCTCGTCTTCCTCGCCGCGCGACTCGGTCTCGTGAGGCTCGTCACCGGGGACCGGCGGCCGCCGCTCGTCTTCGACGACCCGTTCGTCACCCTCGACGACGACCGCGCGGCGCGGGCGCTCGACGCGCTCCGCACGCTCGCGGCCGACTTCCAGGTGATCTACCTCACGACGTCGACCCGCTACGACGCCGCGGCCGACCGGATCGTCGAGCTGTCCGGCCCGACCGCGGTCGACGACGCCGCGCCGCCCGCCGACACGGAGGCATCCGTCCCCGTCGACGCCACCGCCTGACGTGCTCTCGCCCGAGCTGACCGTCCTCGTCTTCGGGCTGCTCGCCGCGGCGAGCTGGGGCGCCGCCGACTTCGCCGGCGGGCTCGCGAGCCGACGCGCGTCCTCGCTCGTCGTCGTCCTCGCGAGCCAGTCGCTCGGGATCTGGGTCGCGGCGGCGGCCGCGGTCGTCCGTGGCGAGCCGCCCCCGACGCTCGCGGACGTCGGCTGGGGTGCGATCGCCGGCACGGGCGGAGCGATCGCCCTCGTCGGCTTCTACCGCGCGCTCGCCGTCGGCCGCGTGAGCACGGTCGCGCCGATCGCCGGGGTGATCGCGGCCGCCGTTCCGGTCGCGGCCGGAGCCGTCCTCGAGGGCGCGCCCGGCGTCGGGCAGGCGGTCGGGATCGGGCTCGCGCTCGTTGCGGTCGTGCTCGTCTCGGGGGCCGCGGAGGAGGACCACCTGCCGAGCGAGCGCTCGCGCCGCGAGAGCCTTGCGCTCGCCGTGGTCGGCGGGGTCGGCTTCGGGCTCTTCTACGTGTTCATCCACCAGGTTTCCGCCGACGTCGTTTTCTGGCCGCTCGTCGCCTCGCGGGTCGCCTCGCTCACCGTCGTCGCCGTGCTCGTGCTCGCGACGCGTCCGTCGTTCGCCGGTCTCCGATCGGCGCTCCCGCTCGTCGCGATCGCCGGCGCGCTCGACGTCGGCGGCAACGCCGGCTTCCTGCTCGCCGACCAGGCGGGGCGGCTCGACGTCGCCTCGGTCCTCTCGTCGCTCTACCCGGTCGCGACGGTCGTGCTCGCGATCCTGCTCCTGCGCGAGCGGGTGGGCCGGCAGCACGCGCTCGGGATGGCCGCGGCCTTCGCCGCGATCGTGCTCATCGCCGGGGGTGGTGCAGGCTGA
>DASTSC010000266.1:0-49894 GCA_035760905.1 Candidatus Limnocylindrales bacterium | reverse complement strand
GGTGCCCACCCCTTCGGAACGGCCGATCGGGGAGCGTGGAGGTGCGTGACATAATCGGGGCGCGCGAGCCCGCCCACCCCGGCTCGAACGGGCGACGACCCCGGGGCCAGCCGGCCGGCGGACCGCTCGCGGCGCGACACCGGAGAACCCAGCCAGCCATGCCCGTCGAAACCTCCACCTGGGCGACGAAGACGGGGCTCGCCCAGATGCTCAAGGGCGGCGTCATCATGGACGTCGTCACCCCCGAACACGCCAGGATCGCCGAGGACGCCGGCGCCGTTGCGGTCATGGCCCTCGAGCGCGTGCCCGCCGACATTCGCGCGACGGGCGGTGTCGCCCGGATGAGCGACCCGGCGATGATCGTTTCGATCATGGATGCCGTGACGATCCCGGTCATGGCCAAGGCCCGGATCGGCCACTTCGTCGAGGCCCAGGTCCTCGAGGCGCTCGGAGTCGACTACATCGACGAGTCCGAGGTCCTCACCCCGGCCGACGAGGCGAACCACATCGACAAGCACGCCTTAAAGGTCCCGTTCGTGTGCGGCGCCCGCGACCTCGGCGAGGCGCTCCGGCGGATCAACGAGGGCGCGGCGATGATCCGGACGAAGGGCGAGGCCGGCACCGGCAACATCGTCGAGGCGGTGCGCCACATCCGGACGATGATGGCCCAGGTCCGCTGGATCGCCGGCCTCCGCGAGGACGAGCTGTTCGGGGCCGCCAAGGAGATCAACGCGCCGTACGACCTCGTGAAGCGGGTCCACGACGACGGCAAGCTGCCGGTGGTGAACTTCGTCGCCGGCGGCATCGCCACGCCTGCCGACGCCGCGCTCGCGATGCAGCTCGGCGCCGAGGGCGTCTTCGTCGGCTCGGGGATCTTCAAGAGCACCGAACCCGAGCGCCGGGCGGAGGCGATCGTCCAGGCGACGACCCACTTCGACGACCCGAAGATCCTGGCCGAGGTGAGCAAGGGCCTCGGCGAGCCGATGAAGGGCCTTGCGCTCGAGGCGATTCCCGAGGCCGAACGCCTGGCGGTTCGCGGTTGGTAGCGGGCTCCGTCACGGAGCCCGGGGGTTGCCTGCCATGAAGATCGGCGTTCTGGCACTCCAGGGTGCGTTCCGTGAGCATCTCGATACGCTCCGATCGATCGGTGTCGAGGGCGTCGACGTGCGCCTGCCCGAGGATCTCGAGGGTGTCAGCGGCCTCATCCTGCCCGGCGGCGAGAGCACCACGATGCGCAAGCTCATCGACCACTGGAACCTTCGCGGGCCGATGCTCGACCTCGCCCGGAGCGGCGCCCCCGTGTTCGGGACGTGCGCGGGGATGATCGTCCTCGCCCGGCAGATCGCCGGCGGCGAGCCGCCCGTCCTGCCGCTCCTCGACGTCACGGTTGAACGCAATGCGTTCGGCCGGCAGCTCGATTCGTTCGAGGGCGACATCTCCGTCCCGATCCTCGGCGACCGGCCCGTCCACGGGGTCTTCATCCGGGCGCCCGTGATCGATCGCGTCGGCCCGGGCGTCGACGTCCTCGCCCGCCTCGACGACGGCCGCGTGGTCGCCGTGCGCGATCGAAACGTCATCGCCACCGCGTTCCACCCCGAGCTGGCCGGCGAGACGCGGTTCCACCGCCTGCTGGCGACGATGGCCGCCGAGCACGACGATCCCGGCGAAGGTGCGGGCCGCCGGCAACATCCGACCCGTCGAGCCGCGGTCGAGCGGGGAGATCGCGACTGATGGCCGTCCGGCGCTCCGATCGTGGTGCCTTGGCCGGAGGTGCTGCGGGCGCGCCCCGCGGCAAGGTCCGCCTGGCCCGGCTGACCGACCTCGCGGCGCTCGCCGAGCTGTCGCGGCTCTGCCAGGCCCGCGACGTCGCGACGCGCTCGCTCGGGCTGCCGCTGACCGGCCCGCCGATCGGCATGTTCAACCTGTTCCGGCTCCCGCTCGGCGCGTTCCGGCCGCACGACCTGCTCTACGTCTTCGAGGGCGACGGCGGGCTGGCCGGTCTCCTGCGGGTCGAGCGCGACGCGGTCCGCGACGAGTGGACGATCGTCGAGCTCGACGCGATCGGCCAGGGGGAGGCCGGCGACATCCGCTATCGGCTCGTCCAGCACCTCCTTCGCGACGGCCAGAAGCGCGGCGCGGCCAGGTTCCACGTCGCCTGCGCCGATGCGGACGGGAACGTCGACCTGTTCATGCAGGCGGGGTTCGCGCGCTACGGCGACGAACGGATCCTCGTCCGCCCCGAGACGCTCGAGCTGCCCGACCCGACCCCCGACGACGAGGCCCGCGACGCCGGCATTCGGCCGGCCCAGCCCACCGACGCGATCGCCCTCTCGCGCCTCCACGCGAGCGCGACACCGCAGCCGGTCCAGCGCCTCGAGATGGTCCGGCTGCCCGACTGGGAGCGACAGGGCCAGCACTGGCGGGTGCCGCGAAGCTCGCTCGCGCCGATTCTCCGCTTCGCCGACGTCGAGGCATTCGTCCAGGCCGCGCCGGACGGTGGGCCCGACGGGACCCAGCTCGACGCCTTCGCCCAGATCGGCGTCGCGAAGGAGGACCAGCCCCACTACCTCAAGCTCATCGTCCGGCCGGGCGCGGACCAGGAGCGGACGGCGCAGTTCGCCCGGTTCGCGCTCGGCGCGATCTGCGGCCGGCTCGAGAAGGGGCCGCGGTCCGGGGGCCATGAACGGCCGGTGGTCGCTCCCGTTCGGACGTACGAATCACCGGTCGACCGTCGCCTCGAGGACGAGGGCTTCGAGACCGCGGCGACCGTCACCCTGCTCATGAAGGAGACCCTGGTCCGCGTCGCCGAGCCGGCCCTCGTGCCGGCCGGGGTCAGGTAGGCGACGACGATGGCGATGCCGGAACGAACGGAGGGACGCGTGAGCCCAGTCGAGCCGCGACGCGAATCGACCGACGACCTCGACGTCCTCCTTGCCGCGCTGCCGCCGGAGGTCGTGGCGGCCGTCCACGCGCTCGAGCACAAGGACGACCTGATCGAGGTCGTCATGGACCTCGGCCGCCGGCCCGAGGCGCGCTTTCCCGACGGCGAGGCGATGCTCCTCGATCGCGAGATCGTCGACGCCGACATCGACTACGTCGTCGAGCACATCGGCACGTTCGGCGACGACAACCGGGCCGGGATCGAGCGAACGCTCCACCGGATCAGCGCGATCCGCAACCGGAACGGCAAGATCGTCGGGCTGACGTGCCGGATCGGACGGGCCGTCTTCGGAACGATCGAGATCATCGAGGACTTCGTCGAGACCGGGAAATCGATCCTCATCATGGGCCGGCCGGGCATCGGCAAGACGACGATGCTCCGCGAGGCGGCCCGCGTCCTCGCCGACGACTTCGGCAAGCGGGTCGTCGTCGTCGACACCTCGAACGAGATCGCCGGCGACGGCGACATTCCTCACCCGGCGATCGGCAAGGCCCGCCGGATGCAGGTCCGGACTCCCTCGCTACAGCACGAGGTGATGATCGAGGCGGTCGAGAACCACATGCCCCAGGTCATCGTCATCGACGAGATCGGGACGGAGCTCGAGGCGCTGGCGGCGCGGACGATCGGCGAGCGAGGGGTCCAGCTGATCGGCACGGCCCACGGCAACAACCTCGACAACCTCATGCTCAACCCGACCCTCTCGGACCTGATCGGCGGCATCCAGAGCGTCACCCTCGGCGACGAGGAGGCCCGCCGCCGGCGGACCCAGAAGAGCGTCCTCGAGCGCAAGGCGCCGCCGACGTTCGACGTCGTCGTCGAGATCCGGGATCGCGACCGGGTCATGGTTCACGCGGACGTCGCCGAGACCGTCGACGCACTGCTCCGCGGTGACGTCGTCGCGCCCGAGACGCGCTGGCGCGACGAAGAAGGCGTCCACCGCTCGCAGTCCCGGCCGCGGCCCTCGCCCCGCGAGCAGCTTGCGCCCGTCGATCGCTTCAGCGGTCTCGTCGGGAGCGGCGGTGGCTGGCGGACCGAACCCGCCTGGCGCGGCGACGCGGCCGGCTACCGGAACGTGGGCGGCGAGCGCGCCGGGCTTCGGCCCGGGTATCGGCCTGGTGGAGGCGGGTCGTGGCGGCCGGCCCGGACGGGCAGCGCGGCGAGCCCGCGCGAAGGTCCGCGGGGTTCGGCGCCCGCGGTCGCGCCGGAGGAGCGCCCGTTCGTCGCCGGAGACATCGCCGATCGGGGACCGCTCGAGCGGACGAACGGGGAGGCCGGGGCGTCGGCGGCCGAGACGCGGGCCCGCGAGCAGCGCGAGCTCGATCGGCAGCGGGCCTGGCGCGACGAGGCGACGAAGGCGATGAACGCGCTCGCCGAGGAGGAAGGCACGCGACCGGCGAACGCGGAGGCGCTCGAGGCCGACGACGAGGCGCTCGCCGACCGGATCCGCGAGGCGAGCCGCGAGGAGGACGGCGAGGCGATCCGGCTCTCGTCGGCCGAGTCACTGCCGACGCTGCGCGTCCTGCCCCACGGCATCAGCCGCAAGCGCCTCGAGCAGGCGATCCGCGAGCTCCAGCTGCCGGTCATCGTCGCCCACGACGTCGACGAGACCGACGTGGTCATGACGCTCCGGAGCGAGTACCGCCAGAAGTCCGGGCCGATCCGCGACGCCGAGGAGCGGGGGATCCCGGTCTACGTCCTCAAGGCGAACACGATCGTCCAGATGCAGGCCTCGCTCACCTCGATCTTCAGCCTCGAGGTCGACCCGCGCGAAGCCGCGCTGCGGGAGACCGAGGAGGCGATCGGCCTCGTTCTCCACGGTTCGGACCCGGTCGAGCTCTCGCCCCAGAACGCGTACATCCGCCGGCTCCAGCACCAGATGGCCGAGCGGGCGAACGTCGTCTCGCGCTCGCGCGGCCGCGAGCCGTACCGCCGGGTTCGCCTCTATCCGGACGCGGCGCGTTCCGCGTGGCGCTAGGCGACGACGCTGCCGGCTCCGGTCCCGGGGGCGCGGGCGACGGCTCCGCCGGGCTGCCGATCGCCCACGTCGTCCTCGACTGCGCCGACGCCGAGGCGCTCGCGCCGTTCTGGTCGGCGATGCTCGGCCTCGAGCGGCGCTGGCGGATGGGCCAGTTCGTGGGCCTCGAGGATCCCGACGGCCGCCGCCACGGGCTGATCCTCCAGCAGGTGCCGGAGCCGAAGACGCTGAAGAACCGGATGCACCTCGACCTCGCGACCCCGGACCTGGAAGGGACGGCAGCGCGCGTCGAGGCGCTCGGTGGGCGCCGGATCGTCGAGAGGCGCGAGGGGCCGGCCCACTGGATCGTCGTCGCCGACCCGGAGGACAACGAGTTCTGCCTCGCCGAGGTGGCGGGGTAGGCTGCCGAGTCTTGGCGACGAGCCGCGGAGCGGCTGAGCGGCTGTCCTTGAGAGCCGCGGCGCGGCTGAGCGGCTGTGCTTGACGAGCACAACCTCCGAACGAGCGTGCGGGGCACACCGGTGGGACCGCCTGAACCCGCGTCGACGGCCGCGTGTTCATCCGCGGTTGGTGCTTCAGGAGCACAACGCCGGGATCGCCTTGAACCCGCGTCGACGGCCGCGTCGCCAATCGCAGTTCTCCGGAGCATCGGCGGCGAGTTGGCCGTGCTGCCTCCGATGCACCACTTTTCGCGCCTGGACGTGGAACCGCTGCGCCACGTGCAGCGGTTCGACCGACTGGCGGGCGGTATTGGACCGTGCTTCGTCGGTCCGCTGTTTGGCACGCAGCGCCGCGACGCGATTGGTCGGGAGGTGGTGTCCACGGTGCAGCGTCGTGCGTGGCTGTCGCGGTCAGCCCGTGCTCGTCCCCAGCCAGATCCGCTCGCCGAGAAAGCGCTGGGAGCCCGGATCCCACGGGAAGAGGATGAGGACCTCGAGGTCGACCGGGAGCCCGGACGGCGGCGCGCCCGCCCACGGCCCGAGGTTCGTGCCGGTGAGCCGGGCCGCCTCGAAGATGCCCTGCGGACCGACGACGATCTCACTGAGCGCGAACCGGTTGTCCGGGAAGGCCGCGAACAGCTCGGTGTAGAAGGCGCGAGCGCCGGCGTGGCCCTCCCAGCGTTGCCCGGTCGGGACGAGCTCGTAGACGCAGTCGGGGGCGAGCGTCGCGACGAGGCCTTCGATGTCGCGTCGGTCCTCGGCGATCGAATGGCGGACCCAGAGCCGTTTGATCTGCCTCAGCTCGGCGGGATCGAAGCGGCGGTCGAGCCGCGCGCGAACGTCCGGGCCGCTCACGAGTGTGGATCGCTCACGAGTGCGCTCCGCTCACGAAGCCGCGTCGCTCACGAGCTGGCGAGCACGGACTGCGCCGCGTGCCAGCCCGACATCCCGTGGACGCCGCCGCCGGGCGGCGTGGACGACGAGCAGAGCCAGAGTCGGTCGCCGATCCGGTACGGGTCGAGGGCCGGCCACGGCCGAAGGATGAGCTGGCGGACGTCGGCGATCCCGCCGTTGATGTCGCCGCCGACGTAGTTCTCGTCGTACGCCTCCAGCTGGGCGGGACCGACGGTGTGTCGGGCGAGGATCCGGTCGCGGAAGCCGGGCGCGAACCGCTCCACCTGGGCCTCGATCCGGTCGGTCATGTCCACCGACGATCCCCCGGGCACGTGGCAGTAGGCCCAGCCGATGTGGCGGCCCTCGGGGGCGCGGGATGGATCGAACAGCGTCGGCTGGACGAGCAGCACGAACGGCCGCTCGGGCGCGCGGCCCGCGGCGACCGCCGCTTCCGATTCGACGAGCTCGTCGAGCCGACCGCCGAGGTGGACGGTGCCGGCCCGGGCGACCTCGGGTGACCGCCACGGGATCGGGCCGTCGAGCGCCCAGTCGACCTTGAACACGCCCGGACCGTAGCGGAACCGGCGGGCCGCGAACCGTTCGCGGCGGCTCATCCGCCCTCCCGCGATCGCCAGCGCCTGGCGCGGCGTCACGTCGAGGACGGTGGCCGTCGCCGGTGGCAGCTCGGCCTCCGAGCCGACCCGCGCGTCGATGCGAACGCGCCCGCCGTGGGCTTCGAGCTCGGCGACGAGCGCCTTCGTCAGCTGCCCGCTCCCGCCGCGGGCGAGCGGCCAGCCGACCGACTGGCCGAGCATCCCGAGCACGAGCGCGAACGAGGCCGAGAGCGGCCGACCGAGGGCGACCATCGAATGGGCCGCGATCCCCGCGAACAGGGCCCGGGCCGGGTCGTCGCGGAACCAGCGCCCCGCCAGGGTCGAGGCCGGCAGGAGGGCCGGCAGGCCGAACCGGGCGAGGGCGATCGGGTGGCGCGGGACCCGGACGACGGGGCCGAGGATCGCCGGCAGGAGCCGCTCGACGTCGTCGACGACCGGGCCGAAGAGGAGGCGCCAGCGCCGCCGGTCGCGGCCGAGCCCGGCGGCCGTTCGCTCCACGGATCGCTCGAGGAACGCGACCCGGCCGTCGTCGAGGGGGTGGGCGAGCGGCGCGTCCGGGTGGACCCAGTCGAGGCCGCGATCGGCGAGATCGAGGCCCCGGAAGAACGGCGAGGCGATCCCGAGCGGCTGGACGCTCGAGCAGACGTCGTGGAGGAACCCGGGCAGCGTCAGCTCTGCGCTGCGGGACCCGCCGCCGGGTTCCGACGCGGCCTCGAGGACCTCGACCGACCGACCGGCCCGGGCGAGGGTGATCGCCGCCGCCAGCCCGTTCGGGCCGGCCCCGACGACGACGGCGTCGAGCCGCGTGCCGCTGCCGTTCAGGCCTTCGATCCTTCGGTCGCCTCGTCGTCGCGCCGCCGGAACATCACCCAGGGATGGCTGATGACGTAGAGGCCGGTCCGGATGGCGGCGTTGTGCCGAATGTTGCGCGCGTTCCGCCACTGGCGCCGGCGATCGACGCACGTCTGCTCGAGCGTCGGCTCGGCGGTCACGCCGAAGCGCGCGGCAAGGTTCCGCAGGGTCGTCTGCCAGAACTCGTTCTCCATCCGGTGTCCGCCGAGGGCCATCGTCAGCTCGTAGAAGGGGTCGTTCGCCCGGAGGAGGACCTCGATCGAGACGACCGTCGCCGGGCCCTCGGCGAGGGCCGAGAACGTGATCCACGACGCGAACATGTGGCCCTCGGGGGTCATGAACGTGAACGACTCGTCGTCGGCGTAGATGACCATGACCCCCGTCGAGAGCGTCTGTCGCCCGGGCATCGCGAGGTTGAGGAGCGCGACCTCGCCCGGCGCGATCGCGGTGATCGGGCCGTAGAAGCGGTTGCCCCGCGGCCAGAACGACGCGAACTCCGACTTCCAGGTCCTGATGACCTCGGCCGGGTCCACGTCGACCCCGTCGAGCCGGATCCGGTAGCGCTTCTGCCAGAGCCGGCCGAAGCCCTGGACCGGTCCGACGAGTCGCCGCCCGTCGACGTTGAGGTTGATCGCGCTGCGCGGCACGCTCCCGACCGCGAGGCGCTCGACTCGTCGCGACCAGGGCGAGGCCGGGGCCGCGTCAGTGGGCTCCGTGCCGGTCGTGTCGCGTTCCGTCGTCGTTTCGGCCATCTCGTTCCGTCCTTCGTGGTCGCTCAGGTCGCGGCTGCGGCGGCCGCCGCGGCCGAGTCGTGGAGCTCGATCGCCTCATCGAGCCGGGTGAGGGCGAAGATCTCGCGGTAGTGCTCCGAGAGACCGGTCGCGAGGAGCCGCTGCCCGGCCCGCTGGGCGCGCACGAGCAGCGTCACGAGCAGGCCGATGCCACCGCTGTTCATGTAGTCGAGGCCGGAGAAGTCGAGGACGATCGCCTTCGCCCCCGCTCGGGTCGCGTCGCCGTAGGCGTCCATCAGCGCGTTCTCGGTCGCGCCGGTCACGTCGCCGTGGATGCCGATCGCGGAGACCCCCGGACCAAGCGTCCGGACGTCGGCGGTCATCGAGCCGGTCGTCATGCGGTCCCTCCTGCAGCTGCGGTTTCCGCCGCCGTCCCGGTGACGACGGTGATGTGCTCGGCGAGGCGGGTGATCTCGAAGATCTCCCGGTAGTGCGCGCTCAGCCCGGTCGCCCGGAGCGACCGCCCGTGCTGCATCGCGTCGGCGAGGAGCTCGACCACGAGCGCGATGCCGGTGCTGTTCATGAACCCGACGTCGGCGAAGTCGAGCAGGACGCTCGTCGCACCGGAGCGCGTCGCCTCCGCGTACGCGTCGGGCAGGCCCGGGTCGGCCGCCGCCGTCACGTCGCCGCGGAGGACGATCCGGGGCTCCGGCGCTCCCCGGTCCACGTCCGCGCTAAACGGTCTCGACATGCTCGCCTCCCGCGAGGTGGATCGTCAGCGTGACGGTCTGGACGGGGCCGTCGGTCGCGACGTCCATCGCGTCGACCATGTGGCGGATGAGGAAGAGTCCCCAGCCCCGTGGCTTCTGGGAGCCCGCGAGCTTCGCGTCGAGGTCGGGCTCCTCCATCCCCTCGAGAGGGCCGCTCAGGCCGCGGTCGGTGATCCGGATGACGAGGTCGCCGGCGGCGACGGCCACCTCGATCTCGACCGGGACCGCCGGGTCGTTGCGGCTGCCGTACTCGATCGCGTTCATCGCGGCTTCGCTGACCGCGGTCTTCAGGCGCTCGAGACGGGTCGGGTCGAGCCCGAGCGGGGCGACGGCGTCGGCCACCTGGTCCATCGCGATCCGCTCGTTGCCGTCGGCCCCCGGCAGCGTGAGGCGCAGGAGGACCTGGTCGGCGGGCATGGGCCGCGGCGCGACGACCTCGACCGGCCGATCCGCCCGCGCCGTGATCGCGGCCTCGAGCTCACCCGTCCTGTCGAGGGCGACGAGGGTGATGTCGTCCTCCTGGTCCCAGTCCCGCCCGACGAACGCGTGGAGCGAGTCGAGCAGGTGGTCGATGAGCTCCGATCCGGTCGCCTCGATCGCCATGAGCTCGCGGACGCGGGGCAGCCCGAACATCTCGCCGTCGGGCGCGTGGGCCTCGTCGATCCCGTCGCTGTAGAGCAGGACGGTCTGGCCGGGCGCGAGCGAGGCCTCCTTCTCGTCGTACGTTCGGTCCGGCAGGAGCCCGAGCGGCATCCCGGTGGCCCGGAGCTCCACGACGCCGTCGCGGCCACGGACGACGGGCAGGTTGTGGCCGGCGTTCGCGTAGGTGACCCGACCGGTGGCCGGCTCGATCACGAGGTAGAGGCACGTGACGAACATCCGGGCCGGCATCTCCGGCAGGAGGATCTCGTTCGCCCGGGCGAGGACGGCGCCGGGCGAGGCGAGATGGGGTGCCTCGCTCCGGAGGACCGACTGCGTCCGGGCCATGAGGAGCGCGGCCGGGACGCCCTTGCCGGTGACGTCGCCGACGACGACGCCGATCCGGTCACCGGGCAGGGCGATGAAGTCGTAGAAGTCGCCGCCAACCGCGCGAGCCGGCGCGTAGTGCGCCGCCACCTGCCAGCCCGGCAGCTTCGGCAGCTCGTGGGGCAGGAACTGCTGCTGGATCATCGTCGCGACCCGCATCTCCTGCTCGAGCCGCTCGCGGGCCTGGATCTCGGCCGCCTGCTCGCGGACGAGCTGGGCGACCCGAATCGCCGGCGCGGCCTGCGCCGCGAGCGTCGAGAGGAGCTTTCGGTCGTCCGACGAGTACTCCTGGTCGGAGAGCCGCGGACCGAGGTAGAGGGCGCCGATCAGCTCGCCCTGGGCGACGAGCGGGACGACGATCCGGATGCCGGCCTCGCGCAGCTCGCGGACCGCGGGCGACTCGAGCTCGAGCCGGTCGAGGTCGACGACGCCGGTCGCCGCCTGGAGGAAGCCGAAGAGCGGGTCCGACGGCGCGATCTCGATCGCGGGGGCGGCGGAGCTCCCGGTCGCCGCCGCGGCGTCTGCGGGCGCGAGCGCCGCGACTGGCGTCTCTTCGGCGCCGACCGGTCGGCGGCCGCGGAACGGGACCCGCTGCCGGAGCGTGCCGATCAATGTCATGGCCAGGTTCTACCCCTCACTCGTCCGGAATTCGTTACGGGCCGCCGTCTCACGTCGACGCGTCGGTTCGAAGCCAGACCGCCGCGCGCGTCGGCTGCATCGTCCGGCCCAGCGTCTCGCCGATGGCCGCGGCGAGCCGATCGATCTCGACCTCGTCGCGCGCCTGGGCGACAAACGCCGCGATCTCGCGCTCGACGTCGTAGCGACGACGGTTGAAGCGGGCGTCGACGATGTCCTGGACTCGCCGCCGGAGCGGCTGGAAGAGCGAGGCGACGACGAGGGTCGAGGCGGCGACCGCGATCGGACCACCGGAGGTCACCGTCGCGAGCGCGGCCTGGAGCGCGAGCACGAGCACGACGAAGACGGCCGCCAGGAGCGCGGTAACGGCCGACCAGGCGATCGTCCGGCTGACGATCCGGTCGATGTCGTAGAGGCGGTAGCGGAGGATCGCGATGCCCGCCGCGATCGGGAGCAGCGGCGCGACGACCGCGGAGCCGACCGTGACGAGCGGGACGAACGCCGGGTCGAGCGTGACGAGGAACGGCGCCGCGGCCATGGCCAGGACCTCGACCGCCCCCGCGAGGCTGAACCACTTCAGCTGCTGCCGAAGGACGCCCTCCGCGGCGCGGAACCGGGCCGCGAGCCCGACGACGCTCAGGAGCGCGACGAGGGCCGACAGGACGAGACCCACGCCCTGGGCCAGCCCCGCGAGGCTCGGCAGGTCGCCGGCGGGGCCGTCGGGCGTCGATAGCGTCAGCGCGACGCCGCGGTCCGGCCAGGCGAAGGCCGCGGTCGGGACGACGAACAGGACGATGCCGAGGCCCGCCATCCAGGCGACCGGACGCCAGCGCGGCGACGGCAGCCGCCCCTCGGGAAACACGAGGACCGACAGGAAGAGGAGGACGAAGCCGGGCGCCCAGTCGAACGTCCCGACCCAGCTCGCCTCGGCGGCGAGGGGCAACGACCCGGGTCGGACGACGAGCCCGTAGACCGAGTAGAGATGGTTGAACGTGTCGAGCGCCTGGGACAGCCCGACGACGAGGAACAGCCAGCCGGTCGGATTGCGCGGCCGCCGCGAGGCGACGATCCAACCGACGAGCGGGTAGGCCGCCCCCAGCACGTAGCCCCCGAGCGAGTACGTGTCGACGGCGACGGCCGAGCCCGCCGCGATCGTCGCGACGACGAGGGCGACGCACGCGGCCTCCGCCGCGAGGGCGATGCCGGCGAGGAGGTGGACCAGCGGGCGGAACCTCACGCCGCACGTCGCCGCAGCCAGACCGCGGCGGTCGCCGGTTGGACCGTTCGACGGAGGGTTTGATCGAGCGCTTCCGCGACCGGTTCGACGTCGACGAGGTCCCGGACGTGCGTCACGAACGCCTCGATCTCACGCTCGGCGTCGTAGCGGGTCCGGTTGAACCGCCGATCGGTCGCCCGCTGCACCCGCCGGCGGAGGGGCTGGAAGAGCGCGGCGACGACCAGCGTCGAGGTCGCGACCCCGGCCGCGTTCGAGTGGATCACGGGGTCGACGATGGTCTGGGCGGCCAGCACGACCGCGACGAACGTCGCCGCCAGCACCGCGGTCACCAGGGTGTAGGCGACCGCCCGCGAGACGATCCGATCGATGTCGTACAGGCGATAGCGGAGGATCGCCACCCCGATCGCGATCGGCAGCAGCCCGAGCGAAAGCAGCCCGAGGAGCCAGGCGGCGTCGGAGATCGTCGGGACGTTCGCCAGGGCGAGCGCGAAGGCGGCCGCTCCCAGGGCGGCGGTGAAGAGGAACCACTTGATCTGTTGGCGTTCCACCCCACGAGATCGGCGGAACCGGAGCAGGAGGCTCGCGACCGCGACGACGAAGATGATCGGCGCCACGACGTTGCTCGCGTCGGTGGCGAGCTGCAGGGCGTCATGGACGGCCGGCGGGGCGGCCAGCGGGTTGGGGAGGACGGTCTGTTCCGCGCTCAGGGTCGGGGTGGTCGCCGGTCCGACGGCACCCGCGAGGACACCGAGGACGCCGATCCAGGCGACGATGCGCCAGCGCGGCGAGAGCAGCCGCCCCGTCGGGAAGAGCAGCGGCAGGTAGACGACGAGCAGGCCGATCGACGGCACGAACCAGACGTTCGAGATCCATGCCGCCGGCGAGACGAGGGGCCACTCGAGATGGCCCGCGGCGGCGGCCAGCGAGACGTACTCGCCGCCCGCGAACGCCAGGCCCGCGAGGCTCCCCGACACGAGCAGGAGCCAGCCGACGGCGTTGTCCGGGCGCCGCAACGCCAGGACGAGGCCGACCAATCCGAGGCTCGCGGGAATGAGGAGGAAGAGGGCGAAATAGACGAGCTCGGCGAAGCCCCTCGTCGCGATCGACACGGCGAGGCTGACGAGGAGGACGCCCAGGCTGACGACGACCACGGCGCCGAGTCCGACCGCGGCGGTGGCCGGCCGCAGCCAGAGCGGTCGGCGGCCGGTGATTCGGCCCGGCCCGGTCGCGGTCACGCTGACCGGACCGTTTCGCGGAGCCAGACGCCGGCCGAGACGGGATGCATCGTCCGTTCGAGGGTCCCGGCCAGCTCGCGACTGACCCGCTCGACGTCGACCTCGTCCCGCACCCGAGCCACGAACGCCTCGATCGTCTGTTCGGCGTCGTAGCGGGAGCGATCGAACCGGCGGTCCACGATCGCCCGCATCCGCGATCGGAGGGGCGCGAACAGCGCGAACACGACGAGCGTCGACGTGGCGACGGCGAGTGGACCGGTGCGCTCGGTGAGCGGTGCAAGAGCGGTCTGGATGGCCAGGAACGCCCCGAGGTACGCGGCCGCCAGTAGCGCCGTCACGAACCCGTAGGTCAGGGTCCGGCTGATGATCCGGTCGATGTCGTAGAGGCGGTAGCGGAGGATGGCGATCGCCGCGGCGATCGGGATGAGGAAGCCCCCGCTCGTGAGGATCGCATTCGCCGCCCGCGCCCACGGCGGAGCGTCGGCGAGCGACGTGAATGCGATCATGATCGGGACGTTCAGGATGTTCATCACCGCGGTCACCGCCACCGCCGACGCGAGCCACTTCAGCTGCTCTCGCTCGACGCCGTTCGCGCGACGGAGGCGGACGACGAGCGAGAACGCGGCGATCGTGATGAGTCCGACCGAGAGAAGCTCCAGGAGTCCGTACGCCAGGCTCGCGGCAATTGCGCCGGCGGGGTTCGGCAAGGCGAACGGATTCGCCACGTCGAGGCCCTCGAGCTGGAGCGCTTCGATCGGGCCCGACGCGATTGCCGACAACGTTGCGTGAACGACGCCCCAGGCGATCGCGATCCGGGCCAGACGACCCCACCGCGCGGAGGCCGCTCGGCCGTCGGGGAAGAGCAGGATGAGCAGCACGTAGACCGCCAGGCTCAGCGGGCCGGGCCATGTCGCGAACCAGGCCACGATCGGGACGGCCGGAAGCGGGGCGACCCGCAGGCCGAACTCGACCCAGGCCGTCGCCGCGTTGCTCAGATCCCAGCCGAGGTTCGAGAGCACGAACAGCCACCCGATCACGGTCCCCGGGCGTCGGACGACGATCACGAGCCCGACGACCGCGAACGCCATCGACGTGACCGCCCCGAACGCGTCGACGGGCAGGGAGGACTCCGAGAAGGGCGCGACGTGGCGCCCGGCCTCGCCGAGCGCCACGACCAACGTCACGAGGGCTGCCTGCACCGCGACGAGCGCGACCGCCGCCGACTTCCCGGGTCGTCGGACGCGGATCATGTCGCGGACCGCCGAAGCCAGACCGCGGTCGTGGCGGGCTGGATCGTTCGATCGAGGGTCGTCGCGAGCGCGGCGGCGACCGGTTCGACCTCGACCTCGTCGCGGACCCGGCTGGCGAACGCCTCGAGCTCACGCTCGGCGTCGTAGCGCCGCCGGTTGAAGCGGCGGTCGACGGCGCTCTGGACGGTCCGCCGGACCGGCTGGAAGAGCGTGGCGACGACCAGGGTGGATGCCGCGACGGCCACGTTGTTCGACTGGGTGACCGGGGCGAACGTGGCCTGGGCGAGGATGACGATCACGACGAAGGTCGTCCCGAGGAGCCCGGTGACGAGGGCGTAGGCGACGGTCCGGCTGATGATCCGGTCGATGTCGTAGAGGTGGTAGCGGAGGATGGCGATCGCGGCCGCGATCGGGATGAGCGCGAATGACGAGAACGCGGCCGTCCACGAGACATCGCCGATCGTCTCGATGACTCCGCCTGTCGCCGGGAGGAGGAGCTCGGACGCGGCCGCGACGACGAGGAGGGCGCCGATGATGCTCGTCGCGAAGCCGAACCACTTGAGCTGCTGTCGTTCGACGCCGTCCGCCTGCCGGAACCGGACGACGAACTGGGCGATCGCGAGGACGAGCGCCACGGCGATCCCGAACGATGCGACGCCGTTGAGCGCCGGTCCGAGAGCGATGAGCCCGGACGGCAGGTGGCCGAGTGCCGGGTTCCGGACCTCGTCGAGGTCGTTGATGAGCGCGGGCGTGAGGACCGACGAGCCGAGCAGAGCGGCGGTGGCAACGATCGCGAGGGTCGGCACGAGCCGCCAGCGCCGCGAGATGAGGCGCCCGTTCGGAAACAGCGCCAGGAGCAGCACGAGCGTGAGGAACGCGGCGTTCGACGCCGACGTGCTCACGAGGACGAACCACGCGACGCCCTCCGACGGGGGCGCGTGGCGGGCGACGCTGTCGCCGAGGAAGCCGAGCGAGAGCAGCGCAGGGAAGGCGATGAACAGCCAGCCGACCGGGTTCCGAACATGGCGGCGGACGATGAGGAAGCCCATGACCGGCGCGACGACGAGGAACGCCCCGTCGAAGAGGACCTGAAGGGCGCTCGTGTCGCTTGGGGGGAGCCCGGAGCGGACGGGGAGGAGCAGGAGCCCGACGTTCGGAACGACGCTCGCGACCGTCGCGGCGCCGAGCAGCAGGGCGACGGTGAGGGCGCCCCGATCAGAGGGGCGCGACGGAGCGGCGGTCACGAGCGGATCCTCGCTCCCTCCCGTTCGGACATCGTTACGGCTCCCCCCGGATCGACGGTACGGTTACGGGAATGGCGGCGACACCTGGCGCGGAGCTGGCTCGGCGCGCGATTCACCTGCTCGGTCCCGTCCAGGTCGTCGTCGGCGGTCGGCCGATCGCGGTCGACACCCGGAAGGCTATCGCCCTCGTCGCCTACCTCGCCGTCACCGGCCGGCCGGCCTCGCGCGAGGGCCTCGCTGCGCTGCTGTGGCCCGAATCGGACGGACCCGCGGCCCGCGGCGCGCTGAGGCGAACGTTGTCCGTCCTGGCGGCGGCCCTCGGCGGCCGCGGGATCCGGATCGACCGCTCGACCGTCGCCCTCGACGGCGAATGGGATGTCGATGTCGTGACGTTCCGGGAGCACCTCGGGCGTGCCCGCAGTCACGCCCATCCGGCGGGGCCGTGTGCGGCCTGCCGCTCGGACCTGGAGGCGGCGGCCGCGCTCGATCGGGGCGACTTCATGGCCGGCTTCGCGCTTCGCGACAGCGAGGCCTTCGACGACTGGCAGCTCGCTGAGGCCGAGGACCACCGCCGTGCGCTCGCCGGGCTGTTCGAGCGCCTGGCACTCGCACGGGAAGCCGCCGGCGACGCGGGCGGCACGATCGAGGCCGGCCGCCGCTGGCTCGACCTCGATCCGCTCCACGAGCCCGCGCATCGCCTCCTCATGCGCGTCCTCGCGTCGTCGGGCGAGCAGGCGGCGGCGATCCGCCAGTATCGCGCCTGCGTCCGCGTCCTCGACGAGGAGCTCGGCGTTCCGCCGGTCGCGGAGACGACCGAGCTCTACGAGGCGATCCGGAGCGGCCGGCTCGCGCTCGAGCGACCGACGGAGCCGGTTCGACCTGTGCTCGCGCCGCCGACCCGGACACCGGCTGCGAACGCGACCGCGATCCCGATCGTGGGACGGGATGGGGCAATCGCCGATCTGATCGCCAGCTACCGAGCGATCGGGCCCGACGGTCGACTGCTCGTCATCGAGGGCGAGCCGGGGATCGGCAAGACGCGGCTCGCCACGACGGTCGCGGATGCGGTCGAAACCGCGGGCGGCGCGGTGCTCGCGACCCGCGCGTATGCCGGCGAGGCCGCGATCGCGTTCGGCCCGATCGCGGCGCTCGTCGACAGCGGTCTCGATCGTGCCGACTGCGCCGAGCGCCTGGCCGACCTCCGGCCGGACGAGCTCGGTGCGGCCGCGCGGATCGTTCCCCGGCTCCGGACGTTCGTTCCCGGCCGCGACGCGTCGGACGGCGAGCCGCTCGATGCGATCGGTCGCGCCCGCGCCGTCGAGGCCCTCGCCGCCGTCCTCACGACGCTCGTCTCCGGCGCGCGGCCCGGCCTCCTGGTGGTGGACGACGCGGACTGGGCCGACGCCTCGTCGACGGAGGCCCTGGCGTTCCTCGCCAGGCGGCTTCGCAACCGACCCGTCGGGTTGCTGCTCACGTGGCGCCCGCTCGCGTCCAACGACGTCGAACGGCGGCGGATGGTCGCCGACGCGGAGCGTGACGGCCTCGGCGCTCGTGTCGTGCTCGATCGCCTGGCGCCGGCGGATGTCGCCCGGCTCGCGCGGGAGTCGCTCGGAGACCCGGTCGATCAGACGTTCGTGGATCGGCTCGTCGCCGACTCCGAGGGCCTGCCGCTCTACGTGGCGGAGGTCCTGGCCGCGGGCGACGTCGGGGCCGGCGTGCCGAGGGGCGTCCTCGAGCTGCTTCGACTGCGGCTCGCCGGGTTGGGCGACATCGCCCACCAGGTGGTCGCGGCGGCTTCCGTCGTCGGGCGCTCGTTCGACTTCGACATCGTTCGCGAGGCGTCCGGCCGGAGCGACGACGAGACCGTGGCAGCGATCGAGGAGCTCGCCGGACGCGGCATCGTCGTCGAGATCGGGACCGAAGGCCCGGACGTCCGCCTCGACTTCACGCACGCCCGCCTGCGCGAGGTCGTCTACGACTCGCTCGGCCTCGTCCGGCGCCGGCTCCTTCACCGGCGTGTCGCGGAGGCGCTGCGGGCCGCCCCGGGGAGCGGCGACCTGGCCAGGTGGTCACGGATCGCTCACCACGAGACCGAGGCCGGCCGGCCCCTCGAGGCTGCCGAGGCGCACCGGCGGGCGGCCGCCACCGCCCGCGCGGTGTTCGCGAACCGCGAGGCACGCGACCATCTCGAGGCGGCGCTCGCGCTCGACGGCTCCGACGCCGGTGCGATGCACGAGTCACTTGGCGAGGTCCTGACGCTCCTCGGTGACTACGGGGCGGCGATCGCGCACCTCGAGGCCGCGGCGGCGACTCCCGGGGTCGAACACGAGTGGGCCATCGAGCGCGGGCTGGCGCTCGTCCACGCTCGCCTCGGTGACTGGGACCGCGCCGCCAGCCATCTCGACGATGCGGTCGCGGCCGCGCCCGACGATCCGGCCGTGCGTTCCGGGCTCCTGGCCGACGAGAGCGCGATCCGAGCCCGGCTCGGCGACGAGATCGCGGCCGAGGCGGCCGGCCGCGAGGCGCTCGCGGTCGCCGAGGCCGCCGATGACCTCGCCGGGGTGGCCCGGGCATCGCACGTCCTCGGGCTCCTCGCGCGCGGCCGGGGCGCGCTCGACGAAGCCGCGGCCTGGCACGAGCGTGCGCTCACCGCGATCGACCACGCGGCCGACCCCGGCCTGCGGATCGCGTCGCTCAACGCACTCGCCCTGGTCCGGTCGGCGGCCGGCGACCGGGCGGCGGCGATCACGCTCCTCGAGGAGGCGCTCCGCCTCGGCCAGCGGCACGGCGACCGCCACCGCCAGGCGGCGCTCGAGAACAACCTCGCGGACCTGCTCCGCGCCGAGGGTCGTCGCGAGGTGGCGATGGATCATCTCAAGCGCGCCGTCGCGATCTTCGCCGATATCGGCGGGCGCCCCGGCGTCGCCGAGCCGGAGATCTGGAAGCTGGTCGAGTGGTGAGGAGGGCTTCGCGGCGAGCTCGGGGCTCGTTCTGGCAGTGATCGCCTCTGGCGATCAACTCGGGCGCGCCCACGGCCCAACGATCGCTGTCGGCGATCCAGCCGGCACCAACCGAGACCGAATGGGTGGCGGTCGATCGCCGCTACCGATCGAACCGACGGCTGCGGGCGAACATTGATCGCCCCGGCCGATCGCGGGTAGCTCGCGATGCCGCGCCTCAGACCGAGCCTTCGGTGGCCCCCGTGAACGTCCACGACGCGATCCGCACGGCGGGGACGACCGATCCCCCGAGGAAGCCGCGGAGCGTCTTGCGCTCCCGCCCGATCGCCTCGACGCCGGCCAGCGCCTCGAGATAGCTCTGCGTGTAGCGCAGGTTCCGGATGGGCGCGACGATCCGGCCGCCCTCGACGAGGAACGTTCCGTCGCGGGTCATCCCGGTGATGATCGCGAGCTTCGGGTGGACCGGGTTCGTGTAGTGGAAGCGGGTCACGAGGATGCCCCGGTCGAGGCCGCCCAGCAATTCATCCCGCGACGCGTCGCCGGGGGCCATCAGCATGTTGATCGGGAACGGCCCGTACGGGTTCGGGGCCGGAAGGCCGTGCCCGGTCGAGCGGCGGCCGGCCCGGGCCGCGGTCTGCGCGTCGTACACGACGTCGCGACAGACGCCCTCCTCCACGAGCGACACGCGCTCCTTGCCGACGCCCTCGTAATCGAAGGCCATCGGGAGGCCCGCCGGGTCGTGGCCGTCGTCCCAGATCGACACCCCCGCGGCGCCGATCCGCCGTCCGGGCTCGGCGAACGAGCGACCCTCCTCGACCGCGAGCGCGCTGAACCCGAGGTAGCCGAGCATGTCGAGGATGTCGACGACCGCGTATTCCTCGAGGACTACCGGGTAGTCGCCGGGCTCGAGGGCCACGGCGTTCGCCGACGCCCGAGCCTTGCCGGCCGCCTCGCGACCGAGCGCGCCGCCGTCGATCGTCGACGCGTCCACCGCGCTCGTCTCGGCATAGCCCGCGCCGCCGTCCTCGCCCATCGCCACCGTGAGCAGCTGGCTCGTCGTCCGGATCTGCGTGGCCGCGATGCCCTTCGAGTTCGCCACGGCGATCGCCTCGATCCCCGTCGAGAACGACCCGTAGGCGGTGACGCCGGCCTCGTCGGCGGCCGCGATCACGGCTCGGACCGCCTCGGCCCGAAGCTCGGGCGAGGCCGACGCCGTGGCCTCGCTGTACGCCGCCTCGACGGGCACGATCGTGCCGGGCTCCGGCAGCCCGCCCCAGCCGTCGAGCTCGGCGCTGTTCCGCGCGACGGCGGCCGCCCGCTCGGCCAGTCCGCGCAGGCCTTCGTCGTCCGTCCGGTTCGAGGACGCGACGCCGACCCGCCTGCCGTCGACGAACCGCAGGTTGAGCGCGACGTTCGTCTCCGCGACGTTCTGATGGATCTCGCTGTTGGCGAAGCGGGTGAGCCCCGAGTCGTCGCCCATCGCGAGCACCTCGGCCTCGGTCGCGCCGGCGGCCTTCGCGAGGGCGAGCAGCCGCTCGGCGAGGGGCAGGAGCTCGGGGGCGCGGGCGGGAACGGGCTCGCCGGTCATCGTCGCCACCGGGCGCTCACCACTTGCCGACCCCGACCTGGACGTTCCGGAACCGTGCCCCGGACACGCCGTGGCCGACGTGGGCGACCTGGCCCGGCTCGCCCTTGCCGCAGTTCGGCGTCCCGAGCATCCGCCACGAGGACCCGTCGCCGACGGCGTCGCACGAGCGCCAGAACTCGTAGGTGATCCCGGTGTACGTCGGGTTCTTGTAGAGGCGGCCCTTCTTGCCGCCCTTGATCTCGTAGGCGACCTCGGTCGCGAACTGGAAGTTGAGCCGCCGGTCGTCGATCGACCACGACCGGTTCGAGGCGAGGTAGAGGCCGTCGTCGGTGTCCTCGACGATCTGGTCGAGGCTCATCCCGGGTTTCGGCAGCAGGCTGACGTTCGTCATCCGGATGAGCGGGATCCGGTTCCAGCCGTCGGCCCGCATCCCGCCGCTCGATCGCCGCCCGATCCGCGGCGCGGTCTCCCGCGATGACTGGTAGCCGACGAGGATCCCTTCCCTGATGAGCGGCACGGATTGGGCCGCGACGCCCTCGTCGTCCCAGCCGAACGTGCCGAGGCCGCCGGGCGCCGTCGCGTCGGCGACGATGTCGATGAGGTCGCTGCCGTAGCGGAAGCCGGATTCGAGCTTGTCGACCGTGAGGAAGCTCGTCCCGGCGTAGCTCGCCTCGGTCCCGAACACCCGGTCGAGCTCGGTCGGGTGGCCGCACGATTCGTGGACCTGGAGGTAGAGCTGGGACGGGTCGAGGACGATCGTGAACCGGCCGGACGGGCATTGCGGCGCCGTGAGCAGCTCGACCGCCTCCGACGCGAGCCGCTCGGCGTTGCCGGCGAGGTCCATCTCACGGATGAACTCGTAGCCGGCCGCCTGCCATGCGCCGCCCGCGTCCGGGTAGCTCCGCCGCTGGTGCTCGTCGCCGTCGATCGCGTTCGCCTCGATCGCGGCCCCGACGTGGGTGATCGTCTGCTCCGTGAAGCTGCCGTCGGTGGCGGCGAACTGCTGGTGATCGCGGGTCGCGGCGAACGTCGACTCGGTGAAGGCGATTCCCTTCACCCGGCGCATCGCCTCGTCGGCGGCGACGAGGTCGGCGATCTTGCGATCGGTCGATAGCGCGAACGGGTCCTCCTCGACGGGCGTCACGTACGTGCCGTGGGCCGGTGGCCGGTCGTCGAGGACGACCGGCCGGCGGAGCGCCGTCGCTGACGCGCGCGCGATCCGGACGGCCTCGCCGGCCGCGCGTTCGATGTCCGCGGGTTCGAGCCGGTTCGTCGCCGCGAACCCCCAGGCGTCGCCCGCGAGGACCCGGATGCCGAGGCCTTCGCTCTCCCCGGAGGCGACCGCCTCGACGCGCCCGGTCTTCACGGCGATCGACTCGTCCTCGTGCCGCACGAGGCGGACGTCCGCATAGGCCGCCCCGGCGGCGGTCGCGGCGTCGAGGGCGCGGTCGAGCAGATCACGGGTCACGGGCGGCGAGGGTAACAGGCGGGCGGTCAGAGGGGCGCCGGGGCGAGGGATTCGACGGTCAGGACGAGCCCGAGCACGACGACGAAGGCGGCTGCGAGCGGCGGTCCCCACGTCGCGAGCCGGACGATCCGCAGTCGGCCGATTCGCGACAGGAGGTCGCGGGCATGCGAGACCGACAGCGCGACGCCGGTCATCACGGCCGCCATGCCGAGGCCGAAGGCGACGACGAGCACGAGCCCGAACGCTGGCCGGTTCGTGGCGATCGTGGCGAGCAGGATGAGCAGCGCGTTCGTCGACGGCACGAGGCCGCCGGCGAGCCCGACCAGGAAGAGCCCCCGCCGTGGCGGCCGGGCGGGCTGGTCCGCGAGCAGCCCCGCGAGCGGTTCGGCGTGGGAGTGGCTCGCGTGCGTGTGGCCGATCGCGTGCGTGTGAGCCGACCGCGCACCTTCGCCGTCACCGAGCAGCCGGCGGGCGTGGCCGAGGAGGAGCCAGGCGCCGACGGCCGTGAGGGTGACCGCCGAGACGACCGGCGCCAGCCTGGCGAAGGTTGCCGGGGGCAGAGCGCTCCCGGCTCCGAGCACGACGCCGCCGAGGACGACGATCCCGAGCGTGTGCGCGGCGGCGACGGCGAGGCCGAGGGCGAGGGCGTCCGCGGTCGTGCCGCTCGTGCCCACGACGTAGGCGCCGATGAGGGTCTTGCCGTGGCCCGGAGTGAGCGCGTGACCTGCCCCGAGGGCGATGGCGGCCAGGAGCGATCCGATCACGACGAGCGGGGTCAGGTCGTTCGTCCGGAGCAGGTCGTCGATCTCGCTGCCGATCCCGCCGGGGACGCTGCCGGGGCTGGCGGGCGCCCCGGGGCCGGTCCGCTCCGCCGGCGCCGCGGCGGCGGGCGACGGCGACGACACGGACGCGGTGGACGGGGGCGACGAGCCCGGTTCAGCCGGCGGTGCGGCGACCCGGTCGGCGTCCGGCGCAACGAACGGCGCGGCCGGTGGACCGCCGGGTGTTGCCTCGAACGCGACCGACGCCTCGGCCAGCGGCGTCCGGAGGAGCGACGTCGGGTACGAGGTGAGACGGGTCGACACGCTCTCCGCGCCGGGGGCGTCGTGGAGTGCCGTCCCGTCTCCGACCGCGGTGATCTCGCGCCAGCCGAGCTGGCCGGCGAACGACGTGTCGGCGAACGCGATCCGGGTCGGACCGCTGAGCGGCGGCGAGAGGCCGGCCTTGAACTCGCATACGAGGCGCATCGTCGACAGGCCGCCCGCGCCCCGGGGGAAGGAGAGGCCGGCGGCCGTCAGCTCGAGGGGGCCTCGTCTGCCGCCCACGTCGAGCGAGAGCGACGGCCGAAGCGCCTCGCAGCGCGGCTCGCGAGCGGCCCTCGCCTCGGCCTCGGAGACGTCGCCGTCTCCGTCGACGTCGATCTCGAGGCGGGCCTCGAACGTCGGGATCTCGGCCTCGTCGATGACGACGTCGACGGCCACCGAGTCGCGGCCGACCCGCAGGCCGGCGTAATGGTTGATCGTGAAGTTGCCGAGGGGGTGGGCGAGCGCGCTCGGGGCGAGGGCGACCGCGAGCGCGGTGGCAAGCATCACCGCGGCGACGACGGCGCGGGAGCGGGGGAGTGAGCGCCGGACCGCCCGTTCGGACGATCGCGCCGCCAGCGGGCCCGGATCCATCGACCTCATCGTCGCACCGCCACCCGATCCCCTCCGCCTACACTCACTGGCCGTGGAGGCGGACCGGCGCGGTCGATTCGTGACGTTCGAGGGACCCGAGGGTTCGGGCAAGACCACGATCGCGGCCCGCCTCGCCGCATCGGCGACCGGCGTCGGGCTCGACGTCGTGCTCACCCGTGAGCCGGGTGGAACCCGCCTCGGCGAGGCGATTCGCGGCGTCCTGCTCGCCGACGCCGATGCGGGGAGCGACGGCGCGGGAGAGGGGGCCATGACCGCTCGCGCGGAGGCGCTCCTGTTCAACGCCGCGCGCGCCGAGCTCGTCGAGGCGGTGATCGCGCCCGCGCTGGCCCGCGGGGCGCTCGTCGTCTGCGCGCGCTTCGCCGACTCGACGCTCGCCTACCAGGGTTTCGGGCGGGGCCTGCCGCTCGGGGATCTCAGATCCGTCGAGCGATTCGCGACCGGTGGAGTCGGGCCCGACCTGACGATCGTCCTCGACCTGCCGATCGAGGTCGGGCTCGCCCGCAAGGGGATTGAGGAGACGACGCGCTTCGAGGGCCTCGATGCCGCGTTTCACCGGCGTGTCCGGGAGGGATTCCTCGAGCTCGCGCGGGCCGAGCCGGAGCGCTTCTCGGTGGTGGACGCCTCGCGCGAGCCGGACGAGGTCTTTACGGAGGTGCGGGGGCTCGTGGCGGAGCGACTCGGCCTGTCGCTTCGCGGCTGAGGTCAGCCGGCCGACGACCCGTTCGTGGCGGCGAGCGAGCCACCACCGCCGCTCTTGGCCCGGTCGAGCGAGGCCTGGGCGGTCGCGACGAGCTGATCGCCGGATGTGCCGTCGGCGGGGAACCGGGCGACACCGGCCGACACGCTCAGCGGCCGCCCGTCGACCGCGGGCAGCGCCCGGACGCCGTCCACGACGCGCTGTGCGACGGCCGTCCCGGCTGAGCCCGGCGCGACGAGGACGAACTCGTCGCCGCCGAAGCGGGCGACGGTGTCGACGAGCCGGACCGAGGCCGCCAGGACGGACGCGACGGCCCGGAGCACGTCGTCGCCGGCCGCGTGCCCGGCCGCGGCGTTCAGCCCGGCAAAGTCGTCGACGTCGAACAGCGCCACCGTCAGCTCGGACGACTGGCGCGAGGCACGGGCGATCTCGAGGTCGAGGACGCGGCCGAACGTCCGGGCGTTCGCGAGCCCCGTGAGCGGATCGCTGTGCGCCATCCGCTCGAACCACTCGGAGCGCTCGGCGACGAGCGAGGCGAGGCGACGATGATCGATCGCCACGGCGATGAGCGAAGCGAGCGCGTTCGTCGCGGTCCGGTCGGCCTTGCCGGCGGTCCCGGCCGACCACTCGAACGACACGACGCCGAGCGGAACGTCGACGCCTGACCGGACCACGGACAGCGGCAGATCCGCCGCGACGCCCCCGGTCGCCTCGACCGCGCGATCCCAGGCGGCCTCGCGCGTCCGCGCGGCCTGGGCGATCGGATGCTGGCCGCTCGTGACCGCGGCGGCGAAGTGGACGACCTGGTCGTCGGGGATGCCGTAGGCGGCGACGAGCTCGAGGGCCGAACGGTCGGGATCCTGGACGAAGACGGCCGCGGACCGGATGCCGAGCGTGGCGCCAGCGGTCCGGAGCAGGGTCCGCAGGACGGCCTCGAGGTCGCCCTCGCTCGCGAGCGCGGCTGCGATCGGTGCCAGTGCAGCCGAGGTGTCGGCGCGCGTCTCCACGGTCTCCTCCGTTCCGGTCCGATCGTCTCCCGGCGCGACCGGCGGCGGGGGCATGATACGACCGCGTGCCGGTCGCCCGTTCGAGCCTCCCTATACTCGGCCGCGTGAAGCTCGTCGTGGCGATCGTTCACAACGAGGACGCCGGCGTCCTCGTGGACGCGCTCCTCCAGCGGGATCTCCGCGCGACGCGGCTCCACAGCTCGGGCGGATTCCTGCGGCAGTCGAACGCGACGATCATGCTCGGCGTCGACGACACCCGGGTCGAGGAGATCCTCGGCGTCATCCGCGAGACCTGCACCTCGCGGACCCAGGTCGTGAACCCGATGCCGCCGATCATGGAGCCGGGCGAGTTCTTCCTGCCGTATCCGCTCGAGGTCGAGGTCGGCGGCGCGACCGTGTTCGTCCTGCCGGTCGAGCGCTTCGAGCGGCTCTGACCGGCGGCGGCTGAGAGCGTGCCGCTCCACCCGGACCTCGTCGAGTGCTGGGTGTTCCGGGTCCGCGCCGCGTCCCTCGAGCTGCTCCTCGTCCACCGAGCTCCCGGCCGGATCTTCGCCGGCCTGTGGCAGCCCGTGACCGGCGGCATCGAGGATGGCGAGCGGGTCCCCCTCGCGGCGCTCCGGGAGGTGGCCGAGGAGACGGGCTTCGAAGGTGACGACATCGAGGCCTTCTACGACCTCGACCAGATCGCCGCCTTCTACGACGAGGATGCGAACGCGCTTCTCGAGTCGGCGATCTTCGCCGTCCGCGTCCGGCCGGAGGCGGAGCTGCGCCTGTCGCACGAGCACGACGACGGGCGCTGGGTCGACGCGACGACGGCGCTCGGACTCGTCGTCTGGCCGGCCTACGCCGAATCGGTCGCCCGCATCCGGAATCGCCTCCTCGACCCGGAGACTGCGCGCTGGTTCGCGGTCGACCGGACGAGCGGGCGGCGACTCGCTCGCTGGGGCGGCCCGGAGGCCGCTCCGCCGCGGGTAGAATCGGCCCCTCGGATGAGCGAGGAGGAGCCGTGATCGAGAGCCCGGGCCCAGTCGCCACCGCGGCGCGGCGCGCCTTCCGCTCGAAGGTCGATTCGATCCGCACGACGTACGGGTTCGAGGACGTCTCGCTGGCGCCCGGGACCGATACCGTCGAGCCGGCGGACGTTTCGCTCGACCAGGTCTTCTGCGGCATCCCGCTCGCGATCCCGATCCTCGCCGCGGCGATGGACGCGGTCGTGGACGTCCGCCTCGCGGGCGTCCTCTCGGGGCTCGGCGGCCTCGCCGTGCTCAACCTCGAGGGCGTCCAGACCCGCTACGACGATCCCGACGAGGTCCTCCGTCGAATCGCGGAGGTGCCCTCGGACGCCGTCCAGGACGCGCTGACCGAGGCCTACCGGGCGCCGATCCGGGACGACCTCGTGACACGCAGGATCGCCGAGCTCCACGCCGCCGGCTCGCCAGCGGCCGTGGCCGCGACGCCGGCCGTCGCCCGGCGCCTCGGCCGGCTCGCGGCCGACGCCGGCGCGGACCTCTTCCTCGTCCAGTCACAGGTCTCGTCGGCCCGCCATCTCGCATCAGGCTACGAGCCGCTCTCGCTCGCCGAGTTCACCGCGGCGATGCCGATCCCGGTCGCGGTCGGCAACACGACCTCGGCCGAGGCCGCGTTCCAGCTCATGGAGCAGGGGGCCGCTGCGGTCTTCGTCGGCGTCGGGCCGGGCGCCGCGTGCACGACCCGCGAGGTGCTCGGGATCGGGGTGCCGCAGGTGACCGCGATCAGCGACGTCGCGGGCGCGCGCGACGCGTACCTGCGGGAGACGGGCCGCTACGTCCCGGTCGTCGCCGACGGCGGGATGCGCCGCGGCGGCGAGCTGGCGAAGGCGATCGCCGCGGGCGCGGACGCCCTCATGGTCGGTTCGCCGTTGGCGCGGGCGGAGGAGGCCGCCGGTCGCGGCACGAACTGGGGCATGGCCGCGCCCTCGCCGACGCTTCCGCGCGGAACGCGGATCTCGGTCGGGACCGTCGGCAGCCTCGAGCGGATCCTGCTCGGTCCCGCCCACGTCAGCGACGGCTCCGAGAACCTCGTCGGCGCGCTCCGCCAGTCGATGGCGGCGCTCGGCGCCCGGAGCATCGCCGAGATGCAGGCCGTCGAGATGATCTACGCCCCGGCCGTCGCGACCGAAGGCAAGTCCTGGCAGCGGGCCCGCTAGCCGCCGATCCCGACCCGGTAGCCGCCGACCCCGCCCCGATCGACCGCGCGCAGCCCGCTCCGCTCGAGGCACTTCGCCTCGCGATGCTCGCCGCCGTCGGGCCGATGGCCGCGCTCGGGGGCGCCTGGGCGATCGGGCTCGACGGCTGGTTCAACGACTTCCACGTCTACTACCTGGCCGGCGCCCTCGTCGCCCGCGGCGACTCCCCCTACGACGCCGCGGCGATGACCGCGCTCGGGCGCGCGCAAGGGCTCGACTTCGTCGTCGGCGGTGGCTACTCGTACCCGCCCCCGTTCGCCGTGGCGATGGCGGCGCTCGCGGCGCTTCCGTTCGCGGCCGCGGCCGCGCTCTTCACCGCGGTGTCGGTCGCCTCCTTCGCGCTCGTGATCGGTTGGTGGGTCGCCCGCGTTGTCGACCGCCCCTCGCGCCGCCGGCTGCTGGCGCTCGCGGCCGGGTTCTATCCCCCGGTCGCCGGGTCGGTCTTCGCCGGCCAGGCGAACCTGATCGTGGTCGCGCTCCTCGGGTTCGGGCTCGCGCCGTTCCTGCCCGCCGGGTCGCCCGCGGGCGCCGCGCCCCCAGCCGGCTTCCGGCGGTCCCTCGGCGCCGGCGTCGCCATCGGGTTCGCGGGCATCGTCAAGGTCGCCCCGCTCGCGCTCGCCGCGCCGCTCGCGCTCATCGGCCTCCGGCGCCGGCCGGCCGCGGTGGCGCTCGGTGGGCTCGTCGCCGGCGCCGCCGCTGCGCTCGTCCTCGCCGGGGCGATCGCCCCGTCCGCCTCGGCGGGCGCCGCGGGTCTCGGCGGCCTCCTCGCGCCCGATCCGTTCTGGACGAACCAGTCGATCAACGGCGCCCTCAGCCGCCTCTTCCTCGACGGCGACCGGACGACCGCGCTCCTCCCCGCCGATCCTTCGGCGCTCATCGCCGGGATGACGGCGCTGCTGGCGGCCGCGACGGCGGTCGTGCTCGTCCGCGTCCTCGTCGGACCCGACCGGCCGACACGGCGTGGCGTCGCGGTCGCGCTCGCCCTGGCGATCGTGGCGGCCGCCGTCGGCGCCCCGAAGAACTCGTTCTGGAACCACGCGCCGGTGCTCCTCGCGGTCGCGCTCGCGCTCGGAGCGGGCGGGCTGACGGCAACGGGCGGCCGGCGGATCCTCGTCGGCGTGTGGGCCGGCGCGACCGCGCTCCAGGCCGTCCTCGACCGCTGGCTCGACCAGCCGGCTCCGGCCCATTCGGCGGCCCTGACCGTCCTGTCCGACAGCGCGACGATCGCGCTCCTTGCGCTCTGGCTCGCGCTCGCCTCGCTCGCGCTGTCGATCGCAGAGCCGGCTGTTCGTCGAGAGGTCGACGGCGCATGATCGGCGTCGGCTCGGCCGACACGATCGTCCGAGGAGGTGCGGAGGGACGGACCGATGGTGCGGGTGGACTACGAGGTTGCGATCCGGCGGTCGCCGAGCGACGTGTTCGACTACATCACCCAGGTCGAGGAGTTCGCCGACTGGCAGCACGACGCCGGCGTGACCGCGGTGCGGCGTCTCACTCCCGCCCCGACGGCATCGGGCAGTCGCTTCGTCATCGAGCGGAGGGGTCCGCGCGGTGGAACGGCGGCGATCGAGTGTGAGGTGACGGTGTTCGAGCCCGCCCGGCGGTTCGCCTTCCACGGCCGGGACTCGGATGGGTTCGACAGCACCTTCGACACGGTCCTGGCGCCGACTGCGGACGGGACCGACCTCCACTGGACGGTTTCGATGAACCCGCCGAACCTGCTCTTCCGACTGCTCCAGCCGATCATCGTGCGGCAGATCCGAAAGGCGGCCGCCGTCGACTTTCCGAACCTTCGCGCCCGCCTCGAGCGCTCCTGAACGTGACCCCGGGCAGCGATGGCGACGTCCGTCCGGGGCGGGTGCCCGGGCCGGAGGCGCAGTCGCTGCTCGAGACGGGCCGGGCGCTGCTCCTCGAAACCACGGGCCGCAGGACCGGTCGTCCCGCGGTCGCGGCGCTCGCGTTCGCCCGGGATGCGGACGGATCGCTGTTCGTCGCGTCCGGCGATCCGTCTGCCCACTGGGTCGCGAACCTCCTCGCCGACCCGCACTGCCGCGCGACGATCCTCGGGACGACCGGGTCGTACGTTGCGGAGGAGCTGGAGGGCCGGGACCGCGCGGCCGCGATCCGCGAGCTGATTCTCCGCGGCGGGACGCCCGCGGAGCGCCTCGGCGCCGGTCCCGCATTCCGGCTTCGGCCCCGGCTCGTCCCCGGCGGCGACTAGACTGGTCCCCTACGCCGCAGGGAGGGCCGATTGGCGGACGGGGAGACGCCGGAGCCGCACGACGCTCCCGTCGACGGGCGAGGCAAGACCGTCCACGGCGAGCCCGCGAATGCCGGGCATCGCGTCCTCGCCCCGGACGACGCCGAGGTCGAGGCGTACCTCGAGACCGCCCTCCGCGCCCCCGCGCCCGACCGGCCCGCGGACGAGCGGCCCGCGACCGCCGAACCTGACACCGTCGTCGTCCTCGACTTCGGCTCGCAGTACGCCCAGCTGATCGCCCGCCGGATCCGCGAGCTCAACGTCTACTCCGAGCTCCTGCCGTTCGACACGCCGTGGGCCGAGATCGAGCGGCGGCGGCCCCGGGCGATCGTCCTGTCCGGCGGCCCGAACTCGGTCTACGACGAGGACGCGCCGCGGCCCGACCCCGCGATCTGGAGAGGGCGCGTGCCGGTCCTCGGCATCTGCTACGGCCTCCACCTCATGGCGCTCGAGCTCGGCGGCGACGTCGTGCCGGCCACGAAGCGCGAGTACGGGCCGGCGACGATCCAGGTCACGACCGAGGACGGGCTTTTCGCCGGGATCGATCGCGAGCAGCCGGTCTGGATGAGCCACGGCGACTCGATCAGCCGGCCGCCCGCGGGGTTCGTCGCGACGGCGCAGACGGACTCGACGCCCTACGCCGCGCTCGTCGACCCGGCGCGGCACCTCTACGGCATCCAGTTCCACCCCGAGGTCGCGCACACGCCCCGCGGACGCGAGATCCTGCGCAACTTCGTCGTCGGCATCGCCGGCGCCCGCCAGACGTGGACCGCGGCGAGCTTCATCGAGACGACGGTCGCCGAGATCCGGGACCGGATCGACCGCCACGCCGCCGACACCGGCTCCGACGGACGCGTGATCTGCGCGCTCTCCGGGGGCGTCGACTCGGCCGTCGCCGCGACGCTCGTCCATCGCGCTGTCGGCGATCGCCTGACCTGCATCTACGTCGACCACGGACTCATGCGCAAGAAGGAGTCCGAGCTCCTGCGCGAGACCTTCGAGCGGAACCTCGGGATGCGGCTCGTCATGGTCGACGCCCGCGAGCGGTTCCTCACGAGGCTCGCCGGCGTCGTCGATCCGGAGCAGAAGCGGCGGATCATCGGCGACGAGTTCATCCGGGTCTTCGAGGAGGAGGCGGCGAAGCTCCAGGCGTCGGGCTCGATCGACTTCCTCACCCAGGGGACGCTCTACCCCGACGTCATCGAATCGACGGCGCCCGAAACGAAGGCCGCCCAGAAGATCAAGACCCACCACAACGTCGGCGGCCTGCCGGCCGACCTCCGGTTCCGGCTCATCGAGCCGCTGCGCTACCTCTTCAAGGACGAGGTCCGCGCGGTCGGGCTCGCGCTCGGCCTGCCGGAGGCGATGGTCCACCGCCAGCCGTTCCCAGGCCCGGGGCTCGCGATCCGGATCATCGGCGAGGTGACCGCGGAGCGACTCGACACGCTCCGCGACGCGGACTGGATCGTCATCGACGAGATCAAGGCGGCCGGGCTCTACCGGAGCCTGTGGCAGTCGTTCGCGATCCTCACCCCGGTCCGCTCGGTCGGCGTCATGGGCGACGGCCGGACGTACGCGAACGTCGTCGCGATCCGGGCGGTCACGTCCGAGGACGGGATGACGGCCGACTGGGCGAAGCTCCCCTACGACGTCCTCGGGAAGATCTCGTCGCGGATCGTGAACGAGGTCGCGGGCGTGAACCGCGTCGTCTACGACATCAGCAGCAAACCCCCTGCGACGATCGAGTGGGAGTGACGCGGGCGACGGCGTCTCAGGGGTACGGCTCGTGCCGCGCCCTAGCCCGAACGGGGGGTTCGCGCGGCGTCTGCGCCCGCTAGAGTTCCGCCCGTGACCGAAGCCATCGACTCCGGCCGCTGCCCGTGGTGCTCGGCCGAGACCGTTCCCGGGCGGGCGACGTGCCCGTCCTGCGGAGCGAACCTCGTCGAGTCCGGTGAGCCGGCGGTGCCCGGGCTGACGGCGATCGATGCCGAGGCCGTCCTCCGCAGCGTCCGCGCCGCCACTGCCCCGCCGCGGCGGAACCGGTTCCTGTCGATGATCACCGGCGAGGACCTCGACGAGGCGCCGCCGGTCGCGGGCAGCCCGGCCGCGCTCGCGCCGCCGCCGATCGAGGTGCGTCGCGAGATGCTCCGGATGGAGATCGCGGCAGAGCTGGCCGACGCCACGGCCGAGGCCGAGGCGCTCATCGCGGAGGGCGGCGACGGCGCGTCGGTCGCGGGGGAGACGACTGACGGCCAGGCGGCGAGCGACGCCGTCGACGCGTCGAGGGAGCCCGATCCGACCGACCCCGCCCCGCCGCAACCGCCGGCTCAGCCGGCCGCCTGAGCGGCGTCGCCCGGACCGGCCGCGCCCGCCACCGAGGCGGCCCGCGCCGACCGGAGTGTCGGCGTCAGCCCGGCGCCGACCGCCGCCACGACGAGGCCGATGCCCATCGCGCGCATCGTCGACGCGCCGCCGACCGCATCGAGGAGGATGCCGGCGATCGCCGCGCCGAGCGGAGCGAGGCCGACCGAGATCATTCGGGTCGTGGCCCCCACCCGCCCGAGCAGCTCGTTCGGGGTCGTCGAGGCCCGGATCGTGACGTACGAGACGAGCACGAGCGAGTTGGCGACGCCGGCCACGAACGAGACGGCGGCGACGGCTTCAGGCGGCACGACGAACGTGATCGTCACGATGAGCGAGCCGATGACGACGCCGCCCCCGATCAGCAGGATCCCGAGGTTGCCGCGCGTCAACCGGGCGCCGATGAGCGCGCCGGCGAGCGTTCCGAGGCTGTACGCCGAGAGCACGAGCCCGAAGGCGTCCGGCCCCTCGCCACGCTCGGCCTCGAGGAGGAACGTCAGGGCCGGCACGAGCCCCGCCGTGAGGACGCTGATCGCGCCCCAGTAGGCGACCGTGGAGCGGAGGAGCCGGTGATCCCGCACGAAGCGGAGCCCCGCGCGGATCTCCGCCGCGAGGCGCTGCTCCTCGGTCGCTCGCTCGCCGTGGAGCGGGGTCCGAACGAGGAGGAGCGCGGCGGCCGACACGACGAACGAGACCGCGTCGATCGCGAGCGTCGCCGGAGCCCCGATGACGCCGACGAGGAGCCCGGCGAGGCCCGGGCCGACGATGAAGCCGAGCGAGAAGATCGCCTCCATGTAGGAGCTCGCCGGCCCGATCAGCTCCTGCCCGACGAGCCGTGGGATCGCCGCGGTCCACGCCGCCATGAAGAGGACCCGCAGCGCGTTGATCGGGGCGACCACGAGGAGGATGACCGCGATCGTCGGGGCGCCGGCGATCGCCGAGAGCGGGATGAGCGCCGTCAGCACCGCTCGACCGAGATCGGCGCCGATCATCATCCGCCGCCGGTCCCACCGGTCGGCGAGGGCGCCTGCCGGCAGCCCGATGATCAGGTCGGGCAGCGTCTGGAGGGCCGCGACGATGCCCATGACCGTCCCGGAGCCGGTCAGTGCGAGCACGAGCAGCGGCAGGGCGGTGAAGGTGACCGCGTCGCCGAGCGCGGAGACGCCCTCGCCAAGGGCGATGACGCGGTAGTCGCGGATGGCGAAGGGCGAGCTAATCGGCCCCGCGACGGCGACCGCAGACGGAGTCCCGAGCTCCACGCGCGCCGGGATTCCGGCCGTCAGCTCGTCCGCGGCGACCACCTCGAGCGGGTCCTGGGTCACTGCGTGATCATCGCAGGCGACAGCGAGCACGGCCGCCGCCGCGATCGACGGCTGAGCCCCACTGACGAATGGACTGCCGAGAGGATCAGATGCCCGAACGCCTGCCGCTGCCCGGCGCGTCCTTTCTGCGTGAGCTCACGCTGCGGGTCCGCGAGCGCGAACTCCGGGCCGGCATGGCCAGGCCGTCGACCACCGAGGACGGCTGGTGGCTGGCGGTCGTCTGGCTCGCCGACGACGAGGGCGTCGTCTCGTGGCGCGAGATCGCGCCCCGCGCGGGACCGCCGCCGGATCCGCCCCTCGTTCGTCTCGGGCCGATCCTGTCGGGCGCCCTGTCGGGGCTGATCCGCGAGGAGGGCGGCCGGCTCGGCGTCCGTCTCGGGCCGGTCGCGCCGCCGGACGACCCCACCCAGCCGTGGCGTTCACCGGCCGCGTTGCGGGCCGCGTTCCTCTTCGAGCCGCTTCGCGCGGCGACGATGACCTCGAACCAGCTCGCGTCGACCGTCCTCGCCGCGTTCGCCGGATCCGTGGAGTCTCTCGCAGGGCGGTAGCCGCCGGCCCGACGGCGCCCGTCGGCTCGGGGTCGAGGCGCGCCCGCTCAGTCGCCGGCGTCCGGTCGGCTCTCCCCGTCCGGTTCGGCCGCCGCGTGGGCCGCCAGGTCGTCGTCCGCGTCGAGCGTCGCGCCTTCGGTCGCCGTGAGGTCGACGACGATCGAGGCGTGGCCCCCCGTCGCGTTGTAGGCCGCGGCGAGGATCCCGCCGACGAGCGAGAGGACGACGGCCGTGACCGCGGCCGTGACGAGCGCGACGCCCGGCACCACGAGCAGCCAGTTCGTGCTGATCGTGCGGAGGACGCCGATCTGGTCGCCGAACGGGAGCAGGTTGCGGGCAAGCCCGAGCGTCAGCGACAGGTCGCGTTGCCAGCCGACGATCGCGCCCGCGAGCCAGGCGACGGCCGCGCCGAGCGGCCCACCGAGCACGAGACCGAGCACGAGCCCTGCCCATGCGCCCGCGCGCATCGAGGCGAGGACCGAGACATGGGCGAGCCGACCTCGAACGAGCCGCGAGGAGGCGCCGGCCGCGGCGTCGGACCCCGGCTCGCCACCGCGCCTCCGGAGGCGGCGCGGGAGGGGCCACGAATCGCGGCCGACCCCACGCACCCCGGTCGAGCGCGGCCGGCGCGGCAGCCGGATCGCCCTCGTCACGACCCACCCGCCATCGGCCGGCCGATGAGCGGCGGCGCAGCGGACCGAACGTGCCTCGAGCGACGATGGCCGCGCGCCGCGAGGAAGGCGAGGACGCCGAGTGGTCCCCCGAGCGCCACCACCATCGCGAGCGCGACCAGGCCGACGACCGGGGGCGCCGGTGACTGGACGGCCTCGGGCGGCTCGCGCGTGGGCGGCAGCGCGACCGGGCGGGTCGCTGCGTCGAGGGCCGCGTATTCGTCGGCGACGAGCGCCGCGACGGGCCGGCGCGAGCCGTCGGGGGTGAACAGCCCGAAGCGTTCGACCGTGATCCCGGGTCGCGAGGTCAGGTAGTCCTCGAGCGACCACCAGACGAGCGAGCCGACGAACCCGTCGGGCAGGGTGTCGCGGCGGGGCCCGATGGCGGCGTACGTGTCCCGGAAGATCGACTCCTGGATCGCCTGGTCGGCCGGGGTGTCCGCCCAGTGGCCGAACTCGAGGACCATGACCGGCTTCGTCGGGTACCGCTGGTGGGCGGCGTCGAGCGCCACCGCCGTGTCGGTCGTCGCGTCCTCGCCGTAGAAGACGCCGAAGTACGAGGTGATGCCGACGACGTCGAGCGGCTCGCTCGTGCCGTCGGCGGCGTCGAAGCCGTAGGCGGCCTGCCCCACGAGGCGAGTCCCGTCGACCTCCCGGTCGGCGTCGCGGAGGGACTTGAGCGCCGCCGTCCGCTCCGGCCCACCGGTCGATTCGTTCGACACGCCGTGGAAGAGGACCGACGCGCGGTTCATGTCGCGCAGCGCCATCTCCTGGACGAGCTGGCGGGCGATCCCGCGGGTCTCGGCGATCTGGAACGTGTGCGGCGTGAAGTGGTAGACGGGGATCTCCTCCCAGATGGCGATGCCCAGCCGGTCGGCGAGCCGCAGGACCGCCGGGTCGGCCGGCTCGTGGCCGGTCCGGACGAAGTTCGCGCCGACCGACTGGGCCCGCCGAAGCTGGGCGATGGCGTCGCCCGAGCCCGACAGCGGCCGGCCGAGCGGCGCGGCGGCGCCGGCAGCCCGGGAGCCGGCGGTCCCGGCAGCCGGTCGGAGGACTTCGTCGTGCACCGCCACGCCGGCCAGCTCGACCGCGCGCCCGTTGAGCAGCAGCCGCGGGCCGGTCGAATCGACGGCGATCCGCCGCAGACCGAACGTGTCGATGAGGGTGTCGGTCGCACCGTCGGGGGCCGTGATCGTCACCTGGAGCACGTACAGGTTCGGGTCGCCGAGGTCCCAGAGCGCGGGATCGGGGATGAGGAGGCTCTCGGTCGTGACCACCGCCCCGCCGGGCGGCGCGCTGGCACTCTCGCCTGACCACGTCGCGATCGGGAGGCGCTCCGGCACCGGCAGCCGACCCGGGGCGGGCCGGATCGCGCCCGGCCCCTCCGGCGGCAGGCGCGGGTTGGTCGGCGGCACCGGGAGCGGCGGGAGGAGCGCGGCCGGGCTCGGGTCGAGCAGCGTCGCCGGCGAGATCGCGGCCGGGAAGACGTCGACCCGGACGTCGGCGCTCGCCGCCTTCGGGCCGCGGTTCTCCACGACGACCGAGACATCCGCGCCGTCGAGGTGCGGGACGACGTCGGCCCGGGCGGCGCGGAGGTCGGCGCTCGCCTCGAGCCAGACCGAGCCGGTCAGCCCGCCGTAGCTCCACCAGTCGATGAGTCCCCACGGGACCGTGTCGGCCCGGGTGCCCGGCGGCGGGTCGTCGACCCGGACCGCCACGACGTTGTCCTCGCCCGGCCTGATCGCCCCCGTCGCGTCGAACGCGAACGGTGTCGCGCCGCCCTCGTGGACGCCGAGGTACGTCCCGTTGAGCCAGACGTCGGCGACGTAGTTCGCGGCGCCGAACTTGAGGGTGATCGACGAGCCGCTCCAGCCGCCCGGAACGGCGACGTGGCGGCGGTACCAGGCTCCGGTCGTCCCGCCCCGGGGCGGCGGATCGAACGTGCCCGGCACCGGCAGCGTCGGCCAGGTCGAGTCGTCGAATGCCGCCGTGTCCCGTCCCGCGGCCTCGCGTTCGATGCCGGGCATGGCCGCCTGTCGATCCGTCAGCGTGAGGTCGTCGTCGAGGGTCTGCGGATCCACCCGCCACGGTCCGTCGAGGTCGATCCGCGGTCGCGGCTGGATCTCGAACGTGGGGACGACGATGCCGTGCTCCATCGGCACGCGGCCGCCCGACGCGTCCGCGAACCGAAGCGACGGGCCGAGCGTTCCGACCGTCGGCTGGGGCAGGCAGCTCGCGACGAGCGGAGCGAGGCCGAGCACGAGCCCGGCTGCCAGGAGGGCCCGGCGAGCAGGCACGAAACGAGTCTAGCGGGCGCGTCCGACACCACCCGCGGGCCGTCCCGGGGGGTCGACGGCACCTGCGGGCTATGCTCGCCTCGTGCGCGACCTGTTCGACGAGTTCATGGACGAGCTCCGTCGGCGGCGCGACGAGGCCGAGGGGGCGGGCTCCCCTCCCGGAGACGAGCCGCCGGACGGGAGCGAGCCGCCGCGGGGTGGCAGCGAGCCGCCGCGGGGTGGCAGCGAGCCGCCGCGGCGACCGCGCCCCCCGACGCGCGGCCCGCGGCGCGACGACCGGGGTCCCGGCGCCGGCGTGCTGATCCGTCGGGTCGGGCTCGGCGTCGTGGTCGTCGCGATCCTGCTGATCGTGGCCCTGTCCGGGGTCGGCGTCGATCTCTGGACCGATGCGATCTGGTTCCGGAGCGTCGGCTTCGACGGGGTCTTCTGGACCCGGCTCGGGACCCAGGTCTTCCTGTTCCTCGGCGTCGCGCTGCTCGCGACGCTCGTGCTGGCGGCGAACGTCGTGCTCGCCGGCAGGCTCGCTGCCCGCCACCCGCCCGGCCCGGAGGGCGGTGGCGTCGGCCGCTGGCGGGAGCGGCTGGCGGAGGCAGGTCGCGATTTCGACCGGCGTGGCTGGGACGGCGCCTGGACGGGCGGTCGGGGCCCGGTCGGGGGCAGGCCTCGGCCGATCGAGCTCGATGCCGAGCTGCCCGATCCCGGCCCGCTCGGCCTGGCGGCGATCGCGGTCGTCGGCGCGCTGATCGTCCTCGGGCTCGCCGGCGCGGCGACGGCCGGCTGGGAGACGTTCCTGCTGTGGCGCAACCAGGTGCCGTTCGCGCCGTCGGGAGCGCCGGCGGTGACCGACCCGGTGTTCGGCCGCGACATCGGCTTCTTTCTCTTCGAGCTCCCGTTCCTGCGGCTCGTCCAGTCGATCGCGAACGGCCTCATCCTCGGCAGCCTCATCCTCGCCGGCGGCCGCTACCTCGTCGCGGCCCTCCGTGACGGGCTCGAGCTGGCGACGCCGATCCGGGTCCATCTCGGGGTCCTGGCGGCGCTCTTCCTCGTCTCGATCGCCGCCGGCTACCAGCTCGACAAGTACGAGCTCGCCTACTCCCAGCACGGCATCGCGGCGGGCGTCGGCTACACCGATCAGGCGGCGCGTTTCCTGGCCCTCGACGTTCTCTCGATCGTCGCCGCGATCGCGGCCGCGTTCCTCGTCGGCGGGGCTGCGACCGGTCTCGGCTGGCCGCTCGCCGGTGCCGTCGGGGTCTGGCTCGGTGCGTCGGTCCTGCTCGGCGGCGTCTACCCCGAGCTCGTCCAGCGTTTCGTGGTCGCCCCGAGTCCGTTCGCGAACGAGCAGCCGTACATCTCGAACAACATCGCGATGACCCGGCTCGCGTACGGCCTGGACCGTTGGACGACGACCGACTACACGGGCGAGGCGCCGCTGACGGCGGACAAGATCCAGGCCGAATCGGCGACCTTCCAGAACGCCCGCCTGTGGGACTACCGGCCGCTCCAGGACACGCTCGAGCAGCTCCAGAAGCTCCGCCAGTACTACTCGTTCGTCGACATCGACACCGATCGCTACACGATCGACGGCGGCGAACGGCAGGTGATGCTCTCGGCCCGCGAGCTCGCCAGCGACCAGATCCCCCAGGCTGCGAACTGGCTCAACGAGCGGATCATCTACACCCACGGGATCGGGCTCACGATGGTCCCGGTCAACGAGGTCGTCGGCCAGGGCCAGCCCCAGCTCTTCATCTACAACCTGCCGCCGGTCTCGGCCGGCGGGGCGCCCACCGTGAGCCAGCCGCGGATCTACTTCGGCGAGCGGCCGACCGACTACGTCATCACGGGTGCCCGCCAGGCCGAGTTCGACTACCCGGCCGGCTTCTCGTCGACGACCCCGCCGGTCGGCCCGGTCCCGAGCGGGAGCCCGCCCGCCGTCGCCTCGCCGACGGCGTCGCCGACGGTCTCCACCCCGCCCGGCTCGTCGGACCAGGCGGTCGAGACGCGCTGGACGGGGACGACGGGGATCCGCCTCGACTCGACCCTCGCCCGTCTCCTCTGGGCGTTCCGGTTCCGCGACCTCAACCTGCTCATCAGCGACCAGATCACGAACGAGAGCCAGCTCCTCCTCCATCGCTCGCTCTCGGACCGCCTCGCCCGGATCGCGCCGTTCCTCTCGTTCGACAAGGACCCGTACCTCGTCGTCACCGCCGACGGTCGGCTCGTCTGGATCCAGGACGCCTACACGACGAGCGACCGCTTCCCGCACGCTCAGCCCTACGACCGGACGAAGCTGCCCGAGGGCAGCGGCCTCGCCGGGGCGGACTTCAACTACATCCGCAACAGCGTGAAGATCACCGTCGACGCCTACGACGGCACGACGACCTTCTACGCGGCGGACCAGGCCGACCCGATCCTGCGGGCCTACGAGGGCGTCTTTCCCGGGCTCTTCCACCCACTCGCGGACATGCCGTCGGACCTCCAGGCGCACCTGCGAACGCCCGAGGAGCTGTTCGACGTCCAGACGAACGAGTACGGCGTCTACCACATCACGAACCCGCTCGTGTTCTTCCAGGGCGAGGACGTCTGGACGCCGCCGACCCCGACCTCGAACCGGCAGGTCCTGCCGCCCGAGCCCTACTACGTGGTGATGCGGCTGCCGGGCGAGAGCAAGGTCGAGTTCCTCCTCCTCCAGCCGATGATCCCGGCCGCTCGGCCGAACATGATCGCGTGGGTGGCGGCCCGCAACGACCCCGGAGTCCGCGGCCAGGTCGTCAGCTTCCAGTTCCCGGCCGACACCACGATCTTCGGGCCGGCCCAGGTCGAGGCGCTCATCGACCAGGACCCCACGATCAGCGCCCAGTTCACCCTCTGGAGCCAGGCCGGCTCGGACGTCGTCCGGGGCAACCTCATCGTGGTGCCGGTCCGCGACTCGCTGCTCTACCTCCAGCCGGTTTACCTGAAGTCCACCGGCTCGTCGTTCCCCGCCTTCCAGCGGATCATCGTCGCATCGCCGCAGAAGGTCGTCTGGGCCCCGACCCTCTCGGAAGCGCTCCAGCTGCTGCTCGCCGGCGGTCCGGGCCCGTCCCCGTCCCCGAGCCCGTCGGCCGGTCCGTCGGCCGGCCCGTCGGCCGGTCCGTCGGCCTCGCCGGGCGTCTCGCCGCCGCCGTCGGCCGGGCCCCTGCCCTCCGACGTCGCGGGTCTCGTCGCCTACGCGAATGCCCACTTCGACGCGGCGCAGGCGGCTCTCCGAGCCGGCGACTTCGCCCGCTACGGCACCGAGATCGCGCTCGTCCGGCAGGCGCTCGCCCAGCTGTCGGTCGTGACCGGCAGCCCGACGCCCGTGTCGCCGTCTCCGTCGGCCGCGCCGTGAGCTCGCGGTCGATGACACCGGTCCGTCCCGTCCTCGAGCCGATCGTGGTCGCCCTCGGCCGCGTCGACCTCTGGAGTGCCGCGCTCGCCGGGTTCCTCGTCCGAGGCGGCGTGCTCCTGTTCCTGCTGCCGATCGTGTGGCTGCCTTCGCCGCTCGACCTGGCGAACCTGTTCGGCTCGGCGGTCACGTCGGCCGCGCTCGGCGGTCCGAACCCCGATCTCGTCCGGCTCGTCGTCCTCGCGGCCGTGGCCACCGGGCTCCTCCTCGTCGTCGCCTTCTGGCTGGGCGCGCTGATGGATGTCGCGGTCGTTCGGATCGGTGCCCGGTCGCTCGGTTCTCCGGCCGACGCGGCCGAGGCGCTCGACCCCGGCGCGGACGCTCCCGGGCTCGGCGAGGCACGGACGGCGTTCGCGGCTCGACTCCTCGCCTTCGCCCCGCTCGGTGTCGCGCTGGCGGTCGCGGCGCCGGCCGTCGTCGCCGCGACCTACGGCGAGCTCGTCGATCCGTCCACGCTCACCGTGCCGCTCGTCCTGCGGGTCCTCGGCGACCTGCCGTTCATCGTCGCCCTCCTCCTCGGCACGTGGCTCATCGGCGACGCGATCGGCGGCCTCGCGGTGCGCCGGGCCGTGCTCGACGGGCGCGGCGCCGTTTCCGCGCTCGGGGCGGCGATCGGCCTCGTGGCGCGGCGACCGCTCGCGGCGCTCGCGACGCTGGTCGCCGGGACGGCCGTGATCGTCGCGCTCGTCGCACCGGCGCTGCTCGCCTCCGCCGTCGTCTGGCGGGCCGTGCTCTTCGCGTCGCGCGGCGATGCCGGGCCGGTCCTCAGCGGGCTGGGCATCGTCGCCCTCGCCGCGCTCTGGCTGGGTGGGCTCGTTCTGGCCGGCTTCGCGACCGCCGTTCGGGCCCTGCTCTGGAGCGCGTTCGCCACGCCGCGCTGAACGCCACCGGGACGTTCGGGCGGAGACGAATGGTCCCGGCGGGGGGTTTCCGATCCGCACCACCATCTGCGACGCTCCGGCATCCCGAACCCGAACGGAGGAGCCGTGGCCGTCACCACCGTCAGCTGCCCGGACTGCGGGGCACCCGTCCCGTACGGCCGGCTGTCGTGCGTCGCCTGCGGCGCACTGCTCGCCTCGGTGGCGGGCGCGCCTCGGCCGCCCGCTGCGGCTCGGTCGGCCGACTCCACGAGCGAGACGCCGCGTTCGACCAAAGCCTCCAACGGTCGATCACGAACTGGATCGGCCCGTCGCTCCCCGGGTCGCAACGGATCGGGCGATACGGCACAGGCACCTGCTCAGGCCGGCCCCGCGGCGCAGCCGATCCCGCCGACGCCTGAACCGCCGAGCGCGGAGGCGACCGCGGATCCTCGCCCGACGTCGTCCGAGCGGTCGGTCGCGTTCGACCGCGCGGCGATCGCCCGCTCGCCCGAACCGGAGCCTCGCGCAGCCGCCCTCGTTCCGCTGGCGGCCTCGGGGCCAGGGCTGCCAGTCGCATCGTTCGCACCGGGCGGACCGGCCCAGCCGTTCCCGGCCACGATGGTCGGGGCGCCTCCCCCGTTCACGCCCGCCGTCGCCACCACGTCGGCGGTGGCACCCGTCCCGGGAGTCCCGGCGACGCTCGGCGGCCCGGCGCCGATGGCGCAGGTCCAGGTCGCCGGCGCCTACCTTCCGCCGTCGGCGACCTTCGGTGACGACCCATCGGCCCGCCCCTCCGCTCCGTCGCCGTCGGGCGATCGATCGACCGCAGGAGCGTCGGGATCGCTGACCCTCGCGCGCCTCGGCGACGTTCGCCTCGAGGCGCCGTCCGACCTCCCGGCATGGTTCGTGGCCGCCGGATCGGTCGCCGCGATCGTCGGCTTCGTCCTGCCCTGGGGCAGCAACGGCATGATCGGCGGCGGGCCCGAGGCCGATTTCTTCTCGCGCTGGGGACTGGCGAACGCGGCGAACGTCATCCCGGTCCTGCTGGCCTTCGGCGCTCTCTACCTCCAGCTCGGGACCGACGTGCCGCGGACGGCGCTCCGGACGGGTGCGGTCGGGCTCGCGCTCGGCGGGCTGCTCTGCGGGTTCGCCTTCGTCTACGCCACGAGCGCGTTCGGGCTCGGCACCGGCGGCACGGTCGTCGCGATCGGCGGGATCGGCCTCGTGGTCGGCGGTCTCCTCGGGCTGGTTCCCCGTCACCGATCCGGGGAGCCACCCGTCTAGGGTCCGCGCGGCGCCGGCCGAGCGTCGAATCTTTGGTCGCTCCGGCCGTTCCGGCGCCGCGACGACCGCTGTTACACTCCGGCCCGGGCCCGTCGGGGTCGCTGCCGGGAACGACCCGTCGAGTTCGCAGGGAGGCAGTCCGAGCCGATGCCGCAAGAGCTACAGCCGGTCCTGGACGCGATCGGCTCGTTCTTCGCCAGCGCCCAGGTCCAGTTCGCGATCCGGGCGATCGCCCTCTACGTGATCGTGCTCTGGCTGGCCACCGCGTACTGGGCCTTCCGCGACCTCCAGTCGCGGACCGACAACCCGATCGCGCCGTACCTCGCGGCGGCCTTCATCATCGTCCTCACGCCGTTCCTGTTCCTGTTCGCCGCGCTCCTCTACCGGATCGTCCGGCCGCAGGAGCGCGTCGGCGAGTCGTACGAGCGGAACCTCGCCGAGGAGGCGCTCCTCAACGAGGTCGAGGCCGTCATCCACTGCCCGACGTGCGCTCGCCGGGTGAAGGACGAGTGGATCATCTGCCCGACCTGCCGGACCCGCCTCCAGCGCGTCTGCCCCAACTGCTCCCACCTCGTCGGCCTCGACTGGTCGATCTGCGCCTGGTGCGGTCGTGACTTCGAGCGTCGCGAGCCGGCGGCCGTACCGGCCGGCATCGTCGAGCCGCTCCCCGCCGAGCGGACGCGCGGACGGGCCTCGGTCCGCTCCGGGAAGATCGCTCGCGGAACCTCGACGATCGCCTCGGCGGTCGCGACGGAGCCGCTGCCGGAGGCTTGACCGTCCCGACCGGTGACGAGACCGGCCGTCCCGGCGGCGACGATCGCGACGAGCCGCCGGCTCGACCGGGGACCCGGACGTTCACGATCGAGGGACGCCGGGCGCCAGGCCTGTTCGTGGTCGGCTGGATCGCGACGCTCGTCGGGCTCGGCGTCGTCGTCGTCGGGATCGTCAGCAACGGCGCGATCCCTGCGCCGCTCTTCCTCCTCGGCGCGCTCGTCCTGTCGGTCGGCCTCATCGCCGGAGCGGGGTCCCAGGCGATCGAGCGTCGCGCACGGCACGCTCCCTTCGGCGGACCGTCGCCGTTCCTCCTGTTCGCCGCCGTCATCCCGACCTACGTCGTCCTGCTCGTCGCGGCCCTGTTCGTCCTCTCGCTCGTCGGCATCGAACCGTCCGCCTCGCCCGCCGCGGCGATCTTCGAGCAGCTCATCCTGCTCGCGGTGTACGCCGGGCTGATCCGGCTCACGGTCGTGGGCACGGACGCCGCGAGCTGGTCCGATCTCGGGCTCAGACGGCCGGAGGAGCGGTCGGCCGTCGCGTTCGGCGTCATCTTCGCCGTCCCGCTCGTGTTCATCAGCGGCCTCGTCGCGGCGCTCCTCGTCCAGGTCCTGCCGACGCCGCCGAGCCCGCTGCCCGAGGCCCACGACACCGCCGGGCTGCTGCTCAACCTCGTCGCCGCGTCGATCATCGCGCCCGTCGGCGAGGAGCTCTTCTTCCGTGGCTACGCCACGACCGCCTGGCTCCGCTCGATCGGGCCGTGGCCCGCGATCATCCGGGCGGGCCTGTTCTTCGCCTTCGCCCACGTCATCACGGTCAGCGGCTCCGATTTCGGCGACGCCGCCGGCCAGGCGCTCGTGGCGTTCGCCGTCCGGGTCCCGGTCGCCCTCGCCCTCGGCTGGCTCTTCGTCCGAACTCGCTCGATCTATCCGACGATCGCCCTCCACGCCACCTTCAACGGCCTGCCGCTCCTGCTCGTGCTCGCCGGAGCCGGCTGAGCGGACGCGACCCCCGGGATCCTGGCGCGGGCAGTCACAGGCAACCGCGGGATGAGCCGCAGCGAAGCGGCGCCGACTACGGTGGGACGCGTCCCCGGCATCCGGACGGCGAAGGAATCGGCGGGCTTCGTCGTACGGGTCCGGGGACGCCTCCCGGAGCCGCCCCATTCCGCTCCTGCCGCCGGCATCGCGAGGTCCGATGAGCGAGCCCATCCCGATCGCTGCGGCGCGGGGCCGCCCCATCCGGGAGCTTCCCGCGGACGAGCGGCCGCGCGAGCGGCTCGCCCTCCGCGGTGCGGCGGGCCTGTCGGCGGCCGAGCTCATCGGCCTCGTGTGGGGCTCGGGCACGGCCGGTCGAAGCTCCATCGAGATCGCCGCCGACGCCCTCGCCCAGTTCGACGGTTTGACGGGGCTCGCCCGGGCGTCGGACGTGGAGCTCGCCGGAGTGCCCGGGATCGGGCCCGCCCGAGCGGCCCAGCTCGTCGCCGCGTTCGAGCTCGGGCGCCGGCTGCTCGCGGACTGGCCGACCGGACGGTGGACGATCCGGTCGCCGCGTGACGTCGCGGACCGGCTCATCCTCCAGATGGGCCGGCTCGAGCGCGAGGAGCTCCGGGTCATCCTGCTCAACGCGAAGAATCGCGTCCTCCGGGTCACGACGGCCTACGTCGGCAACGTCAGCACGTCACTCGTTCGGGTCGGGGAGCTCTACCGCGACGCGGTCCGGGCCGACGCCGCCGGCGTCATCCTCGTCCACAACCACCCGAGCGGCGACCCGACCCCGTCACCCGAGGACCTCCACCTGACGGCGGAGGCGCTCGCCGCGGGCCGTCTCCTCGACATCGACCTGCTCGACCATCTCGTGATCGGCCACGACGCCTACGTCTCGCTCCGCGATCGCGGCGTCTCCTTCGACCGACCAGGTCCCGCCGCGGCCTGATCGGGGGCCCGAACCGGCCGGCGGCGCACGAAGAGGCGGCGGGTATACTCGCCCGGCGCGGCACCGCGACGGGAAGGCGCCATGGGCGCGCGAGCCCACGTCCGCGCGCCACCCGGCCTCCCATCCTCGCCCGATCCCGCCGCCGTCCCGTCCGCAGCCAGCACGACAGAGGACCTGCCTGCCGCCATGTTCGACGCTCTGCTCGGCCTCTTCTCCCGCGACATCGGGATCGATCTCGGGACGGCCAACACGCTCGTCCACGTCCGCGACCGCGGGATCGTCATCAGCGAGCCGAGCGTCGTCGCGATCGACGCCAAGACGAAGAAGGTCCTCGCGATCGGTGCGGAGGCGAAGCGGATGGTCGGCCGGACGCCCGCCTCGATCGTGGCGGTCCGGCCGCTCCGTGACGGCGTGATCAGCGACTTCGACGTGACCGAGCAGATGATCAAGTACTTCGTGAACAAGGTCCACGATCGGGTCGGCCTCATCCCCAAGCCGCGGATGCTCCTCGGGATCCCGTCGGGCGTGACCGAGGTCGAGAAGCGGGCGGTCCGCGACGCGGCGTTCAACGCCGGCGCCCGCTGGGCGCGCCTCGTCGAGGAGCCGATGGCGGCCGCGATCGGGGCCGGGCTGCCGGTCAGCGAACCGTCGGGCAGCCTCATCGTCGACATCGGTGGCGGGACGACCGAGGTCGCGGTCATCAGCCTCGGCGGGATCGTCGTCAGCCGGAGCATCCGGATCGGCGGCGACGAGATGGACCAGGACATCGTCGGGTTCGCCCGCCGCGAGTACAACCTGTTCCTCGGCGAACGGACCGCGGAGGACATCAAGATCGCCATCGGGTCCGCGTCGCCCGGCGAGTGGGACTCGCAGCGGGTCACGCTCCGGGGCCGCGACCTGCTGACCGGCCTGCCGCGGAGCGTCGAGGTCGGCGCCGACCAGATCCGGGAGGCGATCGAGCCGTCGGTCGTCCAGATCGTCGACACGATCAAGGACACGATCGAGGAGACGCCGCCCGAGCTCGTCGCCGACATCATGGACCAGGGCATCGTCCTCGCCGGGGGCGGCGCGCTCCTGGCCGGGCTCGACCGTCGGGTCGCCGAGTCGACCCAGATGCCGGTCCACGTCGCGGACGATCCGCTCACCTGCGTGGCCCGCGGGACGGGCGTCGTCCTCCAGGAGATGGCGAACCCGCAGATGGCTCGCGTCCTCGTCGCCGACACCTACTCCAGGCCGCCCCGCTAGGGGCTCCGCGGAACGCGGGTACTGACCGAATGGGGAGGTGCCGTTCCGGACGGCGCCGATAACCTGATCCAGTGACGACCGGGATCCTCACCTCGCGAGTCGCCCGCCGGCGGGGCGTGACCTATGCCGTGCTCGTCGCGATCGCGCTCCTGCTGCTCGCCGCGTCCGGCACGCCGCCGGTCGTGGAGCTCCAGCGCGGGCTCGCGTATGCGTTCCAGCCGATCCAGCGGGCCGTCACCTCGGTCGCCGACAGCGCCGCGTCCGTCGTCACGACCCTCACCGAGATCGACCGGCTCCGGGGCGAGAACCAGCGCCTCCGCGACGAGAACGCCCAGCTGAGCACCGAGAACGAGCGGCTCCAGGCGGCGAAGGTCGAGAACGACCAGCTGAACGCGCTCCTCCAGCTCCGCGAGGGCCTCGAGTTCAAGACGCTCGCTGCCCGCGTCGTCGGGCGCGACTCGAGCGAGCTGCGCCGCGTCGTGACGCTCGATCGCGGCAGCGTCGATGGCGTCGCCGTCGGCGACAGCGTCGTCGCGGCGGGCGGTGCCCTCGCCGGCCGGGTCGTCGACGTCGGAGCGAGCTTCGCCCACGTGCTGCTGATGAACGACACGACCTCGACCGTCGTCGGCCAGCTCGCGAGCAGCCGTGCCACCGGCGACGTCGTCGGCCAGCTCGGCGGCATCCTCGTCATGCGCAACATCGACGCGACCGAGAAGGTCGGTCGCGGCGATGAGGTCCTGACCGCCGGCATCGAGCTCGCGGGCGGCATCCGCTCACCGTTCCCCAAGGGCCTCGTGATCGGCCAGGTCGTCGACGTCTCGCGGGCATCGAACGACGTCGTCCAGACGGCCTACCTCGACCCGGCCGCGGATCTCGATCGGCTCGAGTACGTGCTCGTCATCACCGACTACGACGGCGGCCTCCCGCCTGCCGACCAGGAGCCGACCCCGTGCGGCGGCGGCCCGGACGGGACGCTGCCCGAGGGCGAGGCGCCCTGCTACACGCCGGGTCCGAGCCAGGCCGCGCCGCGCGGCGGCGCGGCCACACCACCCGCATCGTTGAAGCCGTGAGCGCCGGCGGCGAGGGCCGGACCTGCCTGACCTCGGCGCTCCGCGGCCGTCCGACGCGGCGTCCCGGAGAGCGCCTCTGTTACGCTCCCGGCCGATGAAGGGCGTCGTCCTCGCCGGCGGGACCGCGACGCGACTGTTCCCGCTGACGATCGTGACGAACAAGCACCTCCTGCCGATCTACGACCGGCCGATGATCTACTACCCGATCGAGACGCTCGCCGGGATGGGCATCCGCGAGGTGATGGTCGTCGTCGGCGGCAAGAGCGTGGGCGACGTCGTCGAGCTGCTCGCCGACGGCTCGCACTTCGGTCTCGATCTCACCTACCGCTACCAGCGCGGAGCGCTCGGGATCGCCCACGCCGTGGGGCTCGCCCGCGACTTCGTCGGCGACGACCCGTTCTGCGTCGTCCTCGGTGACAACATCCTCCGTGGCGCCCCGCTGGAAGACGTCGCCCGGACCTTCGAGGAGGGGTCGTGGGGCGCGGGCACGCTCCTCTATCGGGTCCCGGACCCGGAGCGCTTCGGCGTCGCCGAGCTCGACGCCGCCGGCAACGTCGTCGGCTTCGAGGAGAAGCCGGCGGCGCCGAAGAGCGACCTCATCCCGATCGGCGTCTACTTCCTGCGCCGGGATGCCTTCGACGTGATCGACCGGCTCGCGCCATCAGGTCGGGGCGAGCTCGAGATCACCGACGTCCTCAACCACTACGTCCCCGGGGGCCGTCTGTTCGCGCCGATCTACGACGGCCACTGGACGGACGCGGGAACCGTGCCCTCGCTCCTCCGCGCCGCCGCGCTCGCCGCCGACGATCACGCCGCCGGCCGCCTCGAGCCGCCCCGCCAGCGGCCGGACGACGCTCGCCCGGTGTCCGCTCCGGATGCCGCGGGTCGCGCTCCGGCGTGATGGCGGAGTCCACGCCCCGGACGATCCTCGTCACAGGCGGCGCCGGCTTCATCGGCAGCGCCTTCGTCCGCGACGTCCTCGGCCGGCGGGACGGGACCCGGATCGTCGTCGTCGACAAGCTGACCTACGCCGGCAACGAGGCGAACCTCGACGAAGTCCGGGCCGACCCGGAGCAGGCCGACCGGCTCCGGTTCGTCCACGGCGACATCGCCGATCCGGACGTCGTTCGACCGCTCGTGGCCGAGGCCGACGCGGTCGTCAACTTCGCCGCCGAGTCACACGTCGACCGCTCGATCCTCGATCCCGAGGCGTTCCTGCGGACAGGCGTCCTCGGCGTCCACGTCCTGCTCGAGGCCTGCCGGATCGAGGCCGAGCACGCGGCACTTGGCGAGCGGCCGCGACCGCCGCGGCTCCTCCAGGTCTCGACCGACGAGGTCTACGGCTCGATCGAGGACGGCGCGTCGCGGGAGACGGACGTGCTCGCGCCGCGCTCCCCATACAGCGCCGCCAAGGCCGCCGGGGAGCACCTCGCCCGGTCCTACCACGTGACCTACGGGCTCGACGTCGTCATCACCCGTGGCTCGAACACGTACGGCCCGTACCAGCACCCGGAGAAGCTCATTCCGCTCTTCGTCACGAACGCGATCGACGACCGGCCGCTGCCGCTCTACGGCGACGGCCTCCAGCGACGCGACTGGCTCTACGTCTCCGACCACGCCGGCGCGGTCGACTGGGTCCTCCGGCACGGCAAGGCGGGCGAGGCCTACAACGTCCCGGGCGGCACCGAGCGCACGAACCGCGAGGTCGTCGCCCGGCTCCTCGAGCTGCTCGGCAAGCCATGGTCGCTCGTCCGGACCGTGGAGGACCGGCCGGGCCATGATCGCCGCTACGCGATGGACGGCGGCAAGCTCGCCGCGCTCGGCTGGCGGAACAGGATGCCGTTCGACACCGGGCTCGAGCGGACCGTTCGCTGGTTCGCCGAGCGCGAGGACTGGTGGCGGGCGATCCGATCCGGCGACTGGGACGACTACTACGATCGCCAGTACGCCGCGCGCCTCGCCAACGGGGAGGCGGCGGCGGAGGACCCGGACGCGGTCCCCGAGCCGGGCTGAGCGTGCGCGTCGCGGTCACGGGCGCCGGCGGTCGCCTCGGACGGGCCCTCGTCGCCGCGGTCGAGGACGCGCCGTTCGCGCCACTCGGTGCGATCGCCTGGAGCCGGCCGGACTTCGACCTCGACACGCTCGACCCCTCGAGCGTCGAGCGGCTCGTCGCGCGGGACCGACCCGAGGTCGTCGTCCATGCCGCGGCCTGGACGGACGTCGACGGCTGCGCCCGTGACCCGGAGGCCGCGCTGCGGCGGAACGGCGAGGCGACGGGCGTTCTCGCCCAGGCCTGTGCCGAGCACGGGCTCGATCTCCTCGTGATCTCGACGAACGAGGTCTTCGACGGCCGGCGGACC
>DASTSC010000265.1:0-1484 GCA_035760905.1 Candidatus Limnocylindrales bacterium | reverse complement strand
CGAGCCAGACGAGAGGAGCCTCGGATGCATGAGCTGACGGTGATCGACGAGCTGCGCGAGTCGATCCTGCCGGCCTATGGCGCGGTCGGCGGCGACGACGCGCTGGCTGCCGACGAGGCGTTCGCCCGCAGCCTCATGGGTCCCGGGACCGCGGCCGTTCGCGACGTTCGCCGGCTGGCGCCGTCGCTGCCGGTCCTCGACCCCGAGCGCTGCGTCGGCTGCATGGCCTGCGTGAGCGCGTGTCCGGACGCAGCCCTCGTCGCGATGGCCCAGCCGCAGCCGCTCGTCGAATCGGCGGCCGCGGATTCCCCGGATCGCGCGGCGACGGTCGGCGCCCACTTCATGCGGACCCAGAAATACGCCGAGGTGCCGGCCCGGAAGGGGCTGACCCCCGCGCTCTTCGGGCTGTTCGTCGACCCCGAGACGTGCAAGGGCTGCGGCGAATGCATCGAGGTCTGCACGGACCTCGGTCACGAGGCGCTGCGGCTCGTCGACAAGGACGAGCCCGCGGGTCGCGACGGCGCGAGCGTCCTCGACGCCGCCCTCGCCGACGTGGAGTTCGCGCGAACGCTGCCCACGACGCCGCCCGAGTACCGCAACGAGAAGGCCCTCGCCGACCTCATGCTCGGCGAGCATGCCCGGGGTTTCGTCGGCGGCGCGGGCGCGTGCGCGGGCTGCGGCGAATCGACCGCGCTGCGGATGCTCATCGCGGCCACCCGCCAGGTCCATGGTCCCGATTCGATGGGGATCGTGGCCGCGACCGGCTGCAACAGCGTCGCGGGCAGCACGTTCCCGTACAACCCGTACCTCGTGTCGTGGACGAACTCGCTCTTCGAGAACGCGCCCGCGGTCGCCCTCGGGATCAGGATCCGCTGGGAGCAGGAGGGCCGGGGCGACCGGCGGCTGTGGGTCGTCGGCGGCGACGGGGCGATGTACGACATCGGCTTCCAGGCGCTCTCCCGGATGGTCGCCTCGGGCAGGGACATCAAGGTCCTCGTGCTCGACACGCAGGTCTACTCGAACACCGGCGGCCAGTCCTCGACGGCCTCGTTCGGCGGCCAGATCACGAAGCTGTCGGCCTTCGGCAAGGCGCTCCACGGGCGACCCGAGCGGCGCAAGGAGCTCGGCCGGATCATGCTCGCGCACGGCGACGTCTTCGTCGCCCAGACGACGCCGGCCCACCTCAACCACTTCTACCGCTCGATCCTCGACGCGAACGCGTTCCCGGGGCCGGCGGTCGTCGTGGTCCACGCGGCCTGCATGCCCGAGCACGGCATTGCCGACGACGCGGGGATGCGCCAGTCGCGGCTCGCCGTCGATTCGCGGGCGTTCCCGCTCTTCACCTACGACCCGCGACGGGGCGAGACGCTCGCCGAGCGGCTCTCGCTCCAGGGCAATCCCTCGACGAAGGCCGACTGGCACACGCTGCCCGACGGGACGGCGGTCGACTTCCTCGCGTTCGCCCGGACAGAGGGCCGGTTCGC
>DASTSC010000264.1:0-18915 GCA_035760905.1 Candidatus Limnocylindrales bacterium | reverse complement strand
GCCCTCCTGAGCGCTCCGGCGACCGGGCACTCGGTCACGGCGCTCCGGTCCGTCGACTGTGCCGGGATGCGGGTCGCGCCCGTGGCGAGGTCGCCGGGACGCGAATTGCAGCCGGGTGTCAGTCGCGGCTTCCGGTGCCGTCGCGCACCGCCGGCGACGGCTTCGATCGCCGGGTCGATCGTCGTGCCGGTCGCCGTCGCGCCGACCGCCGCTCCCCGAGGCGGTGGCGGATCAGCTCGATGACCGCCTCCTCCTCGGCCCGGGAAGGCTCTGGGGCGGGGTCGAGCCGGGTCTCCTCGGCCTCGGTCAGTAGCGCGTCACCGAGCGACCCGTCGAGGTAGGCCGTCACCACGTCCGGGTGGACGTAGCTCTGGCGGGTCACCGTCGGCGTGTTGCCGAGTCGGTCGGCGACCTCCCGCATCGCGTCCGACATCCGACGCTTCGAGGGCCGCCGCGCCTCCTGCTGCTCGTGCGCGACGAGCGCGCGGGACGCCAGCACCGTGGCCGTCCAGGTCCGGAACATCTTCGCGCTCACGTCGGCCCCCGACGCCTCTCGCAAGTACTCGTTCACGTCGTCCGACTTCACGTCGCGGACCTCGCCGTCGTCGTCGAGGTACTGGAAGAGCTCCTGTCCGGGCAGAGCCTGGCAGCGCCGGACGATCGCGCTCAGGCGCCGGTCGCGAAAGCTCACCTCGTGAACCTTGCCGCCCTTGCCCCGGAAGCGGAACCGGACGGCGGCGCCGCCGACCCTGGCGTGGGTGTCCCGGAGCGTGGTGAGCCCGAACGATCGGTTCTCGCGCGCGTACTCCTCGTTGCCGACGCGGATGAGCGTCAGCTCGAGCACCCGGACGCAGGCGGCGAGCACCTTCTCCCGCGACAGGCCGGGCCGGGCGAGGTCGGCCGCCACCCGCTCCCGGATCCGCGGCAAGGCCGCACCGAACTCGATGAGCTGCTCGAACTTCTCGGATTCACGACTCGCCCGAAACTCCGGGTGATAGCGGTACTGCTTCCGGCCGCGGGCGTCGCGGCCCGTGGCCTGGAGATGGCCTCGGTCGTCGGGGCAGATCCAGACGTCGGTCCAGGCCGGCGGGATCGCCAGCTTGGCGATCCGCTCGACGATCGTCGCGTCCGTCACCCGCTCTCCCGTCGCGGTCGTGTACGTCCAGCCGCGGCCACTCCGCCGGCGCCGGATCCCGGGCTCGTCGTCGCGGCTGTAACGGAGCCCGATCGCTCGGGCGGAGGCAGGTGACGGGGCGACCACGAGCGGAGTCTCCGGCGGGAGGGGCTCGGCCGGGAGTCGGAATGAGCGAACAGCGCCTACAGCCGCCTTGCAGGTCGGAGGGCGGCTGCGCTCGGCCGCGCCAGGCGGCGCGCGAGGCTGCGACGAGGGCGTATCCGGAGCTGCCTCCGCGGCTGGAACGGGTGCAAGGGCGACCGGCCTACGCTCCGCCGGCGACGCGCCGGATCATGCGGCGCGCGGGGACCATGTCCGGCTCGCCGGAGGGCGACCGACGAGGGAGGACCGACTCGATGAACTTCGTCCGGAGGCGCGGCCGCGCGCGACCACGAGCCGCCGACGGCGCGACGAACGACGTCGCGGTCATCATGGAGTCGGCCTCGAAGTCGTTCGGGTCGGTCCACGCCGTCGTCGACGTGTCGCTCGCCGTCCCGCCGGCCACGATCCTCGGGGTGGTCGGCCCGAGCGGCGCCGGCAAGACGACGATGATCCGGCTGATGACCGGGGCGCTCGGCCCGACGGGGGGATCGGTCCGCGTCCTCGGCGAGCGGCCGAGCCACTTCCGGCGGGCAACGCGCGAGCGCGTCGGCTACATGCCGCAGTCGTTCAGCCTCTACCCGGAGCTGACCGCGGCCGAGAACGTCGACTTCGTGGCCAGCCTCTTCGGCATGCTCCTCCTGCGGCGACGGCGGCGGTCGCGCGACGTCCTTCGGCTGGTGGAGCTGTGGGACGCGCGGAACCGGAAGGCCGGGGCGATGTCAGGCGGGATGCAGCGCCGGCTCGAGCTCGCCTGCGCCCTCGTCCACGATCCCGTCCTGCTCTTCCTCGACGAGCCGACGGCCGGCATCGACCCGCTGCTGCGCGTCCGGATCTGGGAGGAGCTCCATCGGCAACGCGACGCCGGGCGGACGCTGATCGTGACCACCCAGTACGTGACCGAGGCCGAGGAGTGCGACAGCGTGGCCCTCATCGCCGAGGGCCGTCTCGTCGCCCTCGGCACGCCTGATGAGCTGCGCCGGCTCGCGGCCGGGGGCGACATCATCGAGGTCGAGACGACCGGGCCGTTCGACGGAGCGGCCCTCACGGCGCTCGACGAGGTCCGCGAGATCCGACCGACCGGTCCGCGCTCGTTCCAGGCGATCGTTCCCGACGCCGGGACGGCGACCCCGTCGATCGTCGACGCGGTCACCGAGGCCGGCGGCGAGGTCGTCGTCGCCCGCGAGTTCCGGCCGTCCTTCGACGACGTCTTCGCCGAGCTCGTCCAGCGCGCCGGCACGACGCCGGTGGCACCCGCGGACGCCCCCGCCGCGAGCGCCGCATGATCCTCCTCCAGTCCCTCACCCGGATCCTCGCCTTCATGGGCAAGGAGCTCGTGGAGGTCCTCCGCCGACCGGGCGCCGTCCTGAGCCTGGTCTTCGGGCCGTTCGTCATCCTCCTCGTCTTCGGCACTGGCTACGAGGGGACCCGGCGTCCGCTCAACGCCGAGGTCGTGATCCCCGCGTCGTCGGGACTGCCGCGTGACGCCAGCGTCTACCAGCGCTACGAGGGCGGCGGCCTCCACCTGGTCGGGCTGACCGATGACGAGACCGCGGCGACCGCGGCGCTCGCGAACCGCCAGCTCGACCTCGTGGTCATCGCCCCGGCCGACCTCGGCGACAACTTCCAGGCCGGGAAGCAGTCGACGATCCGGGTCGAGTACAACATCGTCGACCCGATCGCCGCGAGCTATGCGGGCTTCGTCGCTCAGCAGCTCTCGTCCGAGGTGAACCGCCAGATCATCCAGGAGGCGGCATCGAAGGGCCAGCAGTACGCGCTCCAGCAGGGCGCCGGCGGGGAGGTGACCCGGATCCCGCCCGATGTCATCGCCGCGCCGACGAAGACGGAGACCGTCAACCTCGCTCCGACCGAGCCGGCGGTCATCCCCTACTTCGGGCCGGCTGCCCTCGCCCTCATCCTCCAGCACATGGCGGTGACGCTGGTGGCGCTCTCGCTCGTTCGGGAGAAGACCACGGGCCGGCTCGAGGTCTTCCGCGTCGCCCCGGTGAGCGCGACCGAGGTCCTGCTCGGCAAGCTCCTCGCCTACGGGCTGCTCAACGGGGTCGTCGCGGCAGCCGTCGTCGCCCTCCTCGTCGGGGTGCTCCACGTGCCGATCCTCGCCGGGGCGGCCATGATCGCCGGGGTCATCACGCTGCTGACCGTCGCCTCGCTCGCGCTCGGTCTGGCGATCGCGGCGCTGAGCGACACGGAACGCCAGGCCGTCCAGCTGTCGCTGCTCGTGCTGCTCGCCTCCGTCTTCTTCTCTGGCTTCGTCCTCGCCGTCGACGAGTTCCTGCCGCACGCCCAGGCGATCGCCTACGCGCTGCCGGTGACCCACGGCATCCGGCTCCTCCAGGACCTCATGCTGCGGGGTTGGACGAACGCCTGGTGGGAGGCGAACCTGCTCGTGATCCTCGCCGCCGCCCTGCTGGTCGTGTCCTGGGCGGTCCTGCGCCGGACGATGCAGCGCGGGTGACGCTCGCCCTCTCGACCCGGGCCGCCCGCCGGCTGGCCGTCTTCCTCGTGGCGTTCGGGGTCGTCGGTCTCGTCCTCGTCGGCGCGGCCGCGGTCATGCTCGCCGTCGCGGGACCGTCGTTCGACCAGCTCGGCACGGTCAGCGATCGGGCGGGCCCGACGCGCCGGGCACTGGCCGACGCCAGCCGCGCGCTCGGCGACCTCTCGACCTCGGCGGGTTCGCTCGAGGGCACGCTCGGCGCGTCCGAATCGTCGCTCGACGACGCCGCAGCCGCGAGCCGGTCGCTCGCCGACGCCCTCTCCGGGCTCGCCGCCGCGACGAGCGTCGACGTCCTGGGCACGCGACCCTTCGCCGGCGTCGGCCAGCAGCTGTCGGCTGCGAGCGGCCGCGTCGCGGCCGTCGCGACCGATCTCGACTCGCTCGCCGGCCGCCTCGCCGGCCACGTCACCGACGCCCGCTCGGTCGCCTCGGACGCAGCATCGCTCCGGGCGAGCATCGACGAGATCGACGCCTCGCTCGGCGGTCCGAACGGGAGCGGTCTCGGAGCCAGCCTGGCCGTCGTCCGCGTCGTGCTGCTCGGCCTGCTCGCCTGGATCGGCGTGCTGGCGGCGGGCTGCGTGCTCGTCGGGCGCCGGCTGCGACAGGCGACGCTCTGACGCGCCAGCCCATCCGGCCGGTCGACGCCGGTCGCGTCCTCCCATTGCCGCCGGTCGCGTGCTCCCATTGCCGCCGGCCCGCGCGTCCCGCCATTGCCGCCGGCCCGCCCGAGATCACGGTGAGCCTCGTCAAGCCCCCCGCGAATCCAATGGAGTTGACGTGAATTCGCGCTTCGGCGCCCAGGAACAGGCGATCGAAGGCGATCCCGCCGGTCGAGGCCCCCGCTTTGGCGATGGCATTGCCACTCCGTGTCGATCGGCGACGGGAGGAGCACCGACCGGGCGGTCGTGGCCAACGTGGCTGGATTTCGGGGTCGCTCGGGCGATCGAGGACGTCGCTCGGGCGATCGAGGACGCGCCGGGCTCGCGAGCCGCCAGTGGGCGCGCCGGGCTCGCGAATCGCCAGCGGCGATCGGCAGTGGGCGCGCTGCGCTCGCGAGCCGCCAGTGGGCGCGCCGCGCTCGCGAACCGCCAGCGGCGCTCGGCAGTGGGCGCGCTGCGCTCGCGAGTCGCCAGTGGGCGCGCCGGGCTCGCGAGCCGCCAGTGGGCGCTCGGCCGTCGACGCGCTGCGCTCGCGAGCAGCAGTGGCGGTCCGTCGATGAGCGAGTCGCTAGCGGCGGTCCGCCGACGAGCCCGGGTCGAGCGTCGCGACTCTGCCTGACGGCAGGCGAACGGGCGGTTCGCCGTCGAGTCCACGCGGTTCGAGCGCGACCTCGTCGATGCCGGCCGGCTCCGCGTTCACCGCGATCGGGACGAGCTGTCTCGCGCCCTGGCGCTCAGGCGTGGCCCCGCGCTCGAGCTGCTGGCGGTAGATGCGCTCGTACGCATCGGTCATCCGTTCGGCCGAGAAACGCTCCATCACCGATCGTCGGATCGCCAGCCGATCGAGTCCGTCGACACGGTCGACGTGGAACGCGAGCTGGGCCGGATCGTCGCCGAAGAAGCCGTCGATGCCCTCGCGCACGATCTCGGGCAGCGCGCCCACCCGCCTGGCGATCACCGGCGTGCCGCAAGCGAGCGATTCGATCGCCACGAGGCCGAACGGCTCCGGCCACGAGCCGGGCATGACGACGGCGTGGGCGGAGGCGAGGAGGGCATCGCGGTCGGCCGCGGAGAGCTCGCCGAGGTACTCGGCGTCCGATGCGGCGAGGGCCGGCCGGAAGACCTCCTCGTAGTACGCCCGCTCGTCGGGCTTCGTGCCGACCTTCGCGGCGATCCGGAGGCGCCGCCCGGCGAGCCGCGCGACCTCGATCGCATCGACGATCCCCTTCTCGGGCGCGACCCGCCCGACGAACACGAGATCGTTCGAGCGGCGGTCCTCGAACGGTGCCGCCGACAGGTCGAGACCGTTGTGGACGACGCCGGCCCAGTGCATGTCGGGGTAGGTCCTGGCGTGGGCCCGGCTGATCGCGACCATCCCGCCGACGTCGTGGCGAAGGATGTCGGGGCCGGCCGGCGCGTCGATCCGGCCGTGAAACGTCCCGACCACGGGCGTCTCCGCGGCCCGGGCGAGGAGGACGTTCGCCCATTCGAGGTGGACGTGGATGACGTCGAACTCCTCCTGGCGGGCGAGGACGTCGAGGACCTCGGCCACGTAGTACGGCCACGGGTCGCCGCCGTAGCCGCTCGGACGGAGGGCGTGGGGCACGACCGGGATGAGCCGGCCGGGCACGACCGAATCGCCGCTTGCGAACGTCGTCACCTCGTGACCGCGGCGGGTGAGCTCGACGGCGAGGGCGTGGACGATCCGCTCGGTGCCGCCGTAGGCGACGGGCGGCACTCGTTCGAACGGCGGCGCGACCTGGGCGATCCGCAGCGGTCTTCCGCCCGCCTCGCGCGCGGTGCCGGCAGCCGACGTCCCGATCAGCCGCCTCCGGATCATTCGACGAAGCCTCCCCCGACCGGCCGACGTGGCCGTGTGACGTCAGGCGAGCATACGACCCTGCCCTCTCTGCGGAGATCGGCCGTTCGGCCCGAACGTTGCAGACGCATCGCGCGGCTGGCCCGGCCCGCCGGGTTCTCGCCTCCGCTAGACCGCCATCGGGTCGAGCTTGTCGGGGTCGAGCCCGAGGTCGCGGATCGCCTTCGCCGCCTGCTTCGCCGGCACGTCGCCGCAACGAGCGAGCTCGGCGATCGCCGCGGCCGCGATCGAGGGCGGGTCGATCTCGAAGAAGGCCCGGAGCGCCTCGCGGGTGTCGCTCCGGCCGAAGCCGTCGGTGCCGAGCGACACGTAGTAGGACGGCAGCCAGCGGCTGACCATGTCGGGGACCGCGCGCATCCAGTCTGTCGCGGCGACGATCGGACGGCCGTCAGCCGGCAGGACTTCCGCGACGTACGGGACCTTCGCCTTGCGATCCGGGTGGAGCCGGTTCCAGCGCTCGACCTCGAGCGCGTCGCGGCGGAGGAGCTGGAACGACGGCGCCGAGTAGACCTCGGCCGCGACGCCGAGCTTCTCGGCGAGGAGCCCCTGGGCGGCCACGACCTGGTTGAGGATCGAGCCCGACCCGACGAGCCGGACGAGCCCCGCGGGCTTCTCGATCGCCGGCGCCTCCCGGAGGCGGTAGATGCCCCGGATGATGCCCTCGTCGACACCGTCGGGCTTCGGCGGCTGGGCATAGTTCTCGTTGTAGAGCGTGACGTAGTAGAAGACGTCCTCGCCGCGGCCGTACATCCGCTCGATGCCCTCGCGGACGATCGCCGCCAGCTCGTAGGCGAAGGCCGGGTCGTAGGCCCGGATGTTCGGGATCGTCGAGGCGAGCACGTGCGAGTGGCCGTCGTCGTGCTGCAGGCCCTCGCCGGTCAGCGTCGTCCGGCCGGCGGTTCCGCCGAGCATGAAGCCGCGGGCCCGGGCGTCACCGAAGGCCCAGATCTGGTCGCCGGTCCGCTGGAAGCCGAACATCGAGTAGAAGATGTAGAAGGGGACCATCGCCACGCCGTTCGTGGCATAGCTCGTCCCGGCGGCCGTGAAGCTCGCCATCGAGCCGGCCTCGGTGATCCCCTCCTCGAGGACCTGGCCGTCCGTCGCCTCGCGGTAGCTGAGGACGAGGTCCGAGTCGACCGGCTCGTAGCGCTGGCCGAGCGCGGCGTAGATCCCGACCTCCTTGAAGAGCGGGTCCATGCCGAACGTCCGCGCCTCGTCGGGGATGATCGGGACGATCCGCGGGCCGAGCTCGGGGTCGCGGATGAGGTTCCGCAGGAGCCGGGTGAAGACCATGGTCGTGGAGACCGGTGTCGACGAGCCCGACGGGAACTCCGCGTCGACCTGGGGTCGCGGCGCGGGCAGCGGGCCCGACCGGACGACGCGCCGCGGCAGCGGCCCGCCGAGCGCCTTGCGGCGCTCCATGAGGTACTCGACCTCCTCCGAGTCCGGGCCCGGGTGGTAGTAGGGTGCGTCCTTGAGCTTCGCATCCGGGATCGGCAGCTCGAGCCGGTCGCGGAAGATCTTCAGCTCGGCCTCGGACAGCTTCTTGGCCTGGTGGGTGACGTTGCGGGCCTCGACGCCGGGGCCGAGCGTCCAGCCCTTGATCGTCTTGGCGAGGATGACCGTCGGCGCACCGGTGTACTCGGTCGCGAGCTTGTAGGCGCCGTAGAGCTTGCGGTAATCGTGACCGCCCCGGCGGAGCCTGGCGAGGTCGTCGTCCGAGAGGTGCTCGACGAGCCGTCGGAGGCGGGGGTCGGGCCCGAAGAAGTGCTCCCGGATGTAGGCGCCGCCCGCGACCGTGTACTTCTGGAACTCGCCGTCGAGGGTGTTGTTCATCTTCTCGACGAGGACGCCGTCCGTGTCGCGCGCGAGCAGCTCGTCCCACTCGCGGCCCCAGATGACCTTGATCACGTTCCAGCCGGCACCGCGGAAGAGACCCTCGAGCTCCTGGATGATCTTGCCGTTGCCGCGGACCGGGCCGTCGAGCCGCTGGAGGTTGCAGTTGACGACGAAGGTCAGGTTGTCGAGGCCCTCGCGCGCCGCGAGGCTGAGCCCCGCGAGCGCCTCCGGCTCGTCCATCTCGCCGTCGCCGAGGAAGGCCCAGACGCGCTGGTTGCTCGTGTCCTTGATGCCGCGGTTGAGGAGATAGCGGTCGAACCGGGCCTGGTAGACGGCAGAGATCGGGCCGATGCCCATCGAGACCGTCGGGTACTCCCAGAAATCGGGCATGAGCCGGGGGTGGGGGTAGCTCGAGAGGCCCTGGCCCGGGACGCTCTCGCGCCGGAAGTGGTCGAGCTGGTCCTCGCTGAAGCGGCCTTCGAGGAACGCGCGCGCGTACATCCCGGGCGCGGCGTGGCCCTGGTAGTAGATGTGGTCGCCGCCGCCGGGCGCGTCCTTGCCCCGGAAGAACCAGTTGAAGCCGACCTCATAGAGGCTGGCCGAGCTGGCGTACGTCGAGAGGTGGCCGCCGATCCCGCTGTAGGCGCTGTTCGCCCGCAGGACCATCGCGACCGCGTTCCAGCGGATGAGCCGCCGGATCCGCCGCTCCAGCTCCTCGTCGCCCGGGAAGAACGGCTCCTGCTCCGGGCTGATCGTGTTGATGTACCGGGTCTGCGTCAGCGGCGGCAGCCCGACATGGCGCTGGCGGGCCCGCTTGAGGATCTTGTACATGAGGAAGCGGGCCCGGTTCTCGCCGGCCTGGTCGATGACCTGGTCGAGCGAGTCGATCCATTCCTCGGTCTCGGCCGGATCGATGTCCGGCAGCTGGTGCTTGAACTCGTCGAAGGTCATGACGACGCGGAGTCTCCGATCGGGCGCACCCGGGCCCGGCGACGGGATGCTTGTCGCTCGAAAGGCTACGCCGGATCGGTTCGAAGCGCGTGCTCCAACGGTCGCGGCGATTACGGATAGAGGCCGCGGAGCCGCGTCGCCTCGGCGACGCGCTCGACGGCGATCGAATGGGCCGCCAGCCGTGGCCGGATCCCATCCGCCTCGGCCCGCGCCCAGACGGTGTCGGTGGCGGCGAGGATCTGGCGGCGAAGTCGATCGTTGACCTCGTCGACCGGCCACGCGAGCGAGGCCCGGTTCTGGGCCCACTCGAAGTAGCTGACGATGACGCCGCCGGCGTTGCAGAGGATGTCGGGGATCACGAGGACCCCGTTCGCGGCGAGGATCGGGTCGGCGTCCGGCGTCACCGGGCCGTTCGCGGCCTCGGCGAGGATGCGCGCCCGCACGACGCCGGCGTTGGCGGCCGTGATCTGGCCCTCGAGCGCGGCGAGGACGAGCACGTCGACGTCGAGCCCGAACAGCCCGTCGTTGTCGATCGGGGTCGTGCCCGGCGCGCCGGCGACCGTGCCGTGCTCCCCGAAATGGCGGCGCAGCGCCGGAACGTCCAGCCCGGCCGGGTCGGTGACGCCGCCACGGACGTCCGTGATCGCGACCACCCGTGCGCCCGCCTCGTGGAGGAGCCGCGCGGCGGCCTCGCCGACATTGCCGTAGCCCTGCACGGCGACGCTGGCGCCGTCGAGATCGAACCCGATCCGCTCGGCCGTCCGGCGGATCGTCTCGAGGACGCCCCGACCGGTTGCGTCGGCGCGGCCCGCGGAACCGCCGATCGCGGTCGGCTTGCCGGTGACGACTCCCGGAACGCTGTAGCCGCGGTGCATCGAGACCGTGTCCATGATCCAGGCCATCGTCTGGGCGTTCGTCCCGACGTCCGGGGCGGGGATGTCCGACTCGGGCCCGATGATCCCCTCGAGCTCGGTCGCGAAGCGCCGCGTGAGCGCCTCGAGCTCCTTCGCGCTCATCGAGGTCGGGTCGCAGGCGACGCCGCCCTTCGCCCCGCCGAACGGGACATCGACGAGGGCGCACTTCCAGGTCATCCACATCGCCAGCGCGCGAACCTCGTCGAGGTCCGTCTCCGGGTGGAACCGGATCCCGCCCTTGGCCGGCCCGCGGGCGACGTTGTGCTGGACCCGGTAGCCGGTGAAGACCACGACCGAGCCATCGTCTCGCTTGACCGGGAAGTGGACGGTCCACTCGCGCTGGGGGACGCCGAGGACGGCGCGGATGCCGGGATCGAGCCCGAGGTGGTCGGCGGCCGCGCCGAACTGCTCGCCCGCGGCGGCGATCGCCCGCGCGCCGGCGGTCTCCGCTGCGGCGGGGTGGATTGCCTGCTGTGTCATCTGTCGCTCCGTCTGATCGGACGCCGGTTGCGGCCCCGCCGGGCCGCCGGAACCGGACGGGTCCAGCCTGAGGGGCGCGGGCGAACAGCCGGGTGGAAGCTCGTGAACGCAACGTGAACGCGGGCTGTCGATCGCCGTGGGCTACGCCGCGGACGGGCGCTCGCCGACGACGAGGACGGACGCCCCGGCGCGTGTCACGAGGGCTCGGGCGACGCTGCCGAGGACGAGCCGCGCGATCCCCGTTCGCCCGCGCGACCCGACGACGATGAGCGGGCTCGAGCCGAGCGACGCGGCGGCATCGGCGAGCTCGGTCGCGGGGTCGCCCGATCGGAGCTCCGACTCTGCCGCGACGCCGAGCCCCCGCAGGTGGCGGGCGGCCTCCGACGCGGCCTCCGAGAACGCGCGCTCAGCGGCAGCGCGTGCCTCGAGGTGCCATTCGATGACGGCCGCCGAGGCCGCCGGTGGCAGGCCGAGCAGAGGATCGACGAACGACGCGACCGCGACCGCGACGACCGGGACCTGCCGCGCGACCGGCAACCGGCCGGCGAGCTCGACCGCGGCCGTCGCCGTCGCCGAGCCGTCCGTGCCGACGACGACCGCATCGACCGTCGGCCGCCGCGCGACGAGGACGGGGCAGGGCATCCGATCGAGGATCTCCGACGAGACCGATCCGAGGAGCGCTGCCGCCGCCTGCCCCCGACCCCGCGTGCCGAGGGCGACGAGATCGGCGCCGAACGCCCGGACCTCGTCGACGACGACGTCGGCCGGTCGACCGAGGCGCGTCGCACCGGTCGCATCGACGCCCGCGGCGACGAGCCGTCCGACGGCCGTGTCGAGCTCTGTCCGGGCGGCCACCTCCAGCTCATGGGTGAGGCTCGCGGCCGGTCCGACGATCGCCCGGCCCCACGCGCTTCGCACGGCGGCCGCGTCGGGAACGGCGGTCACGAGCCGGACGGCGAGGCCGTCCGGCCACGGAACCGAGCCGACGAGGGCGACGGCGTCGTCGGCCTGGGCCGAGCCGTCGTAGCCGATGACGATCCGGAACATCAGCCGTCTCCGGGGATCGGGCGACGGGTCGCAAGGGGCTGCCGAAGACGGCGCTCGAGGAGGTGCATCGGCGGATGACGGAGCATCCCGACGATCGGTGCCCGGCGAACCCGCTCGAGCCCTCGCCGGAGCGAGTGCCGGGGTGGCGTCACGAGCCGGTGCACGATGGCCTCTCGGCGCTGTCGACGTCCCATCTCGACCATCCTTTCCGCGACCGCGGCGGTCGCCACCCGAACCGTACGCCGAGCCGTTGAAGGGGCTCCGAAACGCGCGTGAACGGGGCGTGAACGGCGGCGGGACCTTCCGTCAGGGAGCGATGAAGCGGTAGCCGAGGCCGCGTTCCGTCCGGATGTAGCGCGGCGCCTCGGGGTCGTCGCCGAGCTTGTCGCGGAGGCGGCGGATGTAGACCCGGACGTAATCGACCTCGTCCACGTACTCGCGCCCCCAGACCTTGGCGAGGAGCGTCCCGTGCGGCAGGACGTGGCCGGCATTGCGGACGAGGTGATAGAGCAGCTTGTACTCGGTCGGCGTCAGGTCGAGCCGCTCCCCGCCGAGTCGCGCCTCCTGGCGGCCGAAGTCGACCTCGAGCTCGCCCGATCGGAACGACGGTGCCCGGCTCGTCGGGACGGGCATCTCGACCCGGCGCAGGACCGCCTTCACCCGCGCCATCAGCTCGAGGTGATTGAACGGCTTGGTCACGTAGTCGTCGGCGCCGAGCTCGAGGCCGCGGACCTTGTCCATCGCGTCGTCCCGGGCGGTGAGCATGACGACCGGGACGTCCGAGAAGGCGCGGACCCGGCGGAGGACCTCGAAACCGTCGACGTCGGGCAGCCCGACGTCGAGCAGGACGATGTCCGGATGCTCGCGCTCGACGACGTCGAGGCCCTCCTCCCCGGCCGTCGCGCCGAGGACGTCGACGTCGCGCCACTGGAGGGTGAAGCCGAGGCGAACCGAATCGATGACGTCCGGTTCGTCGTCGACGACGAGGATCTTCATTCGTCGCCCTCCCCGTCCGGACCCCGGAGGGGAACGACGAGCTCGAACGTGCTGCCCTCCCCGGGCGCGCTCCGGACCTCGATCGTCCCGCCGTGCGCCTGGGCGATCGCGAGCGCGGTCGGCAGTCCCAGACCGACTCCCTCGCGCGCCGCGTTCTCGTCGCCTCGACCGACGAAGAACCGCTCGAACAGCCGGGCCTGGTCGGCCAGCGGGATGCCGGGCCCGTCGTCGGAGACGGCCCAGGCGACGCTGCCCTCGGCGGCACCGGGCGCGACGCCGATCCCGATGCTGCCGCCGTCCGGCGCGAAGCGCTGGGCATTCGAGGCGAGGTTGAGAAGCGCCTGCTCGAGCCGGCGGTGGTCGCCGTAGACGACCGGTCCGCCTCCCGCCGGCGTCGAGACGTCGAGATGCTGGCCACGGCGAAGCGCGAGTGGGCGGATCGCGGCCGCGGCGGATTCCGCCAGCTCGGACGCGTCGAACGCCCGCAGCTGGAGCCGGATGCTGCCCGACCGAAACCGGGCCAGGTCGAGGATCTCGCCGACGAGCCGCTGCATCCGCTCGGCGTTGCGCTCGGCGGTCTCGAGCATCGCCGAGCGCTGCTCCTCGGTGGGCCGACTGGCGGGATCGCGAAGGAGTCCGAGCACGGTCCGGACCGCCGTGAGTGGCGTGCGAAGCTCGTGGGCGATCGTCGAGAGGAGGTCCGTCCGCAGCCGCTCGAGCTCCTCGAGGGCCGATGTCGACCCGCCCACGAAGCCGCGCGCGAGCGCCTGGCGGCCGAGACTCGTCGGCACGAACTCGGGTCCGTCCGAACCGACCCGGGCCACTCGTGCGAGCCCGAGCGCGACGAGCTCGCGAAGGGCGTCCTCCGCCGCCCCCGGCTCCACGAGGGCGCCCGCCGCACCGAGCCGGTCGACGACGTCGCGCGCGGTCGTCGCCTCGGCGAGGCCGGCGAGGGCGGCGAGGGCCAGGGGCGAGATCGATTCGGAACGCGGCTCCGCTGCCGTCTTCACGCGCGGAGAATAGGGCCGGTCATCCGAACGGAGCGGTCACTCGACGGCGAGGACCGTGACGTGACGCCGGCCGACCGGCGCCTCGACCGCGACGACGTCGCCGGCACGGGCGCCGACGACCGCGGCCCCGAGTGGCGACTCGACCGAGAGCCAGCCGAGGAGCGGATCGCCGTCACCCGGGAAGACGAGCGCGTACGAGAGACGCGCCCCATCGTCCTCGACGAGCGTGACCCGCCGGCCGATGATCGCCGGCCCGGGATCGTCCGTGACCCGCGCCTCCGCGAGGACGGCCTCGAGCGTCACGAGTCGGCGCGCGGCCTGGAACGCGGGGACGTGCACGACGCCCGGCTCGACCGGGTCACCGGCGGCAACGGCAACGTCGCGCCGGAGCGCCGCGACGTCATCGACGAGCCGGGACCAGGCCTCGCTGGTCATCGGCCACGACCGGCTGGAGGGGCGCGACGGGATGGCGCGCGACACGGGCGGGCTGGATCGGGTCGCCCTGGCGAGCGGCGCGGTCGAGCTGGTCATCGGAACGTGTCTCCTCGTCGTACGAGCACAGGCACGGGCCGCCGGCGACACAGCCGGCGCAGCAGAACGCGACGCCGACGTGGATCACCGGCGGCCCGACGATCGGGGCCTCGCACGAGGCACAGGTGAAGGGCGGTCGATCGGTGACGCGGGCCATCAGGATCTCCATGTGGGCGCGGGTGGTGGCGGGGCGGGCCCGTGGCGACCGGCTCGGTCAGCCCGAGCGGCTGCAGTCGAGTCGCCCGAGCCTGCCCCATGCGTTCGGGTGCATCGAGACCGTAGGCAGCGGGGATTACGGCTCCGGGGAACGACCGTGAACGCGGCGTGAATGCGCCGGGGTGGCGCAAACCGTGCAGCGCGGTCGGGGGCCGGAGCAACGGTGCGCCGCCCGGGCTGTTATGCCGGAAGCCATTCCTGTAACGGTTCAGGCTCGTTCTGTTATGGCTCCGGCCCGTCCTGATACGGTTTCGGCCGTTCTGCAATGTCCGTGCAATACATATCGCGACCGCGTTCGGTGCTTCCGCCACGAGGTAACGGGCATCGTGCCCTCGCCGGACGTCCCGGCGAACCTGCGAGGAAACCACAAGGCGCGCGGCCGACTGGCCGACCCGCCCGGGAGGTAGCACATGAGCACCCAGCCGCTCGTGCTCGTCGCCGACGACGAGCCGCGCATCACGAAGCTCGTCTCGATCGCCCTGTCCGAGGAGGGCTTCCGCGTCGTCAGCGCAAACGGTGGCGAGGACGCGCTCGCAAAGGCCGAGGAGTATCGGCCCGACATCGTCCTCCTCGACATCGTCATGCCCGACCTCGACGGCATCGAGGTGATGCGCCAGCTCCGCGAGCGGCGGCCCGTTCCGGTCATCCTCCTCACCGCGAAGGGCTCGACGGCCGACAAGGCCAAGGGCCTGGACCTCGGCGCAGACGACTACGTCGCCAAGCCGTTCCACCCCGACGAGCTCGCCGCACGCGTCCGGGCGGTCCTCCGTCGGTCGAGCGGCGCCGCCCCGGGCGCCGGCATCGTCCGCTTCGACGACGTCGAGATCGACCTCGAGCGGCGGATGGTCACCCGCAACGGCGAGCTCGTCCAGCTCAGCCGGACCGAGTGGCTCCTCCTCCAGCACCTCGCCGCCAACGCCGGCAAGGTCGTCCTCCACACCGAGCTCCTGACGAAGGTCTGGGGCCCCGAGTACCGCGACGACCTCCAGTACCTCCGCGTCTGGGTCAGCCGCGTCCGCCGCAAGCTCGGCGCGAAGCCGGGCGAGCCGGGCCGGATCAAGACCTTCCAGGGCATCGGCTACCTCCTCGACGTCGAGGGCACGGCCGAGGCCACCCCCGACGAGGAGACGTCCGAGGCGATGGCGACCGCCTGACGACAGGGCCGCCGACGGCGGCCCGAACGACGCGACTCCGAACCCCCGTCGGCCTCGGCCGGCGGGGGTTCCTCGTGGCTGCGATCCGACTGCAACCGACGGCCGACCGGGCGTGACGCGGGACGCACGAACGGGACCCTACGGTCGGCGGCGCCCAAGGACGTCACCAGGCGCGGTCGCGTCCCGGTCCCCACCCCACGAACAGGAGTCAGCCCTGATGAAGCTTCTCGCCGCGGCCGCGGTTCTCTGCCTCGCGGCCGTCGCCGGCTGCACTGGCGGCGCATCCCCATCGGTCTCGATCCCGCCCCTCACCGCCTCGAGTCCCTCGGTCAGCCCCTCGCCGAGCGAAACCGCCTGCCCGTCGCCGCTCGCGTCGGCCAGCGCGATGGCCAGTGAATCGCCTCTGCCGAGCGCCTCGGCGATGACGAGCGAGTCGCCGGCGGCGTCCGTGTCCGGCCTCTCGAGCGAATCGCCCGAGGCGTCCGGGCTGCCGGGCGCTTCATCCGTCGCGTCGGCCGTCACGAGCGCCTCGCCCCTGACGAGCGCGTCGCCGATGGCGAGCGAGTCGGCGAGCCCGTGCCCGGAGCCGTGCCCGTCGCCGCTCGCCTCGGCGAGCGCGATGACGCCCGAATCGCCGCTCCCGAGCGCCTCCGCGATGACGAGCGAGGCGCCGTCGGCATCCGTGTCCGGCCTCTCGAGCGAATCCCCCGAGGCGTCCGGGCTGACGAGCGCGCCTCCGCTCCCGAGCGCGTCGGCGATGCCGAGCGCCTCGGCGCTGCCCAGCCAGGTGACCGCCCCGTCGCCGTGCGTCTCGGCGCCGGCGTCGGCGCCGCCGTCGCCGAGCCCGCTGCCGAGCGAGCTCCCGAGCGCCTCGCTGGGTGCCTCGCCGAGCGTCGGGATCAGCGCGTCGCCGTCAGGCTCCTGACCGTCGCGCGACCCGACGGGCGAGCGCTCGCTCGACCCGCTCGACGTCGTAGATGGGATCGATCGGGCCCGTTCCCCCGCCACCCGGCGTCGGGAACGGGCCTTCGTTCGCCTCGGCCCGTTCGTCATCGTCGACGACCTCGGCCCTGCCGACGGGGGCCGCGACGACCGGGGCCGCGTCGACCGGTGCCGCGACGGGCGCGCCGGGGTCACCGACGAGCTCCGTCGACTGGGCCGGGCCCGTCGGACCCGGCATCGTCGGTGCCGCCGTCGTCGAGCCATCCGAACCGCGCGGCGTGGTCCGCCCCGCGCCTGCGCTCCCGCCCGCGGCCGCGCCGCGACCGCTCGACGATCCGGTCGGTCCGCTTCGCGAGCCGCTGCTCGGAGCGGTCACGTCGCCGGCGTTCGGGCTGGCGGTCGGGCGCTCCACCCGACGGCGGCCCGTCGTCGCGCTCGACGGCCCTGCGGCGACCTCGCGGGCCTTCGACTCGTCACGCGGAGTCGCGACCGCCTCGTCCGGGGTGCCACCCGCCGGTGCCGGCCTGCTCGCCGGCCGTCGCCCGCGGCTGCGTGTCGAGCGCTTCGATGGTTCCGCCATCGGCGAGCCTCCTGCCATGCCGGCGCCTGCTCCGGCCCGACGCGTGCCGGGTCAACCCGGCCATGGTGTCACGGGAGCGCCTTTCGTGACCGAGGCCCCTGATCAGGCCCTGTAACGGGTCCGACCTGCGGCCGCGCGAGCTCCTCGTCCTCGAGCGACCGCGGGCGTGCCGATCTTGTCGGGGCGCTGACGCGACCGGCGAGCATCGCTTGTCGCGCGGCAATCGCCCTGCGACACCGCTGTAACGGGGCCCACTCCTCCTCCGCGACAAGCGCAAGCGAGCAGTCGGACACTCGTCCCACGGCCGTGCCGCGTCCCCGGCCGGCCCCTCAGGCTGGAGGCCGCGTGCTGGATCTCGTGCACCGGCCGGCGGTTCCGCAGCTCGACCTGTCGAGCGCGCGCCGGCTGCTCGTGGTGCGTTTGGACAACATCGGCGACGTCGTCATGACCGGCCCGGCGCTGCGGGCGATCCGGGCGTCCGCGCCGCGCGCAGCCCTCACCCTCCTCTGCTCTCCGGCCGGTCGGAGAGCGGCCGCGCTCCTGCCCGGGGTGGACGACACGATCGAGGCGCGCGTCGCCTGGCAGGACGTCGGCGGGCTCCGCTTCGATCCCGAGCGCGAGCTCGCGCTGGTCCGCCGCCTCGAGAGCGGCCGGTTCGACGCCGCGTTCGTCTTCACGAGCTTCTCCCAGAGCGTCTTCCCGCCGGCTTTCGCCTGCTACCTCGCGGGGATCCCCGTCCGGGTCGGGCAGGCCGCGGACTTCGGCGGATCGGTCCTGAGCCACCCCGTCGCGCCCGCTCCCGACGGCAGCCACCAGGTCGATCGCAACCTGCGGCTCGTCGAGGGGCTCGGGATCCCGGCGCCAGATCGGCGGCTGGCGGTGAGGATCGAGCCGGGTGCGGCGGCGAGGGCTTCCCGTCTTCTCGCACGGGTGGGCGTCGCCCCGGACGAACCCTTCGTGGCGATCGCTCCGGGGGCGAGCGCGCGCGCCCGGCGCTACCCGGCCGCCCGCTACGGGCTCGTTGCGGCGGAGCTCGCAAGTGCCCTCGGCTGGCCGATCGTGGTCGTCGGAGGCGATCGCGATCTCGAGGACGCCGCGCGGATCCTCGCCGCGGCGCCACGGGCACGCTCGCTCGCCGGCGAGACGTCGATCCCCGAGTGGGCCGCGGTCATCCGCGCCGCCCGGCTCGTCGTCACGTCGCACTCGGCGCCGCTTCACCTCGCCGACGCCGTCCGGACGCCGGTCGTCTGTCTCTTCTCCGGGACGGACCGTGAGTCCGAGTGGCGCCCGCGCGACACGCCGGCCGTGCTGCTCCGCGAGCCGACGGCCTGCGCCCCCTGCCGGCTGTTCGACTGCCCGATCGGGCTGCCCTGTCTCGACGTCGAGCCGGCCGCCGTCGTCGAGGCGGGCCTCTCGCTCCTCGGCCACATCCCGCATGGCGCGAAGCGCTCCGCCGCGGCGATCCCGCCGAGCAGCGCACTGGAGGACTCATGGACCGCCTCCGCGTACTGACCTGGCACGTCCACGGCGCCTACCTCGAGGCGCTCGCCTGGGCGGGCGTCACGCTCTACGTCCCGGTTCGCGAGGGTCGCCCGACGCGCTACGGCGGCGCGCCGACGCGGCCCGACCTGCCGCCGACGATCGTGGAGGTGCCGGCGGACGACGTCCGGCACCTCGATCTCGACGTCATCCTCTGCCAGGCCCGCGAGAACTGGCTGACCGATCGGTTCGACGTCCTGTCCGAGGAGCAGCTCCGGCTGCCTCACGTCTACGTCGAGCACGATCCGCCGCGCGAGCACCCGACCGACACGCGCCACGTCGTCGCCGACGAGCCCGACGTCCTGCTCGTCCACGTCACCGCCTTCAACGCGCTCATGTGGGACAACGGCTCGACGCCGGTCAGGGTCATCGAGCACGGCGTGCCGGTGC
>DASTSC010000263.1:0-3499 GCA_035760905.1 Candidatus Limnocylindrales bacterium | reverse complement strand
GGCGAGCCGGCCTGGCCGGAGTTCGTCGAGCGTGTCTCGGCGTTCGTCACCGGCCGCCCGACCGGGGCCGGAACCGGCGCGTCGTCACAGGCCGGCCTCTCGGCCCGGGAGATCGAGGTCCTCCGGCTCGTTGCCGAGGGCGCTTCGAACGACGAGATCGCCGGGGACCTCGGCCTGTCGGTCCGGACGGTCGAGCGCCACCTGTCCAACACGTACGTCAAGCTCGGGCTGAGCGGCAAGTCGGCCCGCGCCGCGGCCGCCGCCCGGTTCGCGACGTTGACGAGGGACGTCTCGCAGCACGGCCAGTGAGCTTCACGTGCGTGGCACCCGACACGGTCAAAGAGGCAAGCGGGCCGGGAATTGAGGGGTATCGCGGATGGCGGCCGTCCCGGATCGCCTCTACGGTCGTTCGGTCGGAAGCCGCGCAGGAGCCAGGCCAGTGTCCATCGACGTGAGCGAGATCGACGCGCGGGATCGCGCCGCGGTCGCCGCGGTCGCGACCGACTACATCGAGGCCTGGCTCGACGGCGACGCGGACCGGATGGCCCGCGCCCTCCATCCCGCTCTCGCGAAACGATCGGTCGCGACCGACGGACGGGATGCGGGCCGCGGGATCGACTCGCTCACCGCGTCGGAGATGGTGGAGGCGACGCTGGCGGGCCGCGGCCGTCGGCACGCACGGGAGTTCACGGTCGAGATCCTCGACGCGTACCGGGACGTGGCGAGCGTCGTCGTCCGTTCGGTTCCGTACGTCGACTACCTCCACGTCGCGCGCGTCGACGGCCGCTGGCAGATCGTCAACGTCCTCTGGCAGTCGAGGCGGGACGATGGAACGACCGGTTGAGTTCGTCTCGCTCGGCGCCACGCTCCGCGGTCGGCTCTTCCTGCCCGACGACTGCAACCGTCGGCCGCCGATCGTCGTCATGGCCCACGGCTACTCGGCCACGATCGACGGCATGGTCGCCGACCGCTACGCCGAGGAGTTCCGGGCCGCCGGTCTCGCGGCGCTGCTCTACGACCACCGCGGGTTCGGCCGGAGCGACGGCACGCCTCGGCGGCGGATCGATCGCTGGTCGCAGGCCATCGGCTACGCCGACGCGATCGCGTTCGCCGCAGGCCTCGACGACGTCGACACCTCCCGGCTGGCGGTGTGGGGCGACAGCCTGAGCGCCGGCTGCGCGCTCATCGCGGCAGCCTTCGACCGCCGCGTCGGCGCCCTCGTCGCCCAGGTGCCGGCGCTCGGGTCGTCGCTGCCGCCGTCCGATCCCACCGGCGCGATCGTCGGGTCGATGGCGGGCGCGTACGCCCGGCGGACGCTCTGCCAGCCGATCGGCGAGATCGGCCCGCTGCCGGTCGTCTCGCCCGACCAGATCCACGCGCCCTCGGCGCTCACGCCGCTCACCGCGTTCCGCTGGTTCATGGCCTACGGCGCGCGGTTCGGGACCGGCTGGGCGAACGACGTCACGATCGCGGAGCGCGGACCGGAGGAGCCCTACGAGCCGGTACTGGCCGCGCGGCGGCTCCGGGTACCGGCGCTCTTCCTCGTCGCGCACGACGACGAGATGCCCGGCGCCGTCCCCTCGATCGCGCTGGCCGCGTACGAGGCGGCCGGCGACCGCGGCGAGCTCCTCGAGCTCGACGGCGGCCACTTCGGCCTCCTCTATCACCCGAGCCCGACCTTCGATCTCGCGGCCCGAACCGAGACTGCATTCCTGCGCCGGCATCTGTCCTGACGGCGGTCAGCCGGCCGACGGGGTGGGCGTGGGCGTCGGCGTCGGGGTCGGAGAAGGGGTCGGCGTAGGGCTGGGGGTCGGGGTCGGGGTCGGTTCGGGCGCCGGGACCGAGACCCGGATCCGGGCCCCGAACGCCGCCGACAGCCCGTCGCGGCCGTCGCCGTAGCCGTAGTAGATGGTCCGCCCACCGGCGAGGACCGCGCCGCGATCACGCAGGCCCGGGCCGTTGTAGGTGGCGATGATCGGGTTGATCCGCCACCGGCTCGACGTGACGAGCCGGGGACCGACCCACGAGCGGCCACGGTCGAAGCTGACCGCGACGGCGTTGCCCGCCCTGCGGTTGGTGCCGGACGCGTCGACGGTGTGGAAGAGGACGGCGAGGAACCCGTCCCCGACCACGAGATCGGGCCGGATCGAGCGCTGGTCGACGCCGTTGATCGCGTGCATTCGGGGCAGATAGCGCGTCGTCCACGTCCGGCCGTGATCGTCGCTCGTGACGATCCTGATCCGGCCGCTGCCCTGGACCGCGAAGTAGACCCGTCCCTTCGCGTCCACGCCCAGCCCCGTCGCCCACGGCGGGTCCGCGTAGCCGACGTTGACGCCCTGGAGCGTCCGACCCAGGTTCCAGGCGGTGCGCTTGAGCGTCGTCGCGAGGACGTTCGGGCCGTGCTTGAGCGTTCGAGCGGCTCGATCGAACCGGAGACGGGCGACCCCGAAGGCGATCCGTCCGATGTTCGAGAGCCCGCCCTTGGCGAACGGATGGCTGATGTCCCAGACCCGCAGGTCGAGCTGGTAGCCCTCGACGTAGGCCGAGCCGTCGGGCGCCGTGGCGAGCTTGTAGGAGATCCGGAAGTAGTCGCCGTAGCCGCTCGGGCTGGCGAGCTTCGGGACCTCGGTCTCGGCGAACGTGTGGCCGTAGTCGCCGGAGGCGACGACGCGGAGGCCGGTGCCGCGTGACGGGTCCTTCGGCCAGTTGTAGGCGAGGTAGACCACGCCGTAGTTCGGGCTCCTCGGGTTCGTGTCGACGACGAGGTCCTCGATCCCACCGAACCAGCCGCGGGTGTGGTCGGCGACGAACCCGAGATGCCAGGTCGTCCCCTCGTCGTTGCTGTAGCTGACCGCGAAGTGGTAACGATTCGAGGAGCCGACCATCGCCGCGTAGTAGAGGCGCGCCTTGCCCCGCTTCGGTCCGGGGCCCCAGGCGACCATCGGATGGCTGCCGCCACCGCGCGGGTGGCCGGCCGCGGTGCGCCAGGTCCGACCGCCATCGTGGCTGATCCGGATGACGGGATGGCTGTCCTCGCCCGGGCCCTTCGCGTAGACGACGGCGAGGCGCGAGGGATCGAACGGGTTCGCCGCGACGATCGGCTCGCGGCTCCGGTTCGAGAGGCTCGTCGGCCGCGGGCTGATCCGGTACTCGCCGAGGACCGACCAGCCGGCGCCGTCGGTCGCGAGCGCGCCCGGGGCCGGCGGCACGACGAGGAGGAGCGCGGCCGTCACGAGCAGGACCGTGGCTCCGAGCCTGGCCGCGGGCCGGCGGAGCGGTTGGATCACAGCCCCTCCCTGTGAAGCACGTCGGCAGGATCGCACGTCGACGACCGAGCGACCGGCCGATCGCGCGGGAGGTCAGAAGCCGAGCGCCTCGTCGACGAGGATGACCGTGATGCGTCCGGGAACGGTCTCGCGGTTGATGATCAGGACCTTGCTCATGCCGCTGTGCGTGCCGTACGCGTTTAACGTCCGGGCATCCTCGAGGGGCAGCGCAT
>DASTSC010000262.1:0-3390 GCA_035760905.1 Candidatus Limnocylindrales bacterium | reverse complement strand
GTGAACGCGTCGATGATCCTCTTCGGCCTCCTCCAGGAGCACTACGAGGAGCCGGGCAGACCGGGGTGGCTGCCGTTCGTCTTCGGCTGCATCGCCGGGGCGGTGCCGTGGGTCGCGATCGGGATCTACCTGTGGGCTCCCGGCTCGTCGGCCGAGCCGCCGACGTTCGTCTACCTGATCTTCGTGTCGCTCTTCGTCTTCTTCAACTGCTTCGCGGTCAACATGGTTCTCCAGTACCGCCGGATCGGTCGCTGGCGTGACTACCTCTTCGGCGAGTACGTCTACGTCGCGCTCAGCCTCGTCGCGAAGTCGGCGCTCGCCTGGCAGGTGTTTGCGAACACGCTCGTCCCGAGCTGATCGGGCGAGGTGCCGGGGATGCTGGACGCCGACCTGTTCCTCGAGCTCGCCGGGATCGGCGGCGTGTTCGTGGGCTTCGGCGCGTTGATCGCGGTTCGCAGCGGCAGCGCCATCCAGGCAGGCGAGATCAATGACGTCCGCTGGGTGGCCACGACCGCGATCTGGGTCGTGATCGCCGCCCTCCTCCCGGTGGTGATCGGCAGCTACGGTCCGGTCGGGCACGAGCTCTGGCTCGTGTGCGCTGTCGTCGCCCTCGGCTTCCTCGTCGTCATGACCGCGGTGTTCTCCGTCACGCCTGAGAACCGCGCCGACCTCGCCGACAACCTGGCCAACACCCCGCGCGCGCTCATCGTGGCGGTGATGGTGCCGACGTTCTGGCTGCCCTTCGTGGTGCTGATCGTCGCCCTCGTCGTCGTCGCCCTCGGGCTGTACCCCGACCAGGAACGGGCGCTCTACCTCACGGCCGTCGCCCTCGGCCTGCTCATGAGTGCCCTCATGCTGTTCGTCGGCGTCTTCTGGCTGCGACGACGCGCGACATGAACACTTCGCCGACTCGCTGCGGCCTCTCGCGCAGCGAACGGGTCGGGCTGCTCGTCCACCGGCAGCTCGACAGGCGTCTGTCGCGGCTGGGCGTCTGGCTCATGCGACGGACGCGTGGCTCCCTCGCGGATCGCTTCCGCGTCCATGCGCTCGTCCTTTCGACGATCGGCCGCAGGACACGGCAGGTGCGCGACGTCGTCCTCCAGTACTTCCCCGACGGCGACGCCTTCGTGATCGTCGCTGCGAACGACGGCGCGGCGAGCGACCCGGGCTGGCACCTGAACCTCATCGCGAGCGGCCGCGCCGAGGTCGAGATCGGTGGCCGTCGGACTCCCGTCGTCCCGGTCCGGCTCGAGCAGGACGAGGCGTCGGCATGGTGGGCGCGGATCCTCGAGCGGTCGCCCGACTACGAGCGGTATGCGAGGGCGACGACCCGCCGGTTTCCGATCGTTCGGCTCGTGCCGACCGCGTGATCTCGGGGTCCTCCCGCGGCGGTCTCCACCCGCTGACCGCCCGCCGCCTTGACCCTGCCGCGTCGCGCGTCCATCGTCATCCGATCCGTCGTACGGTGGCGAAGGAGGAGGACACGAGCGCATGGACCGTGACGATCCCGCATACCAGGGCCAGCGCGAGTACACGCCGCTCTTCCTCAGGCTGTACGACCCCGTGATCCTCGGCTTTCTCGCGCCGGTGGTGTGGCGGTGCCCGGCGGCCCGGCTCGAAGAGGGGTATCGGCGGCACCTTCGCGGTCGACACCTCGACGTGGGCCCAGGCACCGGCTACTTCCTCGACCGGGCGGGCCTCCCCGACGGCAGCCCCGTCACGCTCCTCGACCCCAACCCGCACGTCCTCGGTCACGCGTCCCGGCGGTTGCGGCACCTCGACGTCGCGACCGTCGAGGCGGACGTCCTCAAGCCCCTCCCCGTCGCGGGACCGTTCGACTCCGCCGCGCTCAACGGCGTTCTTCACTGCCTGCCGGGACCGCTTCCCTGCAAGGCCGCCGCCGTCGCAAACGTGGCTGCCGTCCTCGAACCGGACGGCGTGCTCTTCGGCGCATCGATCCTCGGGCGCTCCGGCCGACACCGGCGGTTGGCCCGCCGCATGCTCGAGGTCAACAACCGACGGGGGACCTTCGACAACCTCGACGACACCGAGGAGGGTCTCCGCGAGATCCTCGAGACGTCGTTCGAGGGAGTCGAGATGGAGACGGTCGGCTCGATGGCGATCTTCGCGGGAACGCGGCCGCGCACGCCGTCGACCGCGGCGACGTCCTAGCTGCCAGTCCTCGGGGCGGCACGACTCCGGGCGACCGAGCGCGTCGGCTCCGTCGCTCGGAGGGCGAGCGCGGCGTAGGCCTCGAAGGCGGCGTCCACCCCGCCTGCGTCCTCCGTCCCGACGAGGTCCAACAGGAGCCCCCGGAACACCGCGAGGCCCAGGCGGGCACGGGCGCGGACCAGCGCCGATGGCACGTCGGGCGTCGCGTCGAGGGCGGCCGTCCGGTCGACCCAGTCGTCCACGGCGCCGGGCAGCAGCGCCGCGAACGGCTCCTCGCCCTGGATCGCGTGGGCGTAGCACTCGAAGAACAGCCGCTCGGCCGGCCAGAGGCTCGGATCGCGGAGCCGCTGCCACATCGCCGAGAGAATGTCGCCCGACGACGCGTCGAGCGATTCCATGAACCGCTTCTGGTCCTCCTCGATCGCCTCGACGACGGCGGTCATGAGGCCGTGCCGCGAGCCGAAGTGGTGGATCAGCATCCGGTGGCTGGTCCCGACGGCCGCGGCGATGTCCCGGAGGGAGCGGTCACCGAGCCCCTCGGCGGCGAGGTCGGCGATCACGGCGGCGAGGAGCTCTTGACGCTTCATCCCACGGAAGTGTACCGTCTGGTACATGTACCGAACGGTACACTCGCGTCCCGGAGCAGTGGTGCACAGCCATGAAGAGCAGGTTCGTCGCCGAACGCCGGATGGCCGTCCCGGCACAGGTCGCCTATCACTGCCTCGCCGATTACCGCGAGCACCATCGCCCGGACGGGTTCCTGCCCCCGGCGTTCTCCGACCTCGAGATCCGGCACGGCGGCGTCGGCGCCGGCACCGAGGCGAGCTGGACGGTCGCCCTGGGCGGTCGAAACCGCCGGATGTCGGCGACGATCAGCGAGCCCGAGCCCGGCCGCCGGCTGGTCGAGACCGGCGACGGCGTGGTCACGACCTTCACGGTGGCGCCGTCAGGAAGCGGCTGCGTCGTTCGGTTCGATTCGGTGTTCGACGAGCCGGGCCTCGGCGGCGTCCTCCTCCGGCTGTTCATCGGGCGGATCGTCGGCCCGCTGTACGCCGACGAGCTCGCGCGGCTCGAGGCGTACGCCGGGGCGCACGGCCCGGTCGCGGTCGCCGCGTGATCGACGAAGCCGCGGGTCTGTCGACCCACCCGTCGGTGGTGGGTCGAGGTCGAGACGCTTCTCGCGTCAGTCGAGCCGGTGTCCGTCCTGTTCCTGGACGA
>DASTSC010000261.1:0-4380 GCA_035760905.1 Candidatus Limnocylindrales bacterium | reverse complement strand
AGGAAGCGATCGCCCCGGGCGGGGCGGGGTCGGTCCGCAATCGCGCCCCCGAGCGTGGCCTCTCGTCGAGCGTTCGGCTCGGGCTCGACGTCCTCGCGACCGACGGGACGCTCGACGTCGTCGTCGTCCTGCCGGCCGATCAACCGCTCGTCCGTCCGGAGACGATCCGGGCCGCCGTGGACGCAGCCTTCGCCGACCCGGACCGACCGATCGGCCTCGCCCGCCATCGCCTCGACGGCAGCCCGAACCCGGTCGCGATCCGGCGATCCGGCCTCGAGGCCGCCCGGACGTCGGACGCCCTGATCGGCGATCGGGGCCTCGGACCGTATCTCGCGGCGCATCCCGACCTCGTGAGCGAGGCCGCGGTCGAGGGCGCGAACCCCGACGTGGACACCCCGGCCGACCTCCTCGCCGCCCGCTGGGCGGCCACGGTCCGGGCGAACCGCGACCAGGTCGACCGGGTCCGCGAAATCCCCGACGGGGTCGACTTCTACGCGCCCGTCAGCCGTCTCTTCCGGGACGACCCGAATCGGAGCGGCGACGAGGTCCTCGAGAGGATCGCCGGTTACGTCCGCCAGGACGACGTCGTCCTCGACGTCGGGGCCGGCGCCGGACGGTACGCCCTGCCGCTCGCGCGGCGGGCGCGAGAGGTCGTCGCCCTCGACCCCTCGGCGTCGATGCTCGAGGCGCTCGCGGCCGACGCCGCGGCGCATGGAATCGCCAACGTCCGGACCGTCTCCGGCCGCTGGCCGCTGTTGCGAACGGAGTGGCTCGCGGCGTCCGTCGAGCCGGACGTGTCGCTCGTCGCCCACCTCGGCTACGACGTCGAGTGGATCGGACCGTTCGTCGACGAGCTGGAGGCCAGGACGTCGCGCTGCTGCCTGTTCGTCCTCCTCGACCGGACGCCCTCGTCGGCCGCGTCGCCGTTCTGGCCCGTCGTCCACGGCGAGGAGCGGATCGAGCTGCCGGCGTTCGACGATCTCGTCGCGCTGCTGCGCGCCCGGGGCGCCGACCCGGACGTGACGCTGCTCGAGCGCCGGCCGCGTGCCTACCCCTCGCTCGACGACCTGCGTGCGTCGGTCGAGCGCCAGCTCTGGGTCGCGCCGGGCGGCGAGCGCCACGAGCGGTTCCTGCGCGAGCTGCAGGCGCGCGCGGTCGAGCGCGACGGTGGCTGGACCCTGCCGTCGCAGCCCGCCCATGTCGGCGTCGTCGCCTGGTCGCCGCCGCCTCGGCCGCGGGACGAAACCGACGCGGCCCGGGCCGCGTAACCCGCGTTGACCCGTCCCGGAGGCCGTGCCATGCTGCGACCACCATCCCGAGTTCGTCGCCGGCGCCGTCCCCGCGCCGCGGCCGGCTCGGGATCGCCAGGCCATCGAGGTACGAGCTCGCATGCGAGCGTCCCCGTTACCGTCCGTTCAGGGGTGAGGAGGCCAGGTCGGCGATGATCCCGGCTCAGTTCGACTACGTGCGGCCGGCGAGCCTGCACGACGCCCTCGCGACGCTGCGCGACCGCGAGGGGGAGGCGAAGGTCCTCTCGGGCGGCTACAGCCTCCTGCCGCTCCTCAAGCTCCGGCTCGCGCAACCGGCGCTGCTCGTCGACCTCCGTGACGTGGACGGCCTCGACGGCATCGTCGAGACCGACGACGAGCTCCGGATCGGGGGCCGGGCGACCCATCGCCAGATCCTCGAGAACCCGACCGTTGGCGGGCGGTACCCGATGATCCACGACGCGGCCGGCGGGATCGGCGACCCCCAGGTCCGGAACTGGGGCACGATCGGCGGCGCCTGCGCCCACGCCGATCCGTCGGCCGACTGGCCGGCGGTCCTCATCGCCGCGCGGGCGTCGGTCGTCTGCCGGAGCGCCGCGGGGGAGCGGACGATCGCCGCCCGCGACTTCTTCGTCGACACGTTCCAGACCGCGATCGAGCCAACCGAGATCCTCACCGAGGTCCGGTTCCCGCGCCGGGCGGCCGGGAGCGGCGGGGCCTATCGCAAGCTCGAGCGGCGGGCCGGCGACTTCGCGACGGTCGGAGCGGCGGTCCGGGTCCGGTTCGGCGGCGACCGCCGGATCGCCGACGCCGGGATCGGCCTCACGGCGGTCGGTCCGACGCCGTTCGCGGCGACCGACGCGGAGGCGGCGCTGATCGGCGCCGAGCCCTCGGACGAGACGATCCGGCGAGCGGCGCTCGCGGCCGCCGGCCAGAGCGAGCCCGTGAGCGACTCCCATGGACCGGCGGACTACAAGCGGGCGATGGTGGCCGAGATGACCTCGCGGGCGCTTCGCGCGGCGGTCGAACGAGCCCTGGCGGAGTAGGTGACGACGATGACGACGCAGCACATCAGGGTCACGGTCAACGGCGAGGCCCGCGAGGCCGACGTCGAGCCGCGCCTCCTCCTCGTCCACCTCCTCCGCGACGTCTTCGGCCTGACCGGCACGCACGTCGGCTGCGACACCTCGAACTGCGGCGCGTGCACGGTGCTCGTCGACGGCGAGAGCATGAAGAGCTGCACGATGCTCGCGGTCCAGGCCGACGGCCGCGAGGTGAGGACGATCGAGGGCATGGCCTCGGGCGCCGATCTCCACCCGCTCCAGGCCGCCTTCCGCGATCAGCACGGCCTCCAGTGCGGGTTCTGCACCCCCGGGATGATCATGCAGGCATCGTGGCTGCTGGCCCGCAACCCCGACCCGTCCGAACAGGAGATCCGCGAGGGGATCAGCGGCAACCTCTGCCGCTGCACGGGCTACGTGAACATCGTCAAGGCGATCCGGCAGGCGGCCGGCGAGCTGTCGGCCGCGGAATCGGCGCCCGTGTCTGCGGCCGCGACCACGGACACGAGCGGCGCCGGCGACGCGACCGCGGCATAGGGGAGTCGATCGATGACCGAGGTTCGGACCACGACGACCCCCGAGGTCGGGGGCATGGGCCATTCCGTCAAGCGCAAGGAGGACGCCCGCTTCATCCGCGGCGCCGGCGAGTACATCGACGACGTGAACCTGCCGGGCCAGCTCTGGCTCGACATCGTCCGCTCGCCCTATGCCCACGCGAAGATCGTCTCGATCGACTCGTCCGAGGCGCTCAAGGTCCCGGGCGTCCTCGCCGTGATCACCGGCAAGGACCTCGAGGGCTACGGGCTCCACTGGATGCCGACACTCGCGGGCGACAAGCAGATGGTGCTGCCGACCGACACCGTCATGTACCAGGCCCAGGAGGTCGCGGCGGTCGTCGCGACGTCGCGCTACGCGGCCGCCGACGGCGTCGCCGCGGTGAACGTCGAGTACGAGCCGCTGCCGGTCGTCGTCGACCCGTTCAAGGCCCTCGAGAAGGACGCGCCGGTCCTGCGGCCGGACCGCGGCGAGGACAAGCAGACGAACCACATCTGGCACTGGGAGTCGGGCGACAGCGCCAGGGCGGACGCCGCGCTCGCGGCCGCCGAGGTGCGGCTCGCCGAGGACATCTACATCCCCCGGATCCACGTCGCCTCGATCGAGACGTGCGGCTGCGTCGCGGACTGGAACCCGGTCCGTCAGCAGCTGACGCTCCACATGACCAGCCAGGCACCCCACGCGATCCGGACCGTCGTCGCGCTCGTCGCGGCCGGCGCCGGCCTGCCGATCTCGGAGCAGAACATCCGGGTCAAGACCCACGACATCGGCGGCGGCTTTGGCGGCAAGGTCCCCGTCTACCCGGGCTACGTCCTGGCCGTCGCCGCCTCGTTCCTCATCGGCAAGCCGGTGAAGTGGATCGAGGACCGCTCGGAGAACCTCCAGGCCGATTCGTTCGCCCGCGACTACCACATCCACGCCGAGCTCGGCGCGACGCAGGACGGCCGGATCACGGGCCTGAAGGTCCGCACGGTCGCCGATCACGGCTACACCGACGCCGCGGCCGACCCCTCGAAGTTCCCGGCCGGGCTGTTCAACGTCATCACCGGCTCGTACGACTTCCCGAACGCGTTCGTCGAGGTCGACGGCGTCTACACGAACAAGCCGCCGGGAGGCGTCGCCTACCGCTGCTCGTTCCGGGTGACCGAGGCCGTCCATGCGATCGAGCGGATGGTGGACGTCCTCGCCCATCAGATCGGCAAGGACCCGGCGCAGGTCCGGATGGAGAACTTCATCCAGCCAGATCAGTTCCCGTACAGGACCCCGACCGGCTGGGAGTACGACTCCGGCAACTACCCGGCGGCGCTGCGCAAGGCGATGGACCTCATCGGCTACGACGACCTCCGCCGCGAGCAGGCCGAGAAGCGGGCGAAGGGCGAGCTGATGGGCATCGGCATCTCGTCCTTCACCGAGATCGTGGGTGCGGGGCCGTCGCACGACTTCGACATCCTCGGCCTGAAGATGTTCGACTCGTGCGAGATCCGGGTCCACCCGAC
>DASTSC010000260.1:0-2809 GCA_035760905.1 Candidatus Limnocylindrales bacterium | reverse complement strand
GTCGAGGGCCGAGGTCGGCTCGTCGAAGAGGAGCACCTTCGGCTCCATCGAGAGCGCCCGGGCGATCGCGACCCGCTGCTTCTGGCCGCCCGAGAGCCGGGCCGGGTACTCGTCGCGCTTGTCGGACAGGCCGACCTTCGTGAGGTACTTCTCGGCGGTCGCCACGGCCTGGTCGCGGGGCACGCGCTTCACCCGGATCGGCGCCTCGATGAGGTTGTCGATGACCCGCATGTGGGGGAAGACGTTGAAGTCCTGGAAGACCATCTGGGCGTTGAGCCGGATCTGCCGGATCTGCTCGAGGTGGCGGCGGCTCCGTGCATGGAGGGGATCGGCCTCGACCCGCTTGCCGTCGACCTCGATCGCGCCGACCGTCGGCTCCTCGAGGAAGTTGATGCAGCGCAGGAGCGTCGACTTGCCCGATCCCGATCGGCCGATGAGGCAGACGGTCTCCGACGGATAGACCTCGAGCGTGCAGCCGCGCAGGACGTGGTTCGAGCCGAAGTACTTCTCGAGACCGAGGACGCGCACGACCGGCTGGGCCCCCGTCGGGGTGAGCGCGCCGGGCGCGGCGAACGGGTCGCGAAGGTCGCCGGCGCGAGCCGGGATCTCCTCGATCGTCACAGCCGCACCTCGCTCTGGCGCATGCGCTGCTCGAGCCGCTCCTGGAAGAAGCTGAAGATGATCGTCATGACCCAGTAGACGCCCGCCGCGAGCAGCAACGTCGTGAACATCTGGAAGTAGGTCGTGCCGACGGTCTCCGCGCGCCAGAAGAGCTCCTGGATCGTGACGAGCGAGACTAGAGCGCTGTCCTTGATCATCGAGATGAACTCGTTGCCGATCGCCGGGATGACGATCCGGATCGCCTGCGGCAGGACGACCCGCCGCATGATGAGCGACTGCGGCATCGCCAGCGACTGGGCGGCCTCGATCTGGCCGCGCGGCACGGCCTGGATGCCGGCCCGGAAGATCTCGGTCATGTACGCGCCGTAGTTGAACGAGAGGGCGAGGATCCCGCCGGCGAGCGGGTCGAGGACGATCCCGAGCTGTGGCAGGCCGAGGTAGACGATGATGATCTGGACGATGAGCGGGGTGCCGCGGACGAGCGACACGTAGAGCGTCGCGAGGGCGTAGATCGGGGCGATCCGCGACAGCCGCCCGAGCGCACCGAGGATCGCGAAGAAGACGGCGCCGAAGATCGAGACGATCGACACGAAGATCGTCATCGGGACGCCGCCGAGGATGTACGGCGCCCACTCGTCGAGGATCGACGTGTTCACCGTGCCGGTTGAGCCGACGGCGTACACGAGGCCGCCGATGACGACGATCCAGGTGAGCGCGAAGATCAGCCGGAAGCGGAGGTTCGCCCGCCGCCGCGCCGCGGCGATCTGCGCGACGATCGCGCCCGGTTGCTGGATCGCCAGCTGATCGAGCGGCGACTGCTGCGCCGCCGTGCTGCCCCAGCTCATCGGCCCCTCCCCTCAAGAACCGCGACCGGACGCTCTCCGCGCCCGGTCGCAACAGGCGGCGTCCGGCGGGCCCGATCAGCCGGCGGGCGCCTGCGTCAGGTCGAGCTTGTACCACTTCATCGAGAGCTGGGTCAGCGTGCCGTCCGCGTGCATCGCGTTCACGATGTCCGTCACGCGCTGCACGAAATCGGTGTCGGTCGGGCCGCCCTTGTCGATGGCTACCGCGAGCGGCTCGGCATAGACGGGATCGCCGACCTTGACGACCGGCAGGCCCTTGTCGATCGCGTCCTGGACGGTCGGGGCCGCGCTCAGCCAGCCCTCGAAGTCGTTGCGGCGAGCCGCCCAGGCCTGGGGGCAGTCCTGGTCGGTCTTGAGCGACACGGTCTTGATCCCGGCCGGCGGCGTCGTCGTCGGCGAGAGGCTCCCGAAGTCGAGCTTCTTGCCGTTGAGCCAGTCGAGGTACGTCGTCGACTTGCCGGCGCAGATCGTCTTGCCGGCGAGGCCGTCGAGCGTCGTGATGCCCGACGACTTGCTGGCCGCCATCTGGGCCGGCGTGTAGTAGTAGGGCGGGCTGAAGTCGAGGACCTTCTGTCGATCGGCCGTGATGGTCATCGAGCCGACGCTCACGTCCCAGCGGCCGCCCCACGAGCCGGCGGTGATCGTGTCCCAGTCCGGGGTTACGAACTTCACCTGGACGCCGAGCCGCTTGCCGATCTCATTGGCGACGTCGATGTCGAAGCCCTCGTACGTTCCGTCCGGCTTGAGGAACGATTGCGGCGCGTAGTTCGGGTCCGTCGAGACCGTGAGCGTGCCGGCCTTGAGGACCTTGTCGAGCAGGCCGCCCGCGATCGGCTCGGCCGAGGCGGCCGCCGACGGGGACGTCGCCGCGGACGGGCTGGCGGCCGTGGACGGCGCCGCGGAGGACGCCGCCGGCGCGGCGCTCGACGGGGCGACCGAGGGACTGGGTGTGCCGCCGGTGCACGCGGCGGCGACAAAGGCGGCGGCGATGATCAGCCCACCGAATCGGCGCTGCATGGTCTCCTCCTCAGAAGCAGCAGTCGGTTGTCGCGAGCACGTCTCGAATCCGTGCCTCGCGAGCGGCGATTATGCTCCGGATCGGGTCGCGATGATCGTCCCGCCGCAACTGACCAGCCTGGAGGAACGTGGCCAGCATCGCTCCGCCGCCGCTCGATCTCGCGCGTGCCGCGACCCTGCCCGCGTCCGACTACCTCGATTCCGCCGTCTTCGAACGCGAGCGGGAGCGGATCTTCGGGCGCACCTGGCAGCTCGTCGGCCGGACGAGCGACCTCGCCCGCGCAGGTGACTTCGTCCCGGTCTCGATC